>CAYUJX010000092.1:0-5484 GCA_964445125.1 uncultured Microbacteriaceae bacterium
GCATATGACAAGGTATACGCGAGATAACTCTCGCTTTGACACCTGCCCTACAGGGCGGGTAGGTGGGGGCAACCGTGGGGCTACTTCATCTGAGTTGAAGACGTAATTCTTCCCCTCTAAGGCTCCGTCCTGTTGGCACCCAACACACGTCTCTAAGAGGAACTTCTCACTTCCTGCGGGTCTGGATCCTGCAGGGTCTCTGGGTGAGTCTTACCGCGTCGGCGGCATGGATTGCCCTGAGCAGCGAGGTCTCGTCGCGGGAGCCGATCGGTTGGCTCGCGATTGTCGGAATCGTCCTCTGGGTAGTCGGGTTTACGTTCGAGGTCACGGCTGACGTGCAGAAGTCTGCGTTCAAAGCCAACCCGAAGAACGAAGGCACCTTCATCCACACGGGGCTGTGGTCGCGCTCGCGCCACCCGAATTACTTCGGCGAGATCGTGCTCTGGATCGTCGCGAAGAAAACAGCGGAAGGAAAAACCCGCAAAGAAATCCTCCGCTGCCTCAAACGCTACATCTCGCGCTCACTCTTCAGAAAACTCGACAACCAAACAGCTTGACAAAAGGCGTAGAAGCGTCAATACCGCTCAGTTAAGGTATTGGGCCTAGACGGGCACCCGTTGAGCAGCAGAACGCTGAGTGCCCGCAACGCCGGGACAGTGTCCGTACAGGAACCGTGATCCCGAACCCAAAGAAGGATGTCGTACTCGAGGCTGGCGACCGGCTGCTGTGCTTCGGCAAGCTCGAAGAGATGCGTTCCATGATCCCGGAGCGTCGACGCCGACGCACGCGCGCGCGTGCGCGTGCGCAAGCTCCCGAGGGAATCAATCCCTGAAAGCTGAAGAACCCTAGGCCTCGCTTCAACTTTGACCTGTGGGTGACTTGCCGTCCTGAAGGTTCTCGATGAACGCCTTGATCTGAACGTCAAGCAGCTCGTATGCGCCGGCCAAAGGCTCCTCCACCACGACTGCTTCCGCCAACTCGTCCAGTGTTTCGGTGATTGCCGCGCGCGCACTGCGCAATCCCCACACACCGAACTCAGCATGAAGGTCGGCGCGAGTGATCTCGCCCAGCCGATATTTGCCGTTGACGCTCAAGGCGAGTTTTCCATCGACGCTTCCATGCGCCTGTGGCACTGCATCGTAGGTGGGGGCCAGTCGCACTTCACCTTCTCTCGAATGCAGCAACCCAAGGTTCTTGGAGTGCAGATCTAGGTTGCCAATTGCCACGGCAAACACGACCATTCTCGCCAGTGTATGTAGTTCTTGTGCAGGCGAGAACGCCTTCAGAACCTCCGCGACTCGCTTAAGGCTTGCTACCCCTCCGAGCTCCTGATACTTTTCGTTCCCGGATGCTCCCAGCGCCTGGCTGAAGTCTTCTTGGTGCACCCGTTCCCCATCTACTCGGTCGTACCGTTCGATGACCAGTGCAGGCAGCCCCTCAAATTCCAGGATGTTTGTAGCGAAGCTAGCGAGCCTGATGCTGCGCGCGAGGCGCGATCCATACTCTTCATCAAAAATGATTGTCGCTTTGTGCGCCGTCAATTGAGGCTTGAGGATGTGGGTGGTCGGGTACCCATCGAGCGCTTGCGCCCAGCCCGTGGAAGTTTTAGCGATGACGACCTTGGGTTGCACTCCGCCGAGAGACGAGCGACCGTTGCCGTCTGTATTGGCCAGGGGCGAGCCGATCGGGTCTTCAAGCAGATGTCGCACTTCGGTATCCGAAAGCGACTTCAGCCGGGGCACTTTCGGCTCGGTGGGGTCGTCGAGGTCCCACACTTGCAACGCACCCGCGACATCCCGCCCATATCGGGCGAGAAACGCCGGAGTGTTTCCCCTGCGTAGACCGCCCTGCGCGAGCATGTAGTCGTACTGATCACCTTCCGGGAGAAGCTCGGCAAACCAATTGCGACGGCGCTTAGCTCGGTGGCGAAGTTGGGCCGGGACGAGCGGAATCGCCACAGAGAGCACCGGGCTATTCATACCGAACTCGGCGATTCCTTCAGGCGTAGGAATGAAGTCAAACGAACGCGCATCGCCCTCGATGGTGCCGATCATGGTGCCATACAGTTCAACTGCGAGCCGCATCGTCATCTCCCCACGAAGCCGTGAACTCGATGCCTGTGGCTTTGGCTATCGTCAGAAGGCGTCGCAGAAAGATTGTTGATTTTCCGCTCTCGAGCTGGCTAATTGTGCTCTGGGGAATGCCAATTTCTTCTGCCAGTTCGTTTTGCGAAAGCCCTAGTTCAATCCGTGCCTGCTGAACAGCAAGACCAAACTCGCCCGGCGAACGAAGTTGCGCTGTGTGTTTTGCCACGATCTCACCTCCAACATTATTGCGATTGCACAATAGAAGAATACTATTGCGTATTCACAATATAGCGTCTTTATGGCGATATTGCGATAACAATCGATCGTCAGGACACCATGAAGCGAGGAGGCTCGGATCGGGACTCATCGCGAGTGACGCGAGAAGCGTCCGCTCACCAGCCCGCATCGGAGCCGCTAAAACAGTGGTTACCCCAAGCGCTGTGCAGGGTTCCCAGCATGAATCCATTATGAACTGACCAGCGCGGGCGCATTGCCCGCGTTTGAGTGAACCGCTTTCAACGACGGCCGCTGATGACCGTTGCGAAACGGGCTGCAGGATGCGTCGTCGCCCGTTTCGTCACATATTCTCGTCGGTCCGCGAAGCGGTAGGCGGCGTAGAGGGTCGCTGCTCCCAACCAGCGGAGTGGTTCGAACTCCCAGTTCCGAGAGCGGTGACCGCGGCCCGTTCAGGTAGACGGATCCACTCACCGGAAACAATCTCGCCCTGTACTTCATCTTCGCCGCCTACGGGTACGACAAGGACGGCAAGAACGGTCGGCTCTGGAAGCTCGAAGCCAGCCCAACCGGCGACGGACAAGCCTGGGCGGAATCCCTCCGATCGCTTCCAGGGAAGCCTGAGTCGATCGTCTGTGACCAGGACAAGGCCATCGTCGCTGGCGTGAACATCAGGTGGGGCGAATGGGCCGCTGTGAACCTCATCCACCACTGCGAGCACCACCTGAGCGAGCGAGTCAAGGCCGCCTTCCGAAGTGACGTGCTCGAACCGGACGACCGCGCGCGAGCACTGTTCCGAGGTGCGCTGCAGTCCCGGGATCGGTGGGACGCGTTCGAGGCTGAGGTGGTGAGTCGGCCCGAGCTGCGGCTGACGAACGGGTGGCTGAAGATGAACGCCACTTGGATGCGTGGCCAGACCCAAGGCCGATCGCGGATTCCGCCGGTTTACTCCAACGGCGCTGTGGAGCAACCGTTGTTAAGTCTCAGACAGTCGCTCCAGCCGCGGGCGTTCGCTTTCCGGAACCGGGCACGGCTGAACCAACTTCTCAACCTCATGCGGCTGGCGAACCTGCGCGTTGACAACGTAGCCGACTACGGCACTGACATCCGTGCTTACCTTGACGACCACCCGCAGCGGACCTATCGCGAGATCTACGACGCACAGGAAGACGAGTCTGGAGCTGCCCTGCTCAATAGCCTCTGGTCTGTGCCGGCACAGGTCGCGATGAGGGAGGCGCGAGCCAGGCTGGCTATCGCCAAGGCGGCCCGCGTGCCCCCGGGTCTATTGCCTAGTCGGTCGAGCCCGCCAGTAGTGACGGACAGCTGAACCGTGTCGGCTGTGCGATCGCACATGGACGTCGCCGCTGTGGTCAGGCACCGCAATCTGGCTCTGATCCAAGGACGTGACACTTTGACTGAATGCGATAGCGGTCGAGCGCACCTCGGTGATCTCTTCGGATGACAGTCCATACACGGAGAATCGCCGATCGTCATATCGTTCAATCTGTCCGAGCATGACCAGGAATTGCTCGACGTCGATACCTTCGTCTCTGTCTCGTGCCATCGCGAAGAGTTCTTCGTCGGTCCAGAGCCTAGTGTTTCTAATCGACCACAGGTCAATGAAGTCGCGCGCTTCACCGCGTGAGTAGATCGTCGCGACCTTTGCTGCTGCCGCGTCCTGGATATTCAGGACTGGCCCGATCGCAATCTCTGCTGGGTTGTATCTGCGCCAGTCGAGGCTCATGTCCACTTCGACGGTTTCTCCATCGGGCGTGGCGACACCGAATTTGAAGAATGAGCCCGCCCTCTTGATTGGCAAGACGGAAAATCCTTCCCCCTCCAGGCTGGTGATCACTGCCGCGACGGCCTTGTCGAACGAGTCAGCATGCTCCATCGTGCTAAACCAATCAGCATCGTCAGTACGACGAGTGGCAATCCCGTACTCGATAAGCGCTCCAGAACCCGCGAGGGCGAACCCATACTCGCGCGCCGCACGCAGCCCAGACACGATGACTGCCCGCTGGGCGTTTGTGAGCCCCACGGCTTAGAGCTTTGCCAGCTCAGGAAAACTCGACTCCCATAAGTCGATGCACCGGGTCGGGAGAACGAGGTTTGGCCAGGCTGCAATGAGAATGTCGCGGTTCAACCATTCGGTCTGCTCGGCTGCCGTGCCGGTTCGCACTACTGCCTGATACATCCTCTGGACGTCGACGGAGTCACCTAGGTCCACAGTCTCTTCCGGCCCCCAGTAGAGGGTTCTCGGAAGATCGATCACCCCGGAGTCGGGGCCAGCGAGGTCCGACAGCGAAGCCGGAATCTCATATTCGATCGCATTGGCATACACCAGCTTTTCCATGTCGCGCCTCCTCTGCCTCTATTATCCCGCCCAGCGATCAGAACCACTGCCCATCTCCTCTGGGGATGACTTTTCGCCCTCCCACTATCTATGCGCGGCACTCGATGTCGTGGCGTCATTCATCAATGCATGTCACCTAAATCATAAGGCCGGGTGACCGACCCACGGCAGGCGGGTAAGCGGTGTGCTCTCCCCGAGCAGCAGATCGCGCACGGTCCGCGCCGCGAGGTTGGTACCTGTGAGCCCGTGACCGACATAGCCGCCAGCGATGACAATGCCGGTGCTGGCGCCGTAGGTGACGCCTGCCGTCCAGTCGCGGGGCACCCCAAGCACGCCAGACCAGGTGTGGTGCAGTTTCGTCTCGGTGAGTCCGGGAAAGAGCTCGAGGAGGCGTGCCGCAAGTTGCCCGACCGCCTTCTGCGCAGTCCGGCCGTCGCGGTCGAAGCTCGATCCGAAGTTGTAGGGAACGCCCCGGCCACCGAGTGCGATCCGTCTGTCGGCGGTGCGCTGGAGGTAGGAGAAGCTATGCGCCATGTCGCCGAGAAGCTCACCTCGGTGCCATCCGACCGACTCAAACTCGGAGTCGGTGAGCGGCTCGGTCACGACCATGCTGCTATTCATCGGCAGCAGACGACCCCGAATTCTAAACGGAAGCGCAACCCTTCTTCAGGTGGATGTTGATAACAATCACCTTAGAAGTTGTTGCGACAGACACCGCGACCACCCCGCACCAGCGTGCGGTCACCCGGGAAGACATGGCCAAACGGCCGATCATCCAGATGAATGCGGAGTTCACACGGATCAAGC
>CAYUJX010000093.1:0-5349 GCA_964445125.1 uncultured Microbacteriaceae bacterium
GTGAAGGCAACGAGTTTTCCGCCGCCGGTCATGGCGAGCTCCGAGACAAGAGAGCACTCGGCGCACAGTCCGACCCCGTAGGAGGCGTTCTCCACATTACAGCCAGAGACAAACCTGCCATCGTCTACCATCGCCGCTGCACCCACCGGAAAATGTGAGTACGGGGCATAGGCGCGACTCATAGCGTCGACAGCTTTTTGTCGAAGTTCTGCCCACTGGCTGTCTTCCACTCTTTACTCCTTTATGTAGGGCTTGCCGACAGACGCCGGTGGCCGCACGCGGCCTGCAAACCCCACGACAGCAATAATGGTGACCAGGTAGGGCACCATGATGATGAAGTCGGTAGGGATACCGGGGCTCACCTGGTTGGCCCACACTCGAAGGATGATGGAGAAGCCGAATAGCAAGGCGGCTGCCGACATATAGAACGGGTTCCAGCGCCCCAAAATCACCACGGCAAGCGCAATGAACCCTTGACCGCCGGACATTTCTTGTCCGAACGCTCCCACGTTCCCAATGGTGATGGCAGCGCCCCCAAGGCCCGCAAGCGAGCCTCCGATAGTGACCCACCAGAACCTGGTCCTCGCAACGTTGACACCCATCGTGTCTGCCGCCATGGGGTATTCCCCCACAGCTCTCGCCCTCAACCCCGCACGGGTTCGAAAGAGGATAAACCACAGCAACGGAATGATGAGAAATGCCAGGTACACCGTCAGCCTGTTGTCAAAAATAACGGGACCGAGGATGGGAATTTCACTCAGTAAGGGGATGGCGACAATGTCGAATGTTCCGGGGTTATTGCTCCCAGCACTGTCTTGGGTCAGCCACTGCGAGTACAAAAAGTTTGTGATTCCAATGATCAACACGTTGAGTACGACACCCACGATGATTTGGTCCACAAGGTAGCGAACCGCAAAAACCGCGAGGATCGTTGATACGAGTCCCGCGGCGATCATCGCCGAAATAAGACCGAGGTAGAGGTTGCCGGTCAGAGTTCCCACAACGGCAGCGACAAAAGCGCCCGTGAGGAGTTGCCCCTCAATAGCAATGTTGACAACGCCCACACGCTCTGACATCACACCCGCCATCCCGCCAAAAATGATGGGGATGGCCAATACGATCGCGTTAGCCAAAATGAACGCAAAGGGCACTCGGTCACCGGCTGCAAGCCAGCCCAGCAGCGAAATCACAGCGATCAGGCCAAACACCATCGACCACCACAGTGGAACAGGTTTTTTGGAGATAACCCACACAAACGAGAAGGCCGTAATAGCCATCAACAGGATACCGAGCACTATTCCCACGGTGCTGGAGAGAGCCGTGATGGACGGCAGCGTAATAGCAGCGTCATCGGACGTGAGAGTGTACTCAACGGGTTCTCTGCGGCCTAAAAGACCGAAGCCAACAAACACCAACAGTGAAAAGAACGCCATCAACCACGGAGCTTTCCAGCTCACTTTTGCTTCGGCGAGGGAAAAGATTCCCGGCTTCACTTCCATGCTCATGATGCTGTGTCCTTTCTCCGCAGCCTGGCTCTCAGACGATCAAGCGTGGGCGTTGAGCTCATAGCAGGAAGTCTAAAAATTGCCCGCACCAAAGGTGGGGCGGCAATGAAAAGCACGATGGCTCCTTGAACGATGTCGAGAACTTCAGGGGATACCCCAATAACCTGCATTTGGGGGCCCCCGGCCTTGAACGCTCCAAAAAGCAGTCCTGCAAATAAGATCCCCAGGGCGTTGCCCCCTCCCAACAGCGCGACCGTGATGCCGTCAAAACCAATGTTGGCGTGGATTGTTTCGGTATACCCCACCTGGGTACCCAAAGCTTGGTTAGCTCCGGCGACTCCCACGAAAGCCGCGGAAGTGCCCATCGCCCAAATATAGGTGCGCTCAACAGAGATGCCGGCCGTTCGTGCGGCATGAGGATTATGGCCGACCATACGGAATCGGTACCCGATGGTGGATCGCTCCATCAGCCACCAATACGCAAAAGTTGCGAGGATAGCGAGCACAAAACCTAGGTGCAACGAGTAGGACCCAGGAAACAATTGGGGCAACTGCGCCGTGAGTGCAGGGGCTTCTGCCTTCGGTGTCCCCCCTGCCTGTTCGGCCTGCAAAAGGTCGGGGGAACGAATGAACCAAGTGAAAAGGCTAATCGCCACGTAGTTCAGCATGATGGTCAAAATAACCTCGTGCGCCCCGGTGCGTGCTTTCAGAAAGCCGACCAAGGCTCCCCACAGCGCGGCACCCAGAATCGCCACGATTACAGCGACCACCATGTGCAGGATAATCGGCATCTCAACGCGGGTGCTGATCCATGTTGCCCACAGGATGCCAAAAACCATCTGGCCGTTACCGCCAATGTTGAAAAGGCCCACCCGAAACCCCAAAGAAATTCCCAAGCCCGCTGCGATGAGGGGTCCAGCAAGTCGGAGTGTCTCGGTCAGCGGTCGCATTGCCGTGACCAGGTCGTCAGCACGGGCGTTGAAAATCGAGCCGCGAAAGAGCGCTCCGTAGCCCTCAGCGACCGTCATCAGCGCCGCCTGCGCTGCGTCCATCAACCCGCCGGCTTGCCAGGCCTCACCGACATCTTCACTTGACACAATCATGAACAATGCCCCGACGAAGAAGCCCATCAGAATGGACAAGAAAGCTTTTGTCGGACCCGTGGAGAGAATCTCCTTCATCACCGTCATGCTGCAACTGCCGCCGGAATAATTCCCGCCATCATCTGGCCCATGTCTTCTCGTGAAATCGTAGGGGGCACAATACCCACCACCTTCCCGCGATACATCACCGCGATGCGATCTGCGAGTCCATACACTTCATCGAGCTCTGTCGAAATGATGAGTACGGGGATACCCGCATCTCTGGTCTTGATGATGCTTTCATGGATGAATTCAATCGACCCCACGTCGACACCGCGGGTCGGCTGCGCAGCGACAAACAGTTTCAAGTTGCGCGACAGTTCCCGTGCAACAACAACTTTTTGCTGGTTTCCCCCCGAGAGCTTCTTCGCCAAGGTCGTAGAGGACGGAGTCCGAACATCAAACTGCTCAATCAGGTCTTGGCTGTGTTCATGTCGGGACTCAAAGTCAATGGACAGCCCGTTGACGTACGGCTTCGAATAGGAGCCATCAAGCATAAAATTCTCTTCAATCGTGAAGTCGCCAACCAAACCGTCTTTCTTGCGGTCTTCAGGAACGTACCCCACACCGGCTTCCAAAACATCTTTCACCCGGGAATGGGTGATGTCTTGGCCAGAAAGCGTGATTGTTCCCCCTTGAACGCTGCGGAGCCCCAAAAGCGTTTCGGCCAGGGCGGTTTGCCCGTTGCCTTCAACCCCGGCAATACAGAGGACCTCTCCGGCGTGAACGTCCAAACTCACGTCGTCAACCACACGTTGTTGGCGATCATCGACGACCACAAGGTTGCGAATCTGAAGAACGGGTGCCCCAGGCTTCGCTTCGGCTTTGGACACGGTCAAGTCAACATCGCGCCCAACCATTAACGACGCAAGCTTGGCCACGTCAGTTTCGGGCGAAACCGAATCAATGACTTTACCGCCGCGAATGACTGTCACGACGTCGGCAACAGCTTTGACCTCTCTCAACTTGTGGGTGATGAACACAATGGATGTTCCTTCACCCGCGAGTTGCCGCATGATTTCCATGAGTTCATCGGTCTCTTGAGGCGTGAGCACCGCGGTGGGCTCATCGAGGATGAGGACCTGCGCATCTCGTGCCAGTGCCTTCACGATTTCGACGCGCTGTTGCATTCCCACAGGAAGGTCTTCGATGAGTGCGTCGGGGTCAATATTAAAACCAAATCGGGCAGAAATCTCCGTCACACGCTGGCGGGCAGTTGCGAGGTCGAGCACCCCGAGAAGGTTTGTGGGCTCGTTGCCCAACACCACATTTTCTGCCACCGAGAACACAGGCACCAACATGAAATGCTGGTGGACCATCCCAATACCAGCGGCCATCGCATCGCTGGGTCCTGAGAACGACACCTCTTCGCCATCGAGGAGAATGCGGCCTTCATCCGGCTGGTAGAGGCCATAGAGGAGATTCATCAGGGTGGACTTGCCGGCGCCATTTTCCCCCAAGAGGGAATGAATTTTACCGGGCTCAAAAACTATCGAAATGTTGTCATTGGCGACAACGGAACCAAACCTCTTGGTCATTCCCTGCAATTCAAGCTTCATCGCTCGCTGATCCTCACTGTCATGTTCTTTCACCCTAGAGGGAAAGGATGAGGGGCCCCAGACAGCTGTCCAGGGCCCCTCTCACTACTTCATGGTAGAACGACGAGCCGCTGTCTAGGACAGTGGGTCAATCGTTCCATCGATGATGCCCTGCTTGATTTCTGCGAGGCGATCCTTGATTTCCTGAGAGACCTTGGAGTCAAAGTCGTAGAACGGAGAAATGTCCGTTCCAGCGTTTGCCAAGTCACCCATGTAGTAGTCACCACTGAAAGTGCCGTCGACAGCGTACGCCTTGATGATGTCGAAGGTTGCCGCGCCCATGCGCTTTTCAGCAGAGGTCAGGATGTACTCGGCGTACTCAGGTGAGGTAGCCGCGATGTCTTTGTCGACACCGATCATGACAGCGTCCACACCGGATTCCTTGATGGCTTCAGAGCCGGCACCGAACTGATCTCCACCAACGGGGAAGAGCACGTCTGCGCCATTCTCAAGCTGAGTGGCGGTGATGCTCTTACCGGTGGGGTCATTGGGAGCAAAGCTGCCCCAGAAGTCACCGGTTGCTGCCATGGGGTCCCAGCCGAGGACAGTCACGGGAGTGCCGGTTTCCGTCTCGTAGGCCTTGGCGCCAAAGTAGAAGCCAGACATGAAGTCGGTCACAGCGTCAATCTGGAGACCGCCGGAGGTGCCCACAACCTTGGTGGTTGAGTACGCAGCTGCGAGGTAACCAGCGAGGTAGCTGGACTGGTTCATCTTGTAACCGACGGGCTTGAGGTTGTCGTTTCCTTCGCTCCACCCATCAACGGTCACCATGGACACGCCAGGGTTTGCTGCAGCAGCAAGGTTCACATCTGCCACCAGGTTGAATCCGACGGCAAAGATAACGTCGCAGCTGGCATCGACCATGGCCTGGAGGTTAGGTGCGAAGTCCTCAGCGCTGTTGGACTCTGCCTCTGCAAGCTGAACTCCGAGCTCAGTCTCTGCAAGTTGAAGTCCGTCATACACGGCTTCGTTGAAGGAGTTGTCATTCCAGCTTCCTTCGTCAGAAACTGCACACGCGAGGAAGTCAAGCCCCTCTGCTGCGGGAGCTGCTTCGACAACTGCTGCTTCTTCTGTAACGGCTTCTTCAGTCGTGTCAGCAGTACA
>CAYUJX010000094.1:0-5153 GCA_964445125.1 uncultured Microbacteriaceae bacterium
ATTCGCCTAGTGGCCTATGGCGCACGCTTGGAAAGCGTGTTGGGTGAAAGCCCTCGGGGGTTCGAATCCCCCATCCTCCGCAGAGAAAAAGCCCGAAGTTACCTGGTTTTTAGGACTACTGGCGTGGACCACCGCGCCTTCATGTGCAGTGCGATATGCGCCCAGCTCCGGATCCTGTGAAATACCGATGATTGTTTGCCCTGAATGAGGACTGTGGTTCCCGCGAGGGTCATTCTCCGGCGTCCCGTGTGTTGACGGATCAGAAGGTTGGGGATTCGAATCCCTCAGCGCGTGGTTTGCGTGAAGAATCATGTTTGGCCTGACGACCAGCGGGGGCCGGCCATCATCCGGGGCCGCGACGTAGAGTGTTTCCCCAGAAGCTGTCTGTTTCTGTCGGCTTGCACAACAAGCTCTTACCTCGGGAGAAACTAACAGGAAAAGGAACGGCCGCCTCAAGCCTCAGGTGCATTCGCTTAGCGTGTAATACACGAATCAAATTACGTGTATTCTCTTTCCTATGAACTCACTCTCATGCCCCCCTTCCCCTGCAGGCGTTACGGTCATCGGAGGGGACGGCGTTGGCCCCGAAGTGGTCCGCGCAGCCATGGCGTTGGTGGATGCCAGTGGGGCTAACGTTGTATGGGAAATGGCTGAAGCGGGCGCGAAAAGTTTTGCCCGGGGCATCGATAGCGGAGTTCCTGATGAAACATTTGAGTCGATTAGTCGCAACAAAGTGGTCTTGAAGGGTCCCTTGGAAACGCCCATCGGCCACGGCGGCAAAAGTGCCAATGTGACGCTTCGCAAGACGTTTGAAACGTTTGCCAACATTCGTCCCACCCGCGAACTGCCGGGGATCATCACCCCCTTCAGCGGACGAGGGATTGATTTAGTGATTGTTCGAGAAAATGTGGAAGACCTCTATGCGGGAATCGAACATATGCAAACCCCCAATGTCGCCCAATGTTTGAAACTGATTTCGCGCTTAGGTTGTCAACGCGTGAGCTCCGCAGCTTTTGCCCTGGCTGAATCTGAAAACCGGTCCCAGGTGACCGTTGCCACCAAAGCCAACATTATGAAACTCACGGAGGGAATGTTCAAAAGTGAGTTTGAAGATGTTGCCACACGTTACCCTCACATCCAGACCAACCACCTTCTCATCGACAACTGTGCCCACCAGTTGGTGGTCCATCCGGAACAATTCGACATTGTTCTGACCACCAATATGAACGGCGACATCATCAGCGATCTTGCCAGCGGCCTGGTGGGCGGGCTCGGTGTTGCCCCCTCAGCCAACATTGGCTACGAAGTGGCCATGTTTGAGGCCGTCCACGGGAGTGCCCCCGACATTGCGGGAAAAGATATCGCCAACCCCACCGCGATAATCCTCTCCGCGGTGATGATGTTGCGACACATTGGCCAGTTTGAGCCGGCAAAAAGACTTGAGCAGGCACTCTTCCTCACGCTGGAAGAGGGGATCCACACTTCCGATATCGCCGTCGGCGAGGCCCATGGAACTGCCACTTTCACCGCCGCCGTCATGAAACGTCTGGGAAAAGAATCGTCTGTGCCCTCACGGGAGCACCGCGCTTTTGAGATGGTCCCAGTGACAACCGCGGAGTCCGATGTACACCCAGGTTCGCGGACGAAAGTCGGTGTCGATGTCTTTGTGGAGTCCAGTGATTCTCCCGAACAGATTGCCCACACGTTGACCCAGGTGACCAAAAACACTGGATTTGAGCTGAAGATGATGTCGAACCGAGGTATCCAAGTGTGGCCATCCCGCGGCGTCCAGCCATCGGTGGTGGATCATTTCCGGTGCCGCTTTAGCGTGACTGACCCTGCAGCCTGGAGTGACGAGATGGTTCTCGGTTTGCTCGCAAAGGTCAGCCCGGCCTATCGGTGGATGCATGTGGAGAAGCTCGAAAGCCACAATGGCGCGTTAGGGTTTACCAAAGCGCAGGGAGAGAACTAAGGGCCATGATGAACGCGAGACACGACATGGATAGGCCGTGGACATTACTGACCAATCACGGCCGGGTTCTGTTGTTGATTGCGAAAGACCCAGAATCCCGTATTCGAGACCTCGCAAAGACTGCGGAGGTGACCGAGCGGACAGCCCAGGCAATTGTGGGTGATTTGGAGAGCGCGGGCTATCTCACCAAAACGCGCCAAGGCCGGCGCAATGTGTACTCTGTTCACCTTCAACTTCCCTTCCGCCACCCCGCCGAAGCCACCCACACTGTGGGCGAACTAGTAGGTCTCTTTGCTAACGACTCTGTGCCGGTGCGTCAGATTAACAAGTAGAGGGGCCTGTCAGAGAGCAACGGCCCTAAGGGATAGGCAAGCAGTCGCCACACCGCAGCTACGGGGCTTCTAACCACTTAATTCCGCAGCCCATGGCGGGGCGGTGAGGTTCGGGCACGTCGTTGTTGCCCAGTACGAGGCGCAGTGCACCCTCCAGAAGGTCACCGGTCACCGGGTTGCCGTTCTTTGGCGATGACGAATCGAAAGCCCCGCGATAGGCCAACGCGAAGCTCTGGTTGTAGAGAAAAAAGTCTGGTGTGCACACAGCGCCAAGCTCCCGGGCGAATGACTGGTCTGCATCAATGAGGTAAGGGAAATCCCAGCCTGCTCGAGCAACCTGCTCAGCCATTCCGTCTGGCCCATCACCGGGGTGTGTGAGGGTGTCATTGCTCACCACGGCTAATAGTCGAAGGCCTTCGGGGCGATAGCGGGCCACGGTGTCTGCCAGAGCAGATTCGATGTGTTGGACGTAAGGGCAGTGATTACACACAAAAGCAATGAGGGTTGCCTGTGATCCCTTCTGCCGGACCTCATGGAGAGACCCTGACGCATCGGGTAGTGACCTTTCGGGCAGCAGTGTCCCCAAAACGGTGGGTGAAGATTCAACTGCCATGGGTGCAACTTTCCCTTGCCTCATCGGGGCATCGGCCTGGTGGCAAGCTGCCCCCGCGCCGATGAGCCCAACTGCACGCGAGACTAGCAGTGGAAGGTGCAGCTCTGGGGTGCTCTAGATTCTCTGTCGCGCAGAACACCTAAAACATTTCCATTACAGCGCTGATAGATCTGGTTCGAGAAGGCGATTCCCCTGACGGCTCACGCATTCTGTACCCGCACCTGGGCGGGCAACCCGCACTCAATGCCTACACCACCGCTTTCTGAGCCGCCGCGCCTTTCCTGAAGATGTCCCTTCACAGCTGCGCGGGAAAACCGGACAACGGTAAGTGCCTGGCAAGGTGCAGGCTCCCTGTTCACCAGGAGGGTCGCACCGCGCTACCGTTCCTCCGTCGGCTTTCGCGGTCTGCTTTGCGCCAGGTTCCAGAGTTTGTGAGCTTCTTGTCTCGCTAGATTTTTGTCAGAGAAAAAAAGTAGCGGGTCAGTAGGCGAGGATCAATATTCCGAGCTCGCTGTCTCGCACAGCGTCAGCAGCCCGTCCAAGTGATTGGGGAATTGACCAATAACCTCTACGAACTGATTTGTTTCGGATGTTGTCGTTGGACCCTGTTGGGAGTATCCAGCAATCAGGGTGGCCTGACCTTCGACAACGAGTGCTCCTCCGAGGATAAGAGAGTCCTCTTCTCCGTCCCATTCACTAATTTGGGTGGACAGGGGGAGAATCGAGTCGAGGAAGGTATCAACGGTTGCGCCATCTATTCCGTACCAAGCGTCGCGCATCCCTCCAACGGCAGTACACACGGCCTCGGGGCTCTGTGAGGGCTGTGCGTCAACTCCAGCTCCTGCGCAACCGCCAACGAGGGTTATGAGGAGAGCTGGGACCACAAAGGGGACCCGATACCGCCAGACATTTTTCACTGTATCCATCCCTCCATTATGGGTAAATTCAACTCCGATTGCTGTCCTGGCTCTTCGTTTAGAAAAAACTTCCTGGCTTCCGGGCTCGAAACTCGGCGTAGGCGGCTTCGTGAGCCTGATAATACGCGCCACTCCTGTCGAAGACATCGCCGTGGACTCTGTACACTCCGCCGTCCTGCGAGAAATGTGGCCGATAAGGTTCTCTTTATGAGCACGTTAGCGGACGTCGCGAAACAAGCCGGGGTTTCCAAGTCCACCGCCTCCAGGGCCCTCTCTGGTAGAGGGTCCGTATCCCAAGACACCAGGAACAGGGTCTCTCGGGCCGCTAATGAGCTTGGCTTTGTGCCCTCGAGTGCCGCGGAAAGCTTGGCGACGGGTCGGTCGAGAAACATCGCGGTTGTCACACCCTTTATTAACCGCTGGTTTTATAGTGAAGTCATTGACGGGGTCGAGTCCGCCTTGATTGGCGCCGGCTACGACCTAACGCTATATCGACTGACGGACAGTCCAGAGCAACGCAAAGCACTTTTTGACTATTTCCTCGTTCGCAAAGGAGTAGACGCTGTTATCGCTTTGACACTTTTCATTAGCGACGATGAGGTTCAACGCCTGCGCAAGTTGGGGAAACCTGTGGTGGGCGTGGGAGGGCGTATTCCCCATGTCCCCACTTTCTCCATTGACGACGTCGTCACAGCACAGCGAGCAACAAACCATCTCATCGACCTGGGCCACCGACGCATCATCCACATCGGCGGTGATCAATTGCACCAATTGGACTTTGAGGTCCACTCGAATCGCCTCAAAGGCTTCCGGCAAGCCATGAGTGATGGCGGACTGTCTCATGAGCGCGACTTTTGGGCAGATGACTTCAGTATCTCTGGGGGCTATCGAAGCGCGATGAAAGCGTTCAGTGGACCCTCGGTTCGCACCACCGGCGTCGTCGCTGGATCTGACGAAATCGCCCTAGGGGTCTTGACCGCGGCAAGAGAACTGGGGCTGCGGGTGCCCGAAGATGTCTCCATCATCGGAATCGATGGGCATCCTCTGGGGGAAACTTTTGGGATCACGACCATGAACCAGCACCCGGCAACACAGGGCAGCATGGCTGTGTCCCAAGCACTCGCTCAACTGGGCGGGGCATGGGACGAAAACGACGATGCCCACCTGGAGCTCCAGGTTGATCTCAAAGTTCGCACCAGTACGGGGCCGCCAGCGGCTTAAGTAAGTGTGGCGCCCACACAGGTGAGCGCCACACCAATCATGGGGCCAGAACTACTTGAGCGTGACGGTTCCGCCGGCCGCTTCAAGAACTGCCTTGG
>CAYUJX010000095.1:0-5018 GCA_964445125.1 uncultured Microbacteriaceae bacterium
CTCATCTTGCGCAGATAGGTGAGACCTTCCACCGCATCGGGGTTCAGGACCACAATGGCCTCGGCACCTAAAGCACCATTCTTAGTTGCACCTAGGCTCAGCACATCCACCCCAACCCGGGTGGTGAAATCCGCGAAAGAAAGATTCAGGCTTGCGGCCGCATTCCACAGCCTCGCCCCATCCATATGCAAAAGCATTCCCTGGCTGTGGGTGTACTCAGCGAGGGCCTCGATTTCTTCTGGGGTGTAAACGGTTCCCACTTCGGTGCTTTGGGTGAGCGACACCACCAGCGGTTGCGCTCTATGTTCATCGCCGTAACCGTAGGCCTGCGTGGCAACAATTTCGGGCGTTAGCTTCCCGCCCTGATGAGCCACGGGGTAAAGCTTGAGCCCACTGACCCTTTCGGGAGCGCCACCTTCATCCGTGTGAATGTGGGCGGAGGAGCCGCAGATGACTGCTCCCCACCGCGGCATCATGGAGGTCAGTGCCATCACATTGGCGCCGGTGCCGTTAAACACGGGGAACACTTCCGCTTGGGCCCCGAAGAGTTCTCGAATCTTCGCGCCCAAAGCTTCGGTGTAAAGGTCACCACCGTAAGCCACCTGGTGGCCCTGATTGGCATCCTGGATTGCAGTGAGGACCTCGGGCAGCACACCGGAATAGTTGTCGCTGGCGAACCCTCGCCAATGGGGATCATGCAGTTTCACCTTCTCATTGTCCCACTGTGTGAGGAGGTGATCTGCATAGGCCAGACTGGGACGTTGTGAGCGCTGTCATTGTGGGTTTTGGAATTGTTGCCTTAGTAGTCGCGACCGGCTACGCAGTGGGCCGCATCGGGATTCTCGGTGAGAATGCTCTGGAAGTGCTGACGAAGGCTGCGTTTTTCGTTTTTACCCCTGCACTTTTGTTTGTTGTCCTGGGCGACGCGGACATCAATCAGCTGTTTTCCAACCTGCTCCCGGTTTCCGCACTTGCAGCGGGAGGAACGCTGGTGCTTTTTGTGGTCCTGGCGAAAGTGTTCTGGAAGCGCCACGTCAGTCAGTTGACCGTGGGCGGTCTTGCCTCGTCTTATGTGAATGCCAACAACATTGGACTTCCCTTGGCGGTCTATATTCTCGGTGACTCGGCAGCGGCAGCGCCGGTGCTGTTGCTTCAGCTGATTGTGATGACCCCCATCGCCCTGACAATCTTGGACATCACGACCAGTGGCAGAGCGTCCTTTGGCCGGATCATCTCGCAGCCGGTGCGAAACCCTCTCATCATTGCGTCAGCGTTGGGAGTGGCGGTGTCAGCACTGGAGGTCTCGTTGCCCGACATCGTTCATGAGCCATTTGACTTGCTGGGTCAAGCCGCTGTGCCCACTTTATTATTTGCTCTAGGCCTCTCCCTTGCAAGGGAGAAACTGTGGGATGCCAAGGATCAACGACCAGACATTGTGTTGGCAACGGTTCTCAAGCTCCTGGTGATGCCTGCGATTGCCTGGGTGGCGGGGCACTTCTGGTTCGCTCTTGATCCTCAAGCCCTTTTCACTGTCGTAATCCTCGCAGCGTTACCCACGGCGCAAAACGTTTTTAACTACGCCCAGCGATACTCGGTCGCTATTGCGCTCGCGCGGGATTCTGTGGTGATCACTACCGCGCTCTCCTTGCCGGTGATGATGGTTATCGCGCTGTTTCTTGCCCCTAGCTAGAACACCATCGGGCGGTCGTCGTCCTCGTCGAGGGTTGTATGGAGCTCTACGGAAAGCGGGACATGGTCGCTCGGACTTTCGAGGCTGCGTTCTTCCCGATGAATTTTCGCACCGCCTAGGCGCTCAACACACTCGACCGAGCCGTAGAGAAAATCGATGCGTAGCCCTTGATCTCTTGCAAACTTGCCCTGTTTGTAATCCCAGAATGTGTAACCCTCGGGCACCAAAGGTCTCACCAGGTCGGCGACTTTGGCGGTAGCGGAAAAATGTTCGAGCGCTTCGCGTTCCGGGACAGATGTATGAGTGGTGCCCGGCTGGAGAAACCATGGGTCTCCGACGTCAGAATCCACTGGAGCGACATTGAAGTCTCCTCCCACTAAGTAAGGCAGAGCCTCGGGGCTCGCGAAGTAGTCACCAAACGCGACTCCGAGCGCGCGCAACCACTTGAGTTTGTAAGTGAAGTGAGGGTCCCCTACGCCGCGGCCATTGGGGACGTACACCGAACACACGCGATACCCCTCGACGGTAGCGGAAATGGACCTGGCCTCGAGGGCCTCTTCCGCGGCGGGGTCCTTAGAAAATCCCGGCATTCCGTGAAAACCCTGCTCGATATCTTTGAGGGGAAAACGCGAAGCGATTCCCACACCATTCCACTGATTGAGCCCGAAATGCGCGAGGTCATAGCCGGCCGTTGCGAAGGCTTCTAGAGGGAATTGCTCATCGCGACACTTTGTCTCCTGCATCAGCAGGACATCGATGTCATTTCGGTGCAGGAAGTCGATCACCAGCGGGTATCGGGTGCGGATAGAGTTCACGTTCCAGCAGGCAACTTTCACCAGACCAGTTTAAGGCGCCCGGCTAGACTATGGCCGTGTCCAGCCCGAAAAAGCAACTGATTGAGTACATTTCCCAGGACGCCGTGCACCATGGGGATTTCACCCTCACAAGCGGCAAGAAGGCTTCTTTCTATATCGATCTTCGCCAGGTGAGTCTTGACCATCGGGTGGCTCCGTTGATTGGAGAGGTTATGTTGCCCCTGATCGCAGAGTTTGCCCCCGTTGACGCGATTGGCGGCCTCACCATGGGAGCGGACCCGATAGCTTCGGCCATCATGCACCGGGGAATTCTTCAGGGCTTGCTTTATGACTCATTTGTGGTGCGGAAAGAACCCAAAGATCACGGTCGCGGTCGTCAGATTGAAGGCCCTGACCTTCACGGGAAAAGGGTAGTAATCGTCGAAGACACTTCCACCACGGGCGGGTCACCGTTGACCGCCGCCAAAGTGGCCGAAGCCGGAGGGGCAATTGTCGTCGCAGTGTGCGTGGTGGTGGACCGCAACACCGGGGCAAATACCGTTATTGAAGCCGCGGGCTACCCGTATCGAGCAGCCCTTCAGCTGTCTGACCTTGGCCTCTAGTGGCTTCCCAGACACCACGTGATGAACCGCTCTCTGTGCTCAAGTCAACGGCCAGGGGGCAGAGTGTGTTTGTGGGCCTATGGGTGGGGGGAACGCTCGGGCTAATAGGGCTGCTGGTGGGCTCTTTCTTTGTCGGCCAGTACCTCGGCACTCGCAATGACCCAGAAGTCGTTGCGGTGGTGGAACCCGAGCTCCACGAGCAACCCATCGTGTTTCCCTCTCTAAGGGGAGGCCCACAAAGCCCCGGGGTGTGGGCATGGGAAGAATTGCGCGGGGGAGAGTGCCTGGCGTTTTTTGATAACGCTTTTGCTGAGGAGTTTGAGGTGGTCGAATGCTCAACCCCTCATCCCGCTCAGCTTGTCCGAGCACAGCTTGTCTCGAGAGATCGCACCGAGAGCTTTCCCGGTGAGGCCGCGATGGCAATCGTGGCCAGAGATATTTGTGACGTCGTCGACGCGATAGACACTGATTACGCTCAAAATTTTGCCACCCTGGTGAAAGACATTGCTTATCCCCTCACCGTCGAGCAGTGGGAAGACGGCCAAAGAGTGGTCTATTGCTTTATGCGCAGTTCAACCAACGAGATTTTTGAGGCAAGTCTGCTCGATCACAAATAGGCCGAAAGCCTTTCCTTCATGATGTCCAAGGCGGGTTCGTGGGAATCGATGAGAACAAACTTTCTCCCCAGTAGCGCAGCGGCATGGCCCGTAGATCCGCTGCCGGCAAAAGGGTCGAGCACCCAATCTCCGGGGTTACTGGAGGCTTGGATGATGCGACGCAGGATTCCCAGGGGCTTCTGGGTTGCGTAGCCGGTCTTTTCTTTACCGGTGGGGCTGACAATCGTGTGCCACCAGACATCGGTGGGAAGTTTGCCTCGCGCAGCTTTCTCAGGGCCGACCAGCCCCGGCGCCATATAAGGTTCTCTGTCGATGTCGTCCGAGTTGAAAATGTAGCGGGACGGATCCTTCACGTAGACCAAAATCGTGTCGTGCTTTGTGGGCCAGCGGGTTTTGGCCTTTGCGCCATAGTCGTACGCCCAGATGATCTCATTGAGGAAGTGGTCCCGGCCAAAAATGAGATCTAAAGCAACTTTTGCGTAATGCACTTCGCGCCAGTCCAAATGCACATATAGTGTCCCCTCCGGTTTCAGCACCCGCCACGCTTCTTCCAATCGTGGCGAAAGGAAGGACCAATAGTCGCTAAAAGAGTCGTCGTAACTCATCAGCTTCTCCAGCGTGACGTCGTAGCGTTTGCCCCCAAATCCGCCACGTGTTCCCTCGCTCGAGCCACGAGCAGTTGTTGTCCTCCGCGTTTGCGTTCTGCCTGTATTGAAAGGCGGGTCCATGTAGCACAGGGTGAAAGACTCATCGGCAAAAGCGCGAAGGACGGGAAGGTTGTCGCCTTCCAGGACGCGATTGCGCCCTGCCGAAGACCACGAATCCTGCATCACTCCCATAGGGTACCCGGTGGTGCCTAGGCTGTGCAGGTGACTACCTTCAACGGACATCCCGAACGATCCACTTACGGAGTTGGACCATGGGTGGGGACCTGGCCGGGCGAGAGCCACTTTGACCCAGAACTCTTGGCTACAGGGGATTCCCGGAACGTGGCTGACCACTATCGGTTTTGGACTATGGAAGCCATCGTGGCTGATTTGGACACCAAACGGCACAGTTTCCATGTGGCAATTGAGAATTGGCAGCACGATTTGAATATCGGGTCCATCGTTCGAACCGCCAATGCATTTCTCGCCGACACCGTCCATATTGTGGGTCGACGTCGCTGGAATAGACGCGGCGCAATGGTGACCGATCGCTACCAGCATGTGCTTCATCACCCGACCGTTGATGATCTCCTGCTCTACGCGCGTGAACGCAACGTGCCAATCGTGGCCATTGATAACGTGGAGCG
>CAYUJX010000096.1:0-4936 GCA_964445125.1 uncultured Microbacteriaceae bacterium
TTTACCGGGTACAGCGCCCACGATGAGGCCCAGTTCGTGGCCGACCAGATTGTGTCTCTCACTCATGAGGGTGTCCCCTATTCCGAAATGGCCATTTTCTATCGAACCAACGCTCAAACGCGGGCATTGGAAGACATTTTGATTCGCTCCGCCATCCCCTACAAGGTCATCGGCGGAACAAAGTTTTATGAGCGTGCGGAAATAAAAGACGTTATGGCTTATCTGATTGCTATTGCCAACCCCGCGGACTCACTTTCCCTGCGCCGCATTCTCAATACTCCCCGCCGGGGTATTGGCCCCGCCACGGAGACCGCTCTCGTCGGCCTTGCCGACAAGCAGGGCATCAGTGTCCGCGAGGCCTTGGGCAGGAGTGCGGAGCTTGGCTTAGGGCCCAAGGTGACGCAGGCGATGCTGTCGTTGGGGGCTGCGCTGGATGGTGCTGAAGCCACGATGGCTGAGGATCCGCCGGTGAAGACCCTCGAAATGGTCTTGCAGAACACCGGCTACTTGACGCTGTTGCAGGCCAACCCAGATCCTCAAGATCAGGCACGAGCCGAGAACGTCCAAGAGCTGGTGTCCGTGGTGAGGGAATTTGGCCGCAACAACCCCGATGGCACACTGGTGGACTTTTTGACCGAGGTGTCACTGGTGGCTGCAGCCGACGACCTCACCGACGAGTCCGGATCGGTATCTCTGATGACGCTTCACACCGCTAAGGGCTTGGAGTTTGATGTTGTCTTTCTTACGGGGGTCGAGGAAGACCTTTTGCCTCACCGGATGAGTGCGAACGAACCCGGCGGCCTCCAGGAAGAGCGACGACTTTTGTATGTGGGTCTGACGCGCGCTCGCAAAAAGCTCCACCTTTCTTTGGCGATGACCAGAAGCACTTTTGGAGACACCGCGATTGCGACCCCTAGTCGATTCCTTGCAGAGATCCCCGCCGCGTTAATTTCCTGGCGAGAATCTCAGGCCGCCACCGGGGGAAGTGGGCACCTTCTGGGCTCCGCCGTGAGAAGTTCGGGGTGGCAAGGATCCTCGGGAGGTTCGTCACGGAGCGTGAGAATGGCGGACGAACTGTCGCCAGCGCCTAAAAAAACCGAGTGGTCCAACCGTGTCACCTCGAGTGTTCGCGACAACGGGGACCTCACCGTCGTTCCAGGTGACCGAATCGAACACGACGATTTTGGCCCGGGTGTGGTGAAGCTGGTGACCGGCGAGGGAGCTCGGCGAGTGGCCGAAGTCGCTTTTGATTCACTCGGCACCAAACGGCTCCTGATCAAGATCGCCCCCATTACCAAGCTTTAGGCGGGCGCCAGGCGTTTCGTGACGCGGTAGTAGGCTTGACCCCGGTTCCCCCGCTCTGGTGGTGGAGAGCGACACGATGCGAGTAATTTTCTGTACTCCTAGCCGACAACCCGGAAGGACCCCTAGCCGTGGATCTTTACGAATATCAAGCCCGTGACATGTTTGAGCGTCACGGCGTTCCCGTTCTCGCCGGCATCATCGCGGACACCCCCGATGAAGCTCAAGCGGCGGCGGAAAAAATTGGTGGTCTCACCGTGGTTAAGGCCCAGGTCAAAGTGGGAGGGCGGGGCAAAGCCGGTGGCGTGAAAGTTGCCCCCACCCCCGCAGATGCCAGGAATGCAGCCGAGGCTATTTTGGGCCTCGACATCAAAGGCCATGTGGTTCATCGCGTCATGGTGGCAGCAGGTGCTGCCATCGATAAAGAATTTTATTTCTCGGTTCTGCTCGACCGGGCTAACCGTAATTATTTGGCGCTGTGCAGCTATGAGGGCGGCGTGGAGATTGAACAGCTCGCCGAAGAGCGACCTGATGCTCTTGCTCGGGTGGCCATCGACCCCAGCCGAGGGATTGACCTTGCTAAGGCCAAGGACATCGCGGCACAAGGTGGCTTCCCGGAGAATCTTATTGACGCCGTCGCTCCGGTCTTGGTCTCACTCTACGAAGTCTTCACGGCAGAGGACGCAACATTGGTGGAGGTCAACCCTCTCGTGTTGACCGAGTCCGGCGACATTCTCGCTCTTGATGGCAAGGTGACCTTGGATGAGAACGCAGAATTTCGTCATGCCCATCACGCTGGCCTTGCTGACTCAGCGGGCGCGGACCCGCTGGAGGAAAAAGCAAAAGCCAGCGGCCTTAACTACGTGAAGCTTGATGGCGAAGTGGGGGTTATTGGTAACGGGGCAGGACTTGTGATGTCGACGCTTGATGTTGTGGCGTACGCCGGTGAAAAACACGGTGGAGTGCGGCCCGCTAACTTCCTGGACATCGGTGGGGGAGCATCTGCTGAGGTGATGGCCGCTGGTCTTGACGTCATTTTAGGGGACCCTCAGGTCAAAAGTGTCTTTGTGAATGTCTTTGGAGGCATCACCGCGTGTGACGCTGTGGCCAATGGCATTGTGAAAGCGCTGGAAATCATCGGCGATGGCGCCACCAAGCCTCTTGTGGTGAGGCTAGATGGCAACAACGTTGACAAAGGCCGGAGCATTCTTGCCGCAGCCAATCACCCTTTGGTGACGCTGGCGGAAACCATGGACGAAGGCGCCGATAAAGCCGCCGCACTAGCGGCGAAGTAAGGAAGAAAAAGCATGTCAATATTTTTGAACAAAGACTCGGTTGTCATCGTTCAGGGCATCACCGGCGGCGAGGGAAGTAAGCACACGGCCCTGATGCTGGCGGCGGGCACCCGCGTTGTGGGGGGAGTCAACTCCCGTAAGGCCGGGACCACCGTCACCCACGGTGATGTGGAGCTTCCCGTGTTTGCCACGGTTTCAGAGGCAATGGAGAAGACCGGAGCGAATGTGTCGGTCGCTTTTGTTCCTCCCGCTTTCGCCAAAGACGCTGCGATTGAAGCTATTGATGCAGGGATTGAGTTGCTGGTCATCATTACCGAAGGAATACCGGTTCAGGACACGGCGGAACTGTGGGCTCACGCCCAGAACGTGGGAGGAACCCGCGTCATCGGGCCAAACTGTCCCGGAATCATCACCCCCGGTGTTGCGCTTGCCGGCATCACTCCCGCGACCATTACCGGTCCTGGCCCGATTGGCTTGGTCTCCAAGTCAGGAACCCTCACGTATCAAATGATGTTCGAGCTTCGCGATATTGGTTTCTCCACTGCCATCGGAATCGGGGGCGACCCGATTGTGGGGACTACCCACATTGACGCATTAGAAGCTTTCGAGAATGATCCGGACACGAAAGCGATTGTCATGATTGGTGAAATCGGCGGCGACGCAGAAGAGCGCGCTGCGGAGTTCATCAAGGACTACGTGACGAAACCTGTGGTGGGGTATGTCGCGGGCTTCACGGCGCCAGAGGGCAAGACCATGGGTCACGCTGGGGCTATTGTCTCGGGTTCCGCCGGAACGGCTCAGGCAAAGAAGGAAGCGTTGGAAGCAGCGGGTGTCACCGTCGGGAAGACGCCCAGTGAGGCGGCCGCCCTGCTGCGGGAGGTACTGGCCACCCTCTAGATCACTCGATGGTGCGCGGTGGCTGGCGATAAGCTCAAGGCGCCATGAATGCCCGTTTTGTAGCCCTCGCCACGGTGCTCGATGTCGTCGTCTTGGTGGGTCTCGGTGTGGGTATTTTCATTGCTCCGCTGACCTTGGTGTGGGCTTTTGATGATGGCTTCTCGACCGACTTAGTCACCTCGTGGGGAGTCGCGGTAGACGGTTGGCTTTTAGGACATGGAGTGCCCTTGGCGATTTCCGTGCCCCAAGACCTTGCCGACTCTTTGGCGTTGGGCACACTGGGGCAGAGGTTTCGCGTTGACGTTGCTCTGCTGGGAATCGCTCTACTCACCCTCTTGTGGGGGTACAGAATTGGTAGTCGGGAAGAGACCAAGCGCTATCCGCTGCTGACGTGGATGTTGGCCATCGGGATGATGGTCGGACTGAGCTGGCTGCTCGTCTTCTCTACGCCCGGGGGCATCGTCAGCATCGAGCTGATGGACGCACTGGTGAGGCCCGCGCTTTTTTTGGCGGCTGGTCTGGCCTTGGCCACCTGGGCAGGCCCCAATACCGCCGGAAGAACGCTGTTGCGCGAGCGCATGCCCAGCAAAGCTTCCGCCATCGTGCGCTCTGGTTTTGCCGCAGGCATAGGGTCGCTTGCGGGGATGCTGGGCCTCGCCGCGCTGACTGTAGCGGGGTTACTCGTGGTGTCGTGGGTGCCGGTGATCTCGCTGTATGAATCTTTACAGCCGGGAGTCTTTGGAATCATCGCACTGTCGATTGCGCAGCTGGCTCTGCTCCCCACAGTGGTGGTGTGGGCTTTCTCCTGGTTAGTGGGTCCCGGTTTCGCCTTGGGTGTCGGTGCGGTGGTGTCCCCGTTAGGCACGACGTTGCAGGCGGTTCCTGCGCTGCCGCTGGCAGGGATTCTTGCTGTGGACGTTCCCGCCTGGTCGCTGGTCGTTGTGGCGGTGCCGCTTGTGGTGGCTTTTGCTGCGGGGCTGGCCTCACGCACCCGGCTGCTGGGAAAACATCGCGGGGGACTGTGGCGCACCGGACATACGACGAGCTTTGACGAGCAGCCTCTGGTCACCATTTTTTTCACCGCTCTGCTCGCCGCGGGTGTTGCTGCTGGCGCGGGTGCGATTCTGACGAGTCTCGCCAGTGGTGAGATGGGACCGGGCCGATTTATCGAGGTCGGCCCTAATCCGGCTCAGATAGCGCTGTGGTGGGGAGTGGAAGTGCTCTTTGGAGTTTTGCTGGGCCTGCTTTCAGGCGGGTTGTCCGGCTCCCGCGCTGACACTCGCCGATAGGCTTGCCACGTGGCCTCTCGGATTGTGGTTCTCCTCTCGGGTGCGGGCACCAACCTCGAGGCGCTCCTTCTGTCCCTACCTGGCTCGGGCATTCCGGCTGAAGTGGTGGCTGTGGGGTCAGATCACAATGCCCCGGGCGTGTCTTACGCGGTG
>CAYUJX010000097.1:0-1750 GCA_964445125.1 uncultured Microbacteriaceae bacterium
GTGTATTTGAGCTGTTGCTCGGCCACCACGAGACCGTTGCTGAGAATGGTGGAGCCTGGGCCCTCCGCGGGGATCACACGGGCCCTTGCTTCTTCGAGCAAACGGAAGAACACAACATTATTCACATGATTGAAGGCATCGCTATCGCCCCAGCGAAGCTCAACGTCGATAACCCGTTCCTCTGACATGGTGTCCTCTTCCCGTCCCCGTGAGCCACGATAGCGCCCGATGCGGCGCACTGTGACCATCACAGGCACTATGTCCCCAAGCGTATATTGAGTATTTCTTGCGTTTGACGGGGAGCACTGAAAGACTTTTGGCAACGCGACTGTGCGCTGGTGCATAGCTCCCTCGGGTGTAGCGGTTCTCTCGCCGATGACACAGCGAAGGGAGCCTTCATGCATCACGTTTCTTACACTCACAGACGTGGCATCGCTCTGGCCTTAGGTCTCGGTTATGCCCTCTCGGTGGCCTCTGGTGCCAGTGCTGAAGGTGCCTGGAGCCAGAAAGGCTCCTTTATTCTTGGTGATTCGGCAGGCGATAACTTCGGCATTTCCTTATCCGTGGATTCCGATGGCGACACGGTCGCCATCGGTGCTTGGAAGGACGCAGGCAACGGTCTTGACGCCGGGCAGGTCCGGATTGTCGAATACAGCTCGGGCACGTGGTCTCCCCTGGGTCCAGCTCTTGAGGGTGAGGCCGCCTCAGATTATTTCGGCAGCGCTGTGTCAATCAGTGATTCGGGAACCAGGGTGGCCATAGGTGCGCCTGGCAACGATGTTGGTGGCGCCCGGTCTGACGCCGGTCACGTGCAGGTGTGGGAATTCTCCGGGGGAAGCTGGAGCCAGATGGGGGTGGACATTGATGGGGAAAACGCCGGAGAGCAATCTGGTTTTTCCCTCGCTCTCAGCGGCGATGGCACGACGGTGGCCATCGGATCGCCCTTTAACGATGATGGCGGCACCGATCGCGGCAGCGTGCGGGTTTTTTCCTGGAACAGCGGAACTAACTCCTGGGACCGCAAAGGAACGGTGGATCTCGAAGGGGAAGTTGATCAAGACCGCCTCGGCTATGCCCTGGCCATTAATACCGCGGGCACCATCGTCGCTGCTGGAGCCCGGCAGAATGACGGCACGGGGGTGGACGCTGGGCACGTGCGCACCTATCAGTGGAACACCGGTACCTCGGAGTGGGATCAGTGGGGTAGCGATATCAATGGCGAAGCTGCCGGTGATTACTTTGGCAGCGCGGTGTCTCTGAGCTCTGCGGGAACAATTCTTGCGGTCGGAGCGCCAAGAAACTCGGTGGGATTGAGCGCGACTAACGCCGGGCATTTTCGCGTTTTCGCCTGGGATAACGCCGCGGGGGACTGGGCCCAACAAGGAATCGATACCGACGGGGCTGTGGGGGAAAAGCTAGGAACCTCACTTGAACTCAGTAGTTCCGGAACCCGGGTGCTCGCCGGCGCACCCGACAATGGTTCTGGGGGAAGTCGCGCAGGTGCGGCGCGGCTCTACGAATACTCCGCAGGCGTGTGGTCCGCGGTTGCCACCGATTACCTCGGAGGCGCGGGTGACGAGGCGGGAACCTCGGTGTCTCTAAGTGGGGATGGGACCACGGCGTCAATCGGGTATCCCTTCAACGATGACGGGGGAGCCGACGCGGGCGGTGCCCGCATCTTCACCTACAGCGTCACGGTAGAGCAGACACCTGCGAGCACGGGCACTCCTGGCATCTATTTGCACGTTGC
>CAYUJX010000097.1:1850-4917 GCA_964445125.1 uncultured Microbacteriaceae bacterium
AGCTCACGCGTCAGCGTGGATGACCGGGGTCACTACACGGCCATCGACGCCAATGTCTCGCACATCACGGGGTAAAGCCCTAATACATGAGGAGCTTGGAGCGCAGAATGCGCTCATAGCGCGCCACATTTCCTGCAGCCAAGGCCAGGTCATTCCAGTCGACAATCATGCTGAGCGTGCCCCCGCCATCGTCGATGAGCACGCAGGGCTCACGCCCCGCGCTTGCTGCAGAAATCGCAGCAGACGCGTCGGAAGCGACCACGCAGGTGTGAGTGTGGTGTCCTTCTGCCTCCAAGCGCTCGACAAGGCTTTTCCACTGTCGGGTAAACCCCAGTCTCGAGTCGGTGATTCGAGCAAGATCACAGGACGAAACCCCGAGGAACTTCGCGATGGCACGCCTGGGCCCGCTTTTACCCCGGTATACCCCAATGAGCGTGGCCATCATTCCTCCTCGTCACCACCACCCTAGGACGGTCCCGAGGAGCGTGCCTGGGGAATTAGCTTCCCTGTGCCGCCGACTCGGCCTCAGCGTTCTCCTGGGCGGCGCTCTTGGTGCGCAACGGAATCTCTCGGATGAACCAGCTAATGACGAACCCTGCCGCCGCAAGGCTTGCGGCAATGACGAAGATGGTGAGGGAGGATTCGACAAATCCGATGCGGTAAGCCGCAGTCAGTCGTTCATCAGCACCAATCAGGAAAGAACTGTCCGAGGTAATCGAGAGATTTCCCCCGCCATCTTGCAAAGCCTGAAGGAGAATTTGATTCGCCGGATCCGCCCTCACGGCGGGGTCACTCAAAGCACCCTGAAGGCCTTCCGCCACGGAAGGCTTCGTGAAGGCATCCGCGATCTTGCCTTCCACTTGGGTAAAGAGCACCGTCATAAAGACGGCAACACCTAAGGTTCCGCCAATCTGGCGGAAGAAAGTTGCGGACGAGGTGGCCACACCGATGTCTTTGGACTCCACGGCGGTCTGGCTGGCAATCGTGAGGGTCTGCATGAGTTGACCGAGACCCAGCCCGATAAAGATCATGCCAATAGACACGAACCACAAGGGTGTTTCGGCATCGAGAAAGAACACCATGTAGACGAACCCGAGGGTGAGAACGGCTGATCCCGTATTGAGGAACACACGGTACTTCCCGGTGGCACCCGTAATTTGACCAGAAGCAATGCTGGCCACCATCATTCCTGCCACCATCGGCAGCATCAAAAACCCCGCCATGGTGGGGGAGGCGCCGTAGGCAACTTGCAAAATCAGGGGGAGGGTGATCATGCCCCCAAACATTCCGACACCCACAATGAAGCCCATCACCTGGGTCCACGCAAAGGGGGCGTTCTTAAACAGCGACAGGGGTATCAGAGCAGACTCACCGGCCGCTTTTTCCACGAAGATGAAACCGACGATGCCCGCGACTCCCAGTCCCATCAACCCCAGCGTCAGGCTCGATGCCCAACCCCAATCGCGACCCAGCTCTGCGACGAGCAGGAGGGGAATAAGTCCCACCGAGATCATGACGGCACCCAGCCAGTCAATCTTCTGCCGCTTAGCAAAGTGGGGAACATGGAGGAAGGTGAACACCAACATCATGGAGACAGCACCAATGGGAAGGTTAACCAAGAAAATCCAGCGCCAACCTTCGAACCCGAGAAGCTGGTCAATTCCGGCAAAGAAGCCACCGACAACCGGGCCAATCACGCTGGAGGTGCCAAAGACCGCTAAGAACAAACCCTGATATCGGGCGCGTTCGCGCGGAGGCACGATATCGGCAACGATGGTCAACGCTAAAGCGAATAACCCTCCGGCGCCGAGGCCTTGAAGAGCCCTAAAGGCGGCCAGTTCGTACATGGTGCTCGCGAGGCCACACGCCAGAGAGCCGAGAACGAAAATAGCGATAGCGACCATAAACAAGGGTCTGCGGCCGAAAAGGTCCCCCAGTTTTCCGTAGATAGGGGTCGAAATCGTTGAGGTGACGAGGTACGCGGTAGTGGCCCAGGCTTGCAACGCCAACCCGTCAAGGTCATCGGCCACCGTGCGCATCGCTGTGCTGACAATGGTCTGATCGAGCGCTGCCAAGAACATTCCCGACATCAGTCCGGCAAGAACCAACAGGATTTGTCGACGAGACATACTTCCGGCGGAGGCAGCAGATTTCATTTCTTCGCCGCGGGTGCTTTTGGCCACTTTTTGCCCAAGTCCTTTCGTAAGACTGTGGAATTTTACGCCCAAAAACTATGTTTCCTCTCTACTTGTATTTCTTCCTGCAACGGCTTCGTCCTGGTCAGTAGTGCCACCGCCTACCAGGGCACTGCGCACCGGCGGTTCCTCATGTGCGAGGGTTGAGGGCTAAGGCCCCACCGAGGAGGACCAGATATGCCCCCCACGCGCTCCTGGTTGCCCCTCTATTTGGGAATTGCGCTCAGTTGGGGTTCGGCGTTTATCTTCATCAAGAGTGGTCTGGAATTCCTCACTCCCTTTGGTATTGCCTTTAGCCGTTACGCGCTGGGTGGGCTGGCGATGATGGTGATTGTGGTGTGGCGCAAGATTCGCCTGCCCGCCAATCGCACAGAGCTCTTCCACATTTTCATGCTCTCGTTAGTCCAGAGCTCCCTGTACGGGGTGTTGATGGCGTTGGCACAAACCCAAGTGACGACGGCGCTTGCCGGCATTGCCGGCGCGCTGGTTCCCCTGATGACTTTTCTCGCCATAGCTTTTGTCTTCCGTGGGGAAAAACTCACCCGGGATCAGATTATGGGACTGCTCATTGGTCTTGTGGGGGCCTTGGCGATTTCTGGTTTCTGGTTGGGTTTTGGTGACTATCCCGCGTGGGCCCTGTTAGCTCTGCTGGGGTGCACCATCTGTTACGGGCTGTCCTACCCCTACACAAAGAAGTACATTCTCCCCTACAGGACCGCGCCCGAAGCTTTAGTCGCCACGCAGTTTGGCTTCTCCGCGGTGACACTATTGCCCCTCTTTGTGTTCTTCGGGGTGAGGCAGGCACCCTCCACTTTTACTCAGGTCGGATCGATCCTGGCGTTGGGGGCGCTGTGCACGGGTATTTCTTTTGT
>CAYUJX010000098.1:0-4861 GCA_964445125.1 uncultured Microbacteriaceae bacterium
CTACGGCATCGTTGACCCTGGTCTGATGCATGAGCGCGCCCGGCAGATTCTCGGCGAGTTGGCACCGCACCAGAGCACCGATCAGGTGATGGGCACTCTCTCCTTGGCAGATCGACAGCTCGTCGAAATCTGTGCAGCTGTCGACCGTGGCACACGAGTGCTGATTATGGACGAGGCGACCGCATCCCTGAGTGCACACGAAGCCAACCGCCTTTACGGACTCGCCCGAACGATGGCAGACCGGGGGTGCGCCGTCGCTATGATTACACATCGCTTTGAAGAGGTGATGGCCCATGCTGACGTCTATACAGTTCTCCGCGACGGCGAACTAGTTGGTGCGGGCCGGATTAGCGACACCTCGGAGGCTGAGTTGATCACCCTGATGGCCGGATCCGACGTGGAAGTTAGGGTGGTTGCTGAACGCACGTTCGGAAAAACCCGACTTAATGTTGAGGGGCTTTCCCGACAAGGCGAATTTCAGGATATTTCCCTTAATGTTCGGGAAGGAGAAATCCTGGGTCTAGCCGGGCTCGTCGGCGCTGGTCGAACCGAGATTGGAGAAACAATCTCCGGATGGCGAAACGCGGATTCCGGAAGTGTTACCTGCGACGGAGCAGTTCTGAAGAATGGCTCCCGTCGGGCAGCAGCTGCCTCAGGCGTGTCCTACCTGCCTGAAGACAGAGCCATGCACGGACTTGTTCTCGCGGCGTCTGTCGCAGTTAATCTTACGATCGAGGTACTCGGTCGGATTTCCGTACTGGGGTTTATTCGGCGGAAATCAGAGCGGGTGTTGGCTCGGAAGCGTATAGAGCTGTTGTCCATAACCACACGTTCTTCGTCGCAGATAGCCTCTGAGTTGAGTGGCGGAAATCAGCAGAAAGTGGCGATTGGCAGGCGACTTGAGGCTCATCCACGCGTGCTCATCCTGGACGAACCCACGCGCGGCGTGGACATCCGCAAGAAACACGAGATCCACGAGATAATCCGGGACCTCGCCAGAGAAGGCGCAGCGATTGTGGTTATTTCATCCGACTTTCCAGAACTCGCGCTACTCAGCGACCGTGTGGAGGTCATTTTCCGAGGAGCGCAGGTGGGCGAGTGCACGGCCCCGACGGACCCTTCAAAACTCCTCGAAATGGCGATGCAAGGCAACTCATGACTACGCGCCGACCTAGCCCTCTGGCGATCGTGTTGGCCTCAATTCTTGTTCTAACCATTGTGCTGGTGGCCATCTTTATTCCCACCGTGTTCACAAGCCAGAACCTCGGGAACCTCGCACTCTCGAGTTCCATCGTCATGATCGCAGCCGCCGGACAGACGCTCGTGCTGATGTCACGAAATCTCGACCTTTCCCAGGGTGCGATGGTTATGTTGGTCGCGCTTTCCACCGGTCTGGTCCACAGCGCCACGGGTGCTCCTATAGCTTTCTTGGTGCCTTTTGCAATCATCCTTGGGGCAGTTCTTGGCGCTACAAACGGGCTTATTGTTGCCTATCTTGCGGTGCCTTCGATCATTGCGACGCTAGGGATGGCTGGGGTATACCGTGGCGTCGGATTCTTCGTTGCGGACGGCAGCCAAGTGTCGCGCAATGATTTGCCTTCCGAACTCATTGATTTTGCTAAGGCACAGACGCTTTCTGTCCCTCTTCCGTTCGTCCTGGCAGTGGTGACCGCGATACTTTTTTCTTTTCTCTCTAAGCGAACGGTGCCTGGGAGAGTGCTCGTAGCGGTCGGTTTCAACGAGTCGGCTGCGAGGTTGCGCGGAATCGAGACCAAACCGGTCGTAATCGCTACTTTCGTCCTCAGTGGGGTTCTTTGCGGGGTAGCGGCACTCTTGTTTGCGGGAATATTTGGAAACGTCAACCCTTCCGACGCGAATGGCCTTGAGCTCCAGACGATTGCAGCGGCGATCATTGGCGGGACAAGCATCGCCGGTGGAAGAGGTAATTTTCTCGGCACGGCACTCGGCGCACTCTTACTTGCCCTCATTCTAAATGTGCTGAGGGTGAGCGATATCGATCCGCTATGGCAACTCGCTATTCAGGGGTTAGTGATTCTTTTTGCGGCCACAGTCGCACTTCGATCAACCAGTGACGCGAACAACACCGAGCAGAGGAAGGTGACCGCGTGAATATACTTAAATCGATAGCGGCGCGCCCGGAGTTTGGTGCTTTAGTTCTCCTACCGTTCGCGTTCGTAGTGGCATCCCTCCTATCCCCGTTCTTCTTGGTCGGAGAAAATATCGCGAATGGGTTCGTGCAATACACCGAGCTTGGTCTTCTTGCAATCGGTCTCACGTTTGTCATCGTCTCCGGGCACATTGACCTCTCTGTAGCGTCTATCCTCGCGCTGAGTGGAGTCGCGTTGGGCAGGGCTTTGCAGGCCGATTGGCCTGTTGAGGTAGCCGTGCTGGTGTCGATTATTGTTGGCACGGCTTGCGGAATGCTCAACGGCATCCTTGTGGTCCGAACGAAACTTCCTTCCCTTATCGTTACCTTGGGCACCTTTGCTCTGTTCGGTGGGATTGCTCAGGGACTCATCGGCTACGCGTCAATCGGGAATCTTCCCGAAGCATTCGTGGGCGTGGATCGCATCTTATTTGTGGGAGTGCCCGTGCCGATCCTGGTCTTGTTTGCTTGTGCAATTGGTGCGGCGCTGATCCTGCACGGTACCGTTGCAGGCCGCAAGATTGTGCTCACGGGTATGAACCCAAAGGCTGCACGGTACGCGGAAATTAACACGGCGCGCGTCGAGTACTCAGTTTTCGTCTTCTCTGGGCTAATGGCTGGTATCGCGGCAACTCTACTGGTGTCGCGAAGCGGTGTCGTCGTATATAACTTGGCAAGCGGGTACGAACTCACCGCGATCACGATTGTCGTCGTGGGTGGTGCCTCGATTTACGGGGGTAAGGGCACGGTTCTTGGCACAATGTCCGCACTCATTCTTGTGGCCACTCTGCAGCGCGGAATGAGTCTCGCGGGTATCGCCGCGCCCCTTCAGCTTGTCGTGGTCGGCATCCTGTTGGTCGGGTCAATAGCCGTTCAGACGATGGTGACACTCACAACGGTTCGGATCAAAAGCGTCGCACCGAGTGAAGGAAAGAAGTCCGATGAGTGAAAGGAAGATGTGTGATTACAGAAGGTCTGATTGATGTGGCCCGTCGATATTGGGCAGCCGAAGAGAGCCGTAATATTGAGCAAATACTGAGCTTTTTCCATCCCGACGCAATCTGGAAGGGACCCGGAGTCGAGCTCCACGGCCGTAGCCAGATTGCGCGCTACTACGAAGCATCTGGCGAGGAGTACCCAGAGCTTAGTGTCGACATCGTCGGCTGGCATTGCTCTCGAGACGAGGGCGCGATTCAGTGGCGCGCACTGTTCAAGGATCGATCTGGCGCGCCGGCCGCGCTCGAAGGAATCAACATAATGTGCGTGGAAGACGGACTGATTACAACGCTCGAGGCCTTCTTCGACCCTGCCCAACTGGCACGCCCTCTGTTGATGAGCGATGCTTCTGAAACTACGCATCACAAGGGGCCAAAATGATTGTCCTCGGAGACTCGCGACCCGCTGTGTTGGTGGTCGACGGAAGTTACCTCAACTACAGCCTCGAAAGGAAGGCTGTCGAGGCAGCGGGGGGGCAATTGATCGAGAGTGGGCGGCACCCTTCGACTGAACGAGAGGTGCTGGATTTGCCTGGCTTGGCTGACGCCACAGTGCTCCTAGTGGAACTGGCGCCTATCACAAAGGCTGTGCTGACCGCTGCCAAGAAATGCATCGCAGTCATCCGGTACGGGACCGGCCTCGACAACGTGGATCTGGATGCGGCACGCTTCTCGGGTGTAGCAATCGAGAGCGTTTCGGGATATGCCGCAGCATCGGTGTCGGAGCATGCCCTGTCACTCATACTGGCGACAGCGCGTCGCTTGCTTCCACATGTCGCTCGAGTCAGTCATGGTGAGTGGCGCCCAACTGAAATCGACCTTCGTCCTGTCGGGCTCGAAGGAAAGGTCCTCGGGATTGTAGGTATGGGAGCTATTGGGAGAGCGATCGCAAGCCGTGCTTCTGCCTTCGGGATGAGAATTATTGCTACGGATCCTTACGTTCACCAGTCCAGCATTCACACCTCCATCCAAATGGTTCCGCTTGATGAGCTCCTCAATGACTCAGACTACGTGTCGTTGCACCTACCTTTGAATTCAGAAACGCAGGGAATGATTGATAAACACTGGCTTTCGCGTTGCAAACCGGGAATGGTGTTGATCAATACTGCCCGCGGAGGTCTCGTGAATGAGACTGACCTGCTGACCGCGCTTGACTCCGGGGTGATCGGTTGCGCTGCGCTGGATGTGGCCGTGGACGAACCCCTTCCTGCGGACCATCCATTCCGGAACGACCCGCGCATTATTTTCACCCCACACATCGCATTCTGGTCTGATCAGGCGGAGCAAGAGCTTCGGAGTTCGGTCGCGGCGTTCGCAGTTCGGCACCTCACGGAGGCGGTGCTCACATGAGTGAATTGACTTGGGAAGGTAAGCGCGGAATCATCACGGGTTCAAGTTCGGGGATTGGAGCTGCGACCGCAATCCACCTCACGAATCTTGGAGCACATGTGGTGGGGGTCGCACGTAATAACCAGTCATCCACGGCTGGAGCGTGCGCCGAAGGCTTGTTTACCGCGTTGTCGGGTGACGTGAGCGACAGCGCGACGCGAGTGGAGGCCGTCGCCGCTGCGGCGGTCGAGGGACACCTTGACTTTCTTGTCAACAACGCTGCCGTTTTTTTGCTCGCTGGTCGTGAGGCTACTCGCGAGCAATGGATGAGGACTCTTGAAGTAAATCTTGTAAGCGTAGCTGAATGGAC
>CAYUJX010000099.1:0-4847 GCA_964445125.1 uncultured Microbacteriaceae bacterium
CCCGCCGTTCCCTTCGCCGGCCATTACCGCCTGGTCGATTTTGCCATTTCTAACCTCATCAACTCGGGTCTTCGCCAGGTTGTCGTCCTCACACAGTACAAATCCCACTCCCTGGATCGCCACGTGTCCCAAATGTGGAGGCTAAGCGGAATGCTCAATGCCTACGTGGCGTCCGTTCCTGCCCAGCAACGACTGGGAAAACGGTGGTTTGCCGGTTCTGCGGATGCAATTTTCCAGAGCCTGAACCTCATCAGGGACGAAAAACCCGACCTGGTCGTGGTGGTGGGAGCCGATCACGTGTATCGGATGGATTTCCAGCAGATGATTGATGCCCATGTCGCCAGCGGCGCTGGGGTGACGGTGGCGGGTATTCGCCTCCCCCGAGAGCACTCTGATCAGTTCGGGGTCATCACTACGGATGCTGAGAATCCTGAAAAAATCCGTGCTTTCACGGAGAAGCCCTCCGATCCCGAGGGGCTTGCGGACTCCCCCGATGAGATTCTTGCCTCCATGGGCAACTATGTTTTCACCACGTCCGCTCTGATCAACGCTGTGCGCGCGGATGCAAAAGATGTCGAAAGCGACCACGACATGGGTGGCGACATCATTCCCGCTTTTGTGGAACGCGGGGATGCGAATGTGTATGACCTCAACCGCAACACCATCCCCGGTGCGCGCCCCAACGACCGTTTTTACTGGCGTGATGTGGGAACCATCGACGCCTTCTTCGACGCCCACCAGGATTTGATTTCGACCGACCCCATTTTTAACCTTTTCAACACGAAGTGGCCCATTTTTTCCCAGCAGTGGAACTCCCCTCCGGCGAAATTTGTCAAAGACGAGAACGGCAATGCGGGGTCTCTCTCCGAATCCACCGTGTCGCTTGGATGCTACGTCGTGGGGGCCCAGGTCGTGCGCAGTGTTCTCAGCCCCTGGGTCAAAATTGACTCCGGTGCACTCGTGGAAGATTCCATCTTGTTTGAACGCGTCGTGATTGGCGCCGGCGCGGTCATTAGGCGTGCCATTTTGGACAAAGATGTGGTGGTCGAGCCGGGAGCCCAGGTAGGGGTGGACGAGACCGTCGACCGTGCCCGTGGTTTCACTCTGTCCCCCGGCGGTGTGACGGTGGTGGAAAAAGGAACGGTCGTTCGGGCGTGAGCTCAACACAATTATTGATTGTCCTCGATGTTGATTCCACCCTGACCCAGGATGAAGGTATCGACCTTCTCGCCCGCAGGGTGTCCCCCGAGGTGGCAGACCGTGTCGCCGGAATCACAACACGAGCGATGAACGGCGAGCTTGATTTCGCCCAGTCGCTGATAGAGCGGGTGGAGACGCTCCAGGGAGTGACGCTTGAGCAAGTTGCCCACGCAACCTCTCAGGTACGCCTCAGCGTCGGCGCACAGCTGCTTATCGACACTCTTCACGCCCACGGACACCTCGTCGCAGCCGTATCCGGAGGTTTTCACGAAATGCTCGACCCCCTCGCCGCATCGGTGGGACTGGATATGCATCACGCGAACCGGTTTGTCACGAAAAATGGCGTGTTGACGGGGAAAGTAGCGGGGCCGATTGTGGATGCTTCCTCAAAAGCCGCCACTCTTCGACGCTGGGCTGATGAACATGGAATCGCTGAGCACAACACGGTGGCCGTCGGCGATGGCGGCAATGACGTGGAGATGATGGTCGCTGCAGGAATGGGAATTAGCTATATGGGGAAGCCTGTGACGAAAAAAGCGGCAGATCGCTGCATTGACGTTCCTGACTTATCCCTTGTTCTCCAAGAACTGGGAATCTCCAGGGCCTAGTGGCCCATCCCCAATCCCCCATCAACGGGGATAACCGCGCCAGAAATATATGCGGCCTCATCGCTGGCTAACCATGCCACGGCAGCAGCAACTTCAGCCGGGGTCGCAAAGCGACCGGCGGGAATGGACTTCAGATATGCCTCTTGTTGCTCCGGTGGGAGTGCTTTCGTCATATCGGTGTCGATAAATCCCGGTGCCACCACGTTGGTGGTGATTCCGCGAGCGCCAAGTTCTCTGGTCAAGGACCGAGCAAACCCGACTAACCCCGACTTTGACGCCGCGTAATTCACCTGACCGGGAGATCCGTAGAGGCCGACCACGCTGGAAATGAAGATGATGCGGCCAAATCTTTGTTTCATCATGGACTTAATAGAGCGCTTCACCACCCGAAAAACCCCGCTGAGGTTCGTGTTGATGACCTCTTCAAAGTCTTCATCCGTCATACGCAAAAGCAAGGTGTCCTTGGTGATACCTGCATTGGCCACCACCACTTCCAGGGGCCCTAGCTCCGCCTCGACGTGCGCGATGGCGACGTCTAACGATGCCCCGTCGGTCACATCGGCGGTAACGGTGAGGGCGCCCTCCGGACCAGACCCACTGCGTGTTGTGACGGCCACGCGGTGACCATCAGCGATGAAACGTTCCGCAATCGCATACCCGATTCCGCGATTTCCTCCGGTGACCAAAACGGTGCGTGGCTGTGACATGCCCTCAAGCTTATTAGCAGGAGACTGCTCTACGCTGTGGTGGTCATGGAAAACTATTCCGCAACATCCTTGGGTATTGCTCCTGAAAAAGAGCGTCGTTCTCGGATGCTCAAATACACCCTCGCGATGGGGCTTCGCCTGGCGTGCATTGGCGTATGTTTTCTGGTCAGCGGTTGGTGGTTGCTTCTTCCTGCTCTGGGTGCGATCGTGCTGCCCTATTTTGCTGTTGTCTTGGCCAACTCGGCCACCCCTTCTCGCTCTTTGGGTCCCACGCGTCCGGGAACAGTTTCTCTCCTCGATTCGAAGTGATTATTCCTGGAGGGCCTGTCGCCGCTGTGCGGTGTTCGAGAGTGTCCTGTGAGGAGCCCCCGGAATGGGAAATACAGTGGCGCAATCCCACCATTCATGCAGAAGACCGCGTGAAGATTTGGTTGTCGTGTGAAAGCCACCGGGAATACTTTGTGGGCTACCTCGGCCAAAGAAACTTCCCCGTGAAGGCTGTTGCACTCGCTGAGAGTTCCTGAGATGTTTCGGCTGCTGTTTAGTTCCCGGTGGATGGGATACCTCGCGCTCACCGTTGTTTTTGCGGTGGTGGCGTCACTGTTTGGTCTGTGGCAGTGGGACCGTCGCAGTCAAGCCGTGGCCGCCATGGACCGGGTGGAGAAAAATTACGACACGGCTCCGGTCGGCTTGGACGCTTTTGTCCTTGCCACCCCCATCGTGACGAGAGACAACGAGTGGTCACCTCTCGTACTGGAGGGTGTGTATCTCCCAGACGAGCAAGTATTGGTCAGAACGCGGCCCCGCGCGGGTCTGGTGGGTTTTGAAGTGCTTGTGCCTTTTCGCACCGCCACAGAAACCGTGATCATCGCTCGGGGTTGGGTTCCCACCGGCGAATCACGCGACTTTCCCGACGTGATACCCGCTCCCCCCGCAGGAGACGTGGAGGTAATGGGCCGAGTGAGAATATGGGAACCACAGCTGAGAGGCCGCGGAGCGCCCGACGGTCAAGTCGCCACCATCAATCTCACGGATGTGCAACAGCAGAGCTCAGACTCGCTCCTGGACGATTTCTACATCATTGCCGGGAGCGAGAACCCCGCGCCTGCCTCCCTCCCGCTGCGAGCCATAAAACCGGTGCTCGATGAGGGCCCCCACTTGAGCTACACGTTTCAGTGGTTCCTGTTTGCCCTGATGGCCTTTGTTGGCTACGGGTGGCTCTTTCGTCAAGACCTTCGGATCTCTCGAGGGGTAATTCCCAAGCCTCACAAGAACACCACGGATGCCCAAGAAGAAGACGCTCTCCTGGAAAACCAAAGGCACTAAAGGGAAGCCTTAGTCCCGTGCCAAGGCGCCCGGGCACTTTAGGCCAGGGACACCAAATCGGCGTAGTCGTCGCTCCAATGGTCTTCAACCCCATCGGGCATAATCAATACTCGCTCGGGGTTCAAAGCCAACACAGCCCCGTCATCGTGACTCACGAGGACCACGGACCCAGAATAGTGGGCCAAAGCATCCAGAATTTCTGCCCGGCTGGCAGGATCTAAGTTGTTTGTCGGTTCGTCCAGTAACAGGACATTTGCTTTCGAGACCACAAGAATTGCCAGTGAAAGTCGGGTCTTTTCTCCTCCGGAAAGCACACCGGCAGGCTTGAGAACATCATCACCCGTGAAGAGGAAAGAACCCAGGACAGAGCGTGCCTCCCGCTCACCAATGTCGGGCGAGGAAGCCAACATATTTTCCAACACCGTGCGATTAACATCCAGCGTCTCGTGCTCTTGGGCGTAGTAGCCCACCCGCAAACCGTGGCCTGCTTCAACAATTCCGGTGTCAGGGGAATCTACACCGGCAAGAATGCGCAACAGCGTCGTTTTTCCCGCTCCGTTAAGCCCCACGATGACGACCTTGGAACCGCGGTCAATCGCTAAGTCAACAGCGGTGAAAATTTCCAGAGAGCCGTAACTTTTGGACAGGTTGTGGGCAAACAGGGGAGTTTTTCCACAACTTGCCGGCTCGGGGAAACGGAGTTTTGCCACGCGCTCGGTTGTGCGGACATCATCGAGGCTGGACAGCATTCGCTCGGCGCGAGCGACCATCTGGTGGGCGGAGGCTGCTTTACTCGCTTTGGCCCCAAACTTTGCCGCCTGAAGCTGCAGGGCGGTCGCCTTTTTCTCGGTGACGCTGCGCTCTTTGCGGCGACGCTCTTCATCTGCTTCCCGTTGGCGCAGATAGTGCTTCCACGACATGTTGTAGACATCAATGGTTGCCCGGATGGCATCGAGATAAAAAACCCGGTTCACGGTTTCTTCGACCAAGCCCACATCGTGGGAAA
>CAYUJX010000100.1:0-4762 GCA_964445125.1 uncultured Microbacteriaceae bacterium
ACATTCCCAAAATGGGCGGCAACTCCCAAGCCTGCAGCAATCACGATGATCCACCAGGGGGCAAACGCTGCAGGCTGAGCGGCGAAACTTATAATGACCGGAAGAGCAGCAAACCCCACTGCGTAGGCGACAACAGAGAACGCGGTTGCCTTCAACCCCGCGTTATAGACCCATCCTGCGAGCAAAAAAACAGCTTGCGCTATCAAGACGCCGGGGTGAACGACGGCGGACAGCACCAGAGACGCCGCCGCCAGAACAATTGCGATGCGCCAGAGCGCGGCCGGTGTTACCTCACCCGAGACCACGGGCTTATCCCGGCGCTTCGCCTCACGATCACGGACAGCATCGATGGCGTCATTCGAAAGCCCCACAGAAAACTGGTTACAAAACACCGCGAGGACCACCAGCGCGGCGCTCGGCAGAGGAACGCCAAACCCCCACGCGAGGATGGCGGCAAGCGCAGTGACCGCTGCGGAAGGACCCGGGTGGGCAGAACGAACCACCGCGGTCACCGTGACCCGCGCCATTACCGCGCCAAACGGTTCACGATTATTCCAAAAAGTTTTGGCATGATTTTTGCCAAGGGAACAATGGACCGCCGCAGCGGCGACTGCGCGAGGGCCACCAAGCCCCTCGTCAGGAGGCGAAACTCACGGGTAACACGTTTCCATTGGGCTGGGTACCGCTGCGGTTGATTCGCGACAACAGCGGAGACCGCCACTTTTGCCTGCGCAAACCCCACGCGTAACCCCTCACCGGTAATCGCGTCGACATACCCTCCCGCGTCACCGACCAGAAGCACTCTGCCCTGGCGTTGCGTTCTGGCGCGGTGAGGAAAAGGTCCCGCTCCTCGCAAAGGGGACACCCGTGGGGCGTTCGCTAAGCGTGCGACGAGGGAGGGAACCATCGCCAGAGTGTCGTCTAAGTTCACCCCTTTTCGACCCAAGACAGCGACGCCCACCGTGTCACGAGAGACCGGCGTGATGTATAGCTCGGCATCAGCGACGTAGAAAACCTCAATGGTGGAGGACCACGGGGCCACCTGGAAATGTTGCCGGAGGCCGTAGCGTCTAGCCCGTTTGCGCGGTGCCACCACCACACCCAAATCGGAGGCCACCCGTGAGTGAAGCCCGTCGCACGCGATCACATAACGCGAGTCGATATCCCGATGAGCATCAGTCGTTACCGTGACCGAATCGCGGTCTTGAAGGAGAGAAACATATTTTTCTTGCCAAATGGTGGCGCCACTTGTGAGCGCCTGTTCGCGCAGCGCATCACTCAACACGGTGCGCCTGACTCCTCGTCCCGGTGCCCCGGGGAACCGGTGCTCAACCCGAGTGGACCCTTGCTGGTAGGCCACCCCCACCAGCTCTTCGCCGGGAGGGTCAATGCCGAGCTCTGCGAGCAGGGGCGCCACACCGGGCATCAGCCCTTCGCCGCAGGCCTTGTCGCCATCCGTGGGTCCACCATCTAACACACAGACTGAAAGACCGGCTTGGCGGGCAAAAATAGCCGTGGCGAGCCCTGCCGGTCCAGCCCCCACAATGACCAGATCCAGAGTGCTCACCGGAGCTCTCCCAACGCACGGTTCTCCGTGGGGATCCGAAAGCCCAGGAGCAAGATGGCGTTTAACACGGTAAAAGCAATCGCCGTCATCCAGGCAGAGTGCACCATGGGCAACGCAATTCCCTCTATCGCCACAATCCAATAGTTGGGGTGGGATAACCAGGCAAAGCGATACGGACCGCGGCGGACGCGTGGTGCCCCTGGCACCACGATGACACGCGTGTTCCACTGCTCTCCCAGAGCCCAAATCACGCTATATCGACCGGCTTGCGCTGCGAGGGCCAGGGCCAGGAATACCCACCCCCACACGGGAAGAAAAGGCCTATCGAATATCCAGACCTCAGCGACCGCGAAGAAAAGTAGGCCCGTGTGAAGCGCCACCATCCAGGGAAAATGGCCCAGGCCATACTCTTTGCCTCCCCGAGAAAAAGCGAGTGCGGCATGGCGCCGGGAAATACGCAACTCCCAGAGTCTTTCCACTCCGGTGAGCAAGACAAATACCGTGTAGGCGATCACGTCCACTCCAAAAGAACAAGTTCGACGCTGACCCCCGGGCCGAGCGCAAAGAGCAGCGCGCGGTGGCCAGAGGGTCGATCCATGGATCGAGCAAGAACATGCAACACAGCGCTCGAGGATAAATTCCCCACCTCGGCCATGACTTGCCAGCTCGTGGCGAGGTCACTAGGGCTCAAACCCAGTGTGTCGGAAAATGCTTCGAGCACTCGTGGCCCGCCAGGATGGGCAATCCAGGAACCGATGTCTGACCGGGTGAGCCCATTGTCGGCCAACAGCTGCTCAACATCTCCTGCGAGATGGGCATCAATGAGCTCTGGTACGGCAGGAGTCAACATCAAACGAAAACCCGTGCTGCCAATACGCCAGCCAATAGTTTCTTTGCTTTCGGGATACAAAGCGCTCCGCGAGGCAATCACCCGAACGCCGCCTGGGCGGGGATTGTCCTCCCCGACCATCACGACCGCAGCGGCTCCATCGCCAAACAATCCCGTTCCGACAATATTGGCCATCGAAGGGTCATCCCACTGAACCGTCAACGAACACAACTCCACTGATACAACGAGACCGATAGCTCCGGGGTGGCCGCGCAAATAATCGGCAACGCGAGCAAGCCCAGAAGCACCCGCTACACATCCCAAACCAAAACTTGGCACGCGCACAAGGTCGGAGCGAAAACCCAGGTGGGTCGACAGCTCGGCGTCCAAAGAAGGTGCACCCACCCCGGTCACGGTCGTAAAGAAGAGGTAATCAACATCCGCAGCGGTAACCCCCGCTTTGGTCAAAGCGCCCGTGGTCGCCTGCACTGCCAGGTCGAGGCCGTGGCGATGAAAGAGAGCGTTGGCGTTGGTGAAACTGTCGATATCGCGATACTGCTCTATAGGCATGACCAAGTGCCGGGTTTCCACACCGGTCGAGCGATGAATGCGGCGAATGACCTCACCCATGGTGGCGTCGGTAGCTAGGCCGTCAACGAGCTGGTCCGTAATGTCTTGCTGAGCGTGGCGAAACGCCGGCAGTACTGGCTCAACCGCGAGTATTCTGCCCACCGAGGAAAAGTACCATGCCTCGGTGGGAACAGGGTTTGGCCACCTCATCGTCCTGACCGGCCCACACTGCACGGCGGCGAGGGTGATGAGCGTTCTCCGTTTAATAGGCGGCGCGACTGTGCGCCGGCGACCTGGAGGGTTTCCTGGTTCCTGTTCGTTCACACACCACACACGGCGTGATTGCGCGCGAAGCGACGAGGGCCCCGGGTGTCCCTCGTCAAGGTGACTTCCTCACAATCGAGCAACAGCGGCCTTTGGCCTGCGCCAACCGTCGCCGAGACGGTGAGGCGGCGGCGACCCAGTCTCGAGTAATCATGGTGTCTCACCCCACGCCACGAGGTCACCATCACTCCCGGTCAAGGGTTTCTCTTTTTCTGCGCCTGGGCGATAAACCCCGCAGCACTGGGCCTATTCCTGCGAAAGCAATAAGACGCGAAGTGGCCGTGATAATTCTGAGGACACCCCTCACCTTGAGTCGATATCATTTTTGGATGATGACAGTTCGAGATGCCCTCCTCCGCGTCGATGCGCTGGTCATCAAGTTAATGGACGCCGTTGGTTTACCGTTTCTTCGGGTCGGAATTGGCGTGATATTTATCTGGTTTGGTGCTCTTAAGCCCATGGGCATCAGCCCTGCTGAAGACCTCCTCGCTGCGACTGTTTATTGGTGGACGCCAGAGATTGTTGTTCCAGCCATCGGATACTGGGAGGTGCTCATTGGGGTGACATTCCTCATTCCTGCGCTCACCAGAGTGGCGATTTTTCTTCTCGCATTCCAGATGCCGGGAACTTTTCTTCCCTTGGTGCTTCTTCCCGAAGTGTGTTGGGACGATTTCCCTCTGGGGCTGACCCTCGAGGGTCAGTACATCGTCAAGAACCTCATCATCATTGGCGCGGCACTCGTCATTGGTTCCCGCGTGAGTGGCCTTCGCGCCACGAAACGCGAAGCATTAAACACGACTCGTTCTCTTACCGTTCCTATCCCATAGGCCCCTGGTTTGGCGGCTATTTCCAGCCAGACCAAAGTGCACTGCCCTACACTGAAATTCGAGCGACATAACGCAAGGATGTGAGTCAGATGGCAGTGTGGCTGTGGCTTCTCGCAGCGGGTGTGTTATTTGTCGTGGAAACCATTACCGCTAATTTATTGTTCGCTTCTCTTGCTGTTTCCGCCGCAGCCGCCATGGTAACGGCATGGGCAGGTGGCGGGTTTCTCGCCCAAGGAATTGCTTTCGCGGTCTCTGCTGTTCTCTCCCTTGCGGTGTTGCGCCCCATAGCCCTGCGAGAAATAGCGAAACGCACGCCCAAAAACGCCACCAACACCGAGGCTCTCCTCGGCGTATCCGCGCTCACTCGCTCAGAAATCACCGAATATTCCGGTGAAGTTGACCTCCGCGGTGAGGTGTGGAGTGCGCGCAGCCTCACCGGAACAATTCCCGCTCAGCATCGCGTCATCGTCTCGAAGATTGACGGCGCCATCGCCGTCGTTGAATCAGCCCCATCCCCATCGTCCGTTCACTAGGAGGTCTCACCATGGATGCCATCGTTCCGATTATTCTGATAGTTGCCGTTGTCGCCTTTTTCTCTCGCGCCATTCGCTTCGTCCCCCAGGCAAGCTCCGGGGTGGTCGAACG
>CAYUJX010000101.1:0-4735 GCA_964445125.1 uncultured Microbacteriaceae bacterium
CTATCCAGGGGATGCTGGTGGTCAAAAAGCTCCACCACCACGTTGTCAGTGCCAAAGTGACCCACCAGCTCCACCAACGCTGCTTCACTGCGTTCCTGCTCCACTTTTGTGGGCATCCGGTGGGGGGCAAGGGGGCTGCGAACGGACCCCTTGCGGCATCCGGTCAGCACCAACCATTCACCCTGGGCATGCTCAGCCAAGACGCCCACATCCGCGGTCATGGTGCCTTTTTCTTCGGTAGCTAAATGCGCTTGGGTCAGGGCAGCAGAAAGCTGGTGATACCCCGTTTTGCCCTTAGCCAGTGCCAGAAGGTGTGCTCCTGGAGGATCGGGGGAGTCTGCCCTGGGTGGTGAGGTTCCCAGAGTGATCTCTGCCCCAAACACGGTGGGCATCTGGTGCGCCGCAGCCGCTTCTGCAAACCGCACCGCGCCATAAAACCCATTGTGATCTGTCAGCCCCAAGCCCTTAAGCCCTAGCTCGGCGGCTCGTTCGACCAGTTTTTCGGGTGCGGAAACGCCATCGAGAAAGCTAAAGCTGCTGTGCACGTGGAGTTCCGCATAGGGAATTTCATCACCTTCGTTTTTTTTCTTTTCTGGCGCCTGGTAGGGATGGCGATGAGCAGACCAGGCGGGAGCGTCGCCACCATCACCCGGTGGTGGCGCAGTAGCTTTCTGGTGACCGCGCAGCCGTTGCTCGTGTTCTGACCAGGGAATAGGTGGGTTGTTCCACCCCACTAGTCATACCGGGCTTCCAGAAACCAGCGGTTGTGTTGCTGAGCGCTTACTAGCCATCCCATGCCGTGGTCATCAATAAGTTGAACCCGGTGCAAAAAACGGCTCTGGGTGGGATCCCACCACTTTTCCCAGACCGGCCACGGCCCTGCCCAAGACACCACCACAAGGCGCCTGGAACCCCACACCAGGGCACGAGGAGGAAGCGAAAGCTGTGCGTGTTCTGAGATCACAACAGGCTCTTCACCCGCGGCCAGAACAATAACCTCGATCGGGGTGGCAAAAACTGTTCCCGGCAGAGGGCTGGGCAGAGCACCCGGCAGGGGGCCGGGTGCTTCTTGCTCGCGCACGCTATCTCCCCACGGAGTCAGCACCTGGGTTTCTGATGCCACCCGAGAAACACGGGGGCTTGCGGTCATGACGCCACCGGCACCGACCATGCTTTGCACGCGCGAAAAAACGTGGTGAACCCTGGCGTCGGGGCCTTGCCCCCACAAACCTGGTTCGTGTACCGAGACTTCTTCGGGCGAAAGTGCTTCACACCTCACCCATGACACCGCCACGGGGAATCCCGAACCTTCGCCCTGCTGATCCCGAAAACACTGTTCCAGTTGCCAACGGACTCGATCCACCACATCCGATGCTTCAAAGTAGCGAGGGTGTTGCCACACCCGCTGGTGGGTGGTGTCGTTATCAAAGCCCAGGGTGATGCTGACCTGTGTGCAGACCACACCAGCTGAGCGGAGCGTTGTCGCATACTCTTCCACAGGAACACGAAGGGCAAAGCTCACCTGATCCACCGATACCAACGCTTCCGGTAGCTCGATGCGTCGCACAGGGTCCACAGGTGCTTGCTTCATCTCTAAGAACGTGTGGCCAGTCCCCGAAGCTAAGCGATAGAGCCGCTCACCGTTGACACCTAAGCGTTCACGAATTGCCTCCAAGCCCAGCGCCACAAATCCACCCAGGGTGGTGACCCCCAACCGTAGAAGCAACGAAACGGTAGAAGGGTCGTGAAGGGTCTCCACTGAGACATCGGATAAGAATTCAGCTGACGCACCCTTTTCCACGCTGTGGAGGGGGTAGTTATCAGTGGCGTGTTGGGCAGCGATCACGGCGCTAAAAAGGTCATCGGCAATCCCAATGCGTGCTGTAGCGAGGGGTTCACTAACCACCATGGCTTCTCGAAGGATGCGCGCCGCTGCTTCTTCACTGCCATAAAAACGCTCTAACCCTCTGGCGTGAAAAGCAACAAGGCCGGGGGAGAGCAGCGAATGATCCGGCACACACTGCGCCAAATCAATCACCACACGGTCAAAGGCGCGCCGGTCACGTTCCGCCTGGTGAGCAGTCAAAACCAACTGAGGACACATTAGGTGAGCGTCACGGCGACGCATTCCTACCCGCACGCCAGCATCAAGGGCTTCTGGTGAGCATTCGCTCACCAGGCCTTTGTGCACAATTGCGACCGGCACGCCAGGTACCACTTCGGGAAGAGAATCATCACCATAGGCGCTCACCACCGACCAGCCTGGGCACCACAAAACAAGCGCGCGGCGCATCATCACCCCACCTGCCGTTGGGTGTTGATATCAATGACCGGCGCCTTGGGCGCCACATCGTGGGAGCCAAAGGCATCAATCATCAACTCAGCCCGCCGCACGGGCTGGCCGTGACGCGGTGTTGCTTCAATCAAGACCTGGTGTTCATGCAAAAGCCCACCGCCTTCGTATGCGCCACTCCACTGGTGGCGCACAGCGATACTGGCTTCGCATCGTGGCCACGCCTGTCGCACCAAAAGAGTCGCTTCCCGCTCGCGTAAGCGACCACTGAGCGTGGACAACATGCGATCAGAGGGTGCCGCCACAGAGCCAAGGGCAACAATGCCCACCACATCGATTAGTGCGCCCACAACGGATAGCCATTGTGTGCCGGGGTAGGGGATAAGAACCAGGCGGTCCACGTTCACACCCAGTTCAGTGGCTGCCGCCACGCCCGCATCGGGTATTCCCACCAAAGCACACCAGGTTCCCTTAGTCGTGGCTTCCGCCACCAAACTCCAGAGCAGAGAAGCAGAAGAATCCACCTGGTAAATTGCGCCCCGCTGCATACCCCCTTCGGGGAATAACCCTTCGAGGCCTGATGCCACAGGGAAGACGTGATGCTCCGCACTAACCGCCTGCATGGCATGAATGCGTTGCTGCAACGCAAAAACATCAGGGCGCCTAGGCGGCGACCCCTCCAGAGTGAGTGCGGGGGACATAGGACTATATTCGAACATTTGTTCGATTGTGTCAACACCCACTGACAGTGGACAAAGACTAAAGACTGCTTCCTAGCGTTTCCCACGCAAAAAGTTCATCGTCTAGCCTGAGAATCCCTACGGTGGGGATAAAAACAGCCTAAAAAACTAGTTACTTTCCAACGCCCCCAAAAGGTAGCGCTCCAGCGTTGACTCGGGGGAGCCAGAACCACCGTGTTGACCTTGGAACTGAGAAGTGCCATCGCTCCCACACAACCCGAGGATTCTGCTTGCGCCCCCGGGGTGCTGGCTGATCCAGTCGGTGAGGTCATAGACCGAGCCATCGATGATGCTCCAGCAGCTTTCTTCCGAATTATTTTGAGACACGGTTTCGAGAGTCAGGACCATCATTCCTGGCGCTTGCGCGCCATCAGCAGGAGTGTCGGTCCATTCTTCGCCCTCTTGGACATCATCAGCCAAGCGTGTCTCTTCTGTGACATCTGCAACAGATTCTTCGCTGGAAGAGCCCACGCCATCCTCTGTGGCGCTACCTGTTGCGCAGGCAACCAAAAACAATGGGGCAAAAAAAAGGAAAGCAAGTTTTTTCATAGCTGAAATATAGCGATTTTGGGTGAGCATTAGCAGGGAGGGTGAGCCTCCACCAGAAACTCAATCACTCCCAGAAACCATCAGAGAGAACATGCCTCCACGAACTCCATCAGGCCAAGCTGAGCATCTGCAATTTGGGTGGGAAGCTGCGCAAGGGCTGCGACGGTGGGATCACCGAGGGTCACCACAATCGACTCGACACTGCGGGAAACCTTTTCGTGGGAAACGTTGAGTTCAGGATCCAATGGCTCGAGGGCATTGAAGTCATCCAGCAGATCGCCCAATTTTGTCGCGTAGGTCGCAAACCCTGCGGGGTTGGTGGCAGCAAGAACCACGGTTTCTCGCATCTGACCCAAAATGACCGCGGATTCAGCACAGACTTGGGCCGTGGAAACCGTTTCGGCAACCGATTGGGGAGAGCACCCACTAAGGAGGGCGAGTGTTAGTGCGAATAATCCTGTGGTCCGTTGCCTTTTCACGGCATCACTGTATCGGGCCTTCTGTGGGAAGTGCCGCCTGATCGTGAAGGGTAACGGTGTCACGATAGGTTGGAAATCTACAGTCCGTAAGCGTCGTCAGGATCCGGCATGACACCTTCCCTTTCCGTCCGGGTTTCAGCAGAATTTTTGGGCACCCTGGTTCTTGTCCTCGGTGTTGTGGGTTCGGGAATCATGGCCAACGATCTCAGCGCCGACCGAGGTATCGCTTTGTTGGGCAACACGCTTTCTACCATCCTTGTCTTGGCCGTCTTGATTTATCTTTTTTTGCCTGTTTCTGGCGCTCATTTCAACCCTGTCGTCAGCCTCGTAATGGTGTGGGAAAAAGCCCTGTCTGTGGGCCACGCAGCCCTCTTCATCCCGGCACAAATTACCGGGGGAATTGCAGGAGCCATGCTGGCGAACCTGCTCTTTGATCTTCCCCTGGTTGAGCTATCCACCACTGATCGGGTCAGCACAGGAACATTGATGGGGGAAGTCATTGCAACGGCCGGGCTCATCATGATCATTCTGATCGCCGTGAGGCGCAATCAAGCCGCTCTCTTGGTCTGGTTGGTACCAGCATGGATCGGCGCTGCGTACTTCTTTACCTCTTCCACCTCTTTTGCCAACCCGGCAGTGACCGCGGGTCGCATGTTCTCCGATACGTTTGCTGG
>CAYUJX010000102.1:0-4703 GCA_964445125.1 uncultured Microbacteriaceae bacterium
CTGCAGGCGCGCACAAACTCCGTGGCTGCGCCTTGAGTTTCGGCAAGCTGGGAGGGAAGCTCAGAGAGACCGCTGGGGTTCGGGTTTCCCAAAGTTTCAAAGATTGCATCGACTCCGACTGCAACTTTCCCATGGGCAGCACTGAGTTCCTCATTGACAGGTTCTAGCGCGTTAAAGTCATCAAAAAGTTCTCTGAGCCTTGTTTCGTAGGTCTCAAAAGTGGTGGGGTCTGCAGCGACAGTCCTCAACATGTCTTGCATCTGACCCATGATTACCGCCGACTCTGCGCACACCTGTGCTGTGGAGATCGATTCCACGACGGTTTGCGGCGAACACCCAGCCACAAAAATCAGAGGTACAAGAATCAATCCCGCGGCAACCTGTGACTTCATGACGATAACTCTAACCTTGCAAATCTGAGTGTGCAACGTGTGCGGTCCCGGGCGGGGGGATTACACAAAGAGACGTTGCCCCCGAAGATACGCTTCAGTGACTGGGGGCCTGTGACCTCTGCCTAAGGGTCACTATTGTCGCGACACACGTCTGCCAGAGAAAATTCGCACCCAGCCTCTCATCCAGGAAGTGGTCTTATCATGGGAAACGCCAAGGTTGCTGAGTGATCTCTCTGAGCCTCTGGCCCAAACAAAGGAGATTACATGGAAACAGCACATTTCATCGGAACATGGACCATTCTGAGAAAAAGCATTGTTCAGTCCCAAATGTTGTCGGTCATCGTGCTGTCCGTGGCATTAGTGCTCGTGGCTACCGGGCAATTTATGAGCGCCACTCTCGAAGTGAAGGTCTTTGCACTCACTGTCTTGGTGACCACAGGTGCGCTGTCGGTGATCAACCAGTTCGCGGCAATTCGCGAAGGGTTCGCCGTTGCTAAAGATCTCTCTGGCGCAACCTCTGCTACCGAGATGGTGATTGCCTCTTCGGTAAAGTTCCTGAGGCTGACACAAGTGATGTTGATTGTTTTCTCTCTGACAACACTGGTGTTTTTCGTTCTCGCTATTTTCTAACCCTCTGCTGTGTGGTGGCCACAGGCCACCACACAGTGGCTCAGCCATCGCGGCGCATCAGCGCGGTCTCATCAAAGCGTCCCTCAGGAGGCGCCTGCGGTGAGGGTGAGTCGTCTGCCGACTTCTTGGCACCGAGATATACGCCACAGGTTCAGACCGCAAGGGGAGAAAAAAATGACCCCCAGAAGCAGTGCTCCTGGGGGTTTTCGAGAGTTTCGTCTCGGCATTTTTTGTGTGTGCGCGAAGGGGGACTTGAACCCCCACGCCCGTTAGGGCACTAGCACCTCAAGCTAGCGCGTCTACCAATTCCGCCATCCGCGCGCAGTCCATCGTTTATGAACACGACCCGACCGAAACACGACATTACCACTAAAGCTCGCCGCGCATTCGGTCGCAACCACTAGCGTGGGAGCATGGGGCTCTTTGAGGCGATACTGCTAGGAATCGTCCAGGGACTCACCGAATTTTTGCCGGTCTCTTCCAGTGCTCACGTGCGGATTGTGGGGGAGTTTCTCCCAAGTGCCACTGACCCCGGCGCGACGTTCACCGCGATTACTCAAATTGGAACAGAAATAGCCGTGCTGGTGTATTTCGCCCGAGATATTGGCCGCATTATTGGCACCTGGTTTCAATCCCTTGTGGGCCGATCCTGGTGGCTCCAAGCCTTGGCTGGCCAGAAAAACGATGCCCGGATCGGCTGGCTGATTATTGTGGGAACTCTTCCCATCGTCATCGTCGGCTACACCGCTCAGGAATACATCCGCAGTTCTTTTCGCTCGTTGTGGCTGGTTGCCACCGTGCTGATTGTTTTTGGTCTGATTTTGGCGGTCGCAGATACCTGGGGGAAAAAAGAACGGGACTTGAGCTCCCTGACTGTTCCGCACGGGCTGCTGTATGGGTTTGCCCAAACGTTGGCGCTCGTTCCCGGTGTCTCGCGCTCGGGTGCCACGATCGCCATGGGACGCAGCTTGGGGTATGACCGGGTGTCTGCCACTCGGTATTCCTTTTTGCTAGCGATTCCTGCCGTCATGGGCAGTGGGCTCTATGAACTGAACACAGCACTCCAGGGCAGCGCAGTTTCTGCGCCCTTTAGCCTTCTGGAGACCGCTGTGGCGACGGTTATTGCGTTTGGCGTGGGTTTAGCCGTCATTTCCTGGTTGATGCGCTACATCAGCACCAGGAGCTTCATGCCCTTTGTGGTCTATCGCGTGACTCTGGGCAGTGCGCTGCTGGTATTGCTCGCTACGGGGGTTCTCTCGCCGCTATGAGTCGGTGGAGCTGGGTCGATCGGGCCGGTCAGGTCGGCCTTGTAGATACTTTTCAAACTCTTCGGCAATAGCGTCCCCGGATGCTTCGGGAGCATCTGCGGTATCGCGAACCTGCTCGAGCTGGTCAATATACGCCGACATGTCATCATCATCAGAGGCCAAAGCGTCAATGCCCTCTTCCCAGCGCAATGCTTCGACTTCGAGCTCTGTGGTGTCTGTCTTGATTCCAATCATCTCTTCTAGCTTTTCCAACAGCGCCAGAGTGACTTTGGGGGAGGGGGACGTGTGAACGTAGTGGGGAACATGCGCCCACAGGTGCAGTGAAGGAATTCCGGCTTCTGCCGCAGTGAGCGACAACACCGTCAGTACCCCCACAGGTCCTTCATACGACGACTTTTCGACGTCGAAGTGTTCGCGAATGGCGGGGTCATCACTGGTGGCACTCACCCGCACCGGCCTCGAGTGGGGCACATCAGCCAACATTGCCCCCAAGAACACGATGGCCTCGACACCGTGAGTGAGAGCATGGTCGACCATGTCTGAGGCAAAGGAACGCCACAGCCTGGAGGGCTCATGCCCTAACAAAACAAAGGGGGATTCGTCATCACCCTTCAGCGGGGAAAACAGTGTCACCGTGGGCCAGATTAGGAACCGAACACCGTCGACACCGTGTTCGACTTCGGGGCGGGAGAGTTGAAAATCAAAATACTTGTCGGAATCAATTTCCATCACCGGGTCGTGACCAGATTGGTCGACAATCATTTGAGCTGCGGTGGTGGCGGAATCTCCCGCGTCATTCCATCCTTCAAAAGCGACAACCAGTAATTTCCTGGGGTCATTGAGGGGAATTTCAGTCATGCAACCTCCGGTATCTCTGCTCACAGTCTATCTCCTCTGTAGGCGCCAGTAGACTCCCTAGTTGTGACTAATTCAAAACTGGGTGCCGTGTTATTTGACATGGATGGCACCATCATCGACTCTGAGCCCTACTGGATGAAGGCCGAACACGAGCTTGTGGAAAGTTTTGGGGGAACCTGGAGCGACGAACAAGGCTACGCGCTGGTGGGAAGTGGTCTCTGGAATTCCGCCAATCTGCTGCGCTCAGAGGGAGTCGATATGCCCCACGACGACATCATTCAACACTTGAGCGCCCGAGTCCGGGACCAGGTGGACGAGGTCGTTCCCTGGCGTCCCGGCGTGCGGGAACTCATGACTGGCCTTCTCGAGGCACAAATCCCCTGCGCGCTAGTCACCATGTCAATCCGGACCAACGCCCAGGCGCTCTCGGACATCCTGGATCGCGAGTTGGGCCAGAAAGTATTTGGAGCAATCATCTCGGCAGACGATGTCGCCCACCCCAAACCGGACCCCGAAGCGTATCTCGCCGGCGCTGCTGCGCTTGGTATCGATATTGGCCACACGGTCGCACTGGAAGATTCCAGCTACGGCGCGGCCAGCGCGTTCTCGGCTGGAGCCATCACCATTGGCATACCCCTGCACGTGGAAATCCCCACAAAATCGGTTCACGTCCTCTGGGATTCTCTGGAAGGTAAAACATTTCTTGATCTTGAAGCGGTGTGGCAGCAGCATCGGAGATCAGCCTGATTCCCCGGCGGGGAGTGTTCGTCATCGGTGATCATGTCCAGCTCCGGGGGCCCAAAAGCTCTTTGCACACCATCACCTTGGAGGTCGGGGGTGAATTTCACACCCATAAAGGCGTGATTTTTCACGATGCCCTTTTGGGTTCCCCCGAAGGGTCAGTCGTCACAACCGAAAAAGGCGTGTCCTATCTGGCCTTGCGCCCTCTTCTGGGAGATTTTGTTCTCTCCATGGCGCGCGGTGCCGCCATCATTTATCCCAAAGATGCCGCCCACATTGTGGCTATTGCCGATATCGCTCCCGGTCACACCGTGATGGAAGCCGGCGTTGGCTCAGGAGCGTTGACCCTCTCCCTGTTGCGCGCCATCGGGACATCGGGGAGATTAATTTCTATCGAGCGTCGCGAAGAATTCGCACAGATTGCCCGGGCCAACGTCGCCACTTTCCTCGGTGACACCCCCGAGAGCTGGGAGTGTGTGATCGGAGATTTCTCCGATCACGCCCTGGAGCGCAGCGAAGACAGCGTCGACCGTGTGGTGTTGGACATGTTGGCACCCTGGGAGTGCGTTGACGCGGTCAGTCATGTGCTGGTTCCCGGCGGTGTGGTCGCCGTGTATGTCGCAACCGTGACGCAACTGTCCCGAGTGGTCGAAGCGTTCCGACAGACGGGGCGGTACACCGAATCTCAGTCAGAAGAAGTAATTGTGCGCCCCTGGCATGTGGAAGGTCTCGCCGTTCGCCCCGAACACCGCATGATTGGACACACCGGTTTTGTGATGACCACGCGCCTGTTAGCTCCCGGAGCCCTGCTGCC
>CAYUJX010000103.1:0-4697 GCA_964445125.1 uncultured Microbacteriaceae bacterium
CTCGTGGCGGCGGCGGCGGATATTGGGTTCCCCCTTTTCGCCAAGGCGGTGGCCGGTGGTGGTGGCCGTGGCATGCGACGAGTGGAGAAGGCCGAAGACCTGCCCGACGCGCTTGAGGCAGCGATGCGGGAGGCAGAGACCGCGTTTGGGGATGGGCAGATGTTCCTCGAGCGAGCGGTCGTTCGGCCCCGGCATATTGAGGTTCAAATTGTGGCTGATGCCACGGGTGCGACCCTCCACTTGTTCGAGCGAGACTGTTCTGTTCAACGCCGGCACCAGAAAGTTATCGAGATTGCTCCGGCCCCTCACCTTGATCAGAATGTTCGCGAGGCAATCCTTTCCGATGCCGTAGCATTTGCTCGGTCAATCGGGTATCAGAATGCAGGAACAGTCGAGTTCTTGGTGGACACCGCGGGTGAGAACGCCGGTAAGCACGTGTTCATCGAGATGAATCCGCGTATTCAGGTGGAACACACCGTGACCGAAGAAATCACCGACGTTGACCTCGTTCACACCCAAATCAGGATTGCCGGGGGCGAGACCCTCGCCGATCTGGGCCTCACCCAGGAAGGCCTTCGCCCCCGGGGATTTGCTCTGCAGTGCCGCATCACCACCGAGGACCCGTCCGCAGATTTCCGGCCTGATACCGGGAAAATCACCACCTACCGCTCGCCTGGGGGAGCAGGGATTCGTTTGGATGGCGGCACGGTAAGCCAGGGTGCGCAAATATCGCCCTACTTTGATTCGATGCTCGCAAAGATGACAACGCGGGGTCGTGATTTTGAGACTGCCGTTGCTCGAGCGCGGCGCGGTCTTGCCGAGTTTCGTATTCGGGGGGTGTCCACAAATATCCCGTTTCTCCAGGCCGTTGTCGAGGACGAGGCGTTTCTCGCGGGAGATCTTTCGACCTCCTTTATTGATGAACGACCACACCTTCTCACCTCACAACCGAGCAAAGACCGCGGTACCAAGCTCCTGACCTGGCTGGGAGACGTCACCGTCAACCAGCCTCACGGCCCAGGCGAGGGAGTTTTGGACCCAAGAACCAAACTCCCGTCTGTTCCCCAGCACGCCGCTCCGGAGGGCTCCAAGCAGAGGCTTGATCGTGAGGGGCCCGCCGCTTTTGCCCGGGCGCTTCGATTACAAACAGCTCTCGCTGTCACAGACACCACTTTTCGCGATGCCCATCAATCTCTCTTGGCTACCAGGGTGCGCACAAAAGACTTGGTAGAGGTCATGCCGGCACTATCCCACCACACGCCTCAGTTGCTGTCCGTGGAGGCATGGGGTGGCGCCACGTATGACGTTGCACTGAGATTTTTGGGAGAAGACCCTTGGGAGAGGCTCGGGGCTATGCGTGAAGCGCTGCCCAACATCGCCCTCCAAATGCTCTTGCGCGGGCGCAACACCGTGGGCTACACGCCCTACCCGCGGGAAGTGACCGATGCTTTTGTTGACGAAGCCAGTGCGACCGGGGTAGATATTTTTCGTATCTTTGACGCTCTCAACGATGTCTCCAATATGCGCCCAGCCATCGATGCTGTTCTTGCTACGGGATCGTCGGTGGCTGAGGTGGGGATGTGCTACTCGGGTAACCTTCTAGACCCCGCAGAGGATTTGTACACCCTGGACTACTACCTCGGTCTTGCGGAAAAAATTGTGGACTCTGGCGCTCACATTCTTGCCATCAAAGACATGGCGGGGTTGCTGAGAGCCGAAGCCGCCTACTCCTTGGTCTCTGCTCTTCGGGAGAGGTTTGACCTGCCCGTTCACGTTCACACCCATGACACGGCCGGAGGGCAGCTGGCAACGCTCTTGGCGGCCGCCCGCGCGGGCGCAGACGCCGTGGATGCGGCGAGCGCGCCCATGGCGGGGACAACTTCTCAACCACCTCTCTCCGCACTCGTAGCGGCAATGGCCCACACGGAGCGCGACACCCTAATCAGCCTGGATGCCGTGTGCGCGCTGGAGCCCTACTGGGAAGCAGTGAGGAAGCTCTACCGGCCCTTCGAATCAGGTCTACCTGGCCCCACCGGTCGGGTGTACACCCACGAAATTCCCGGCGGTCAACTCTCGAATTTGCGTCAACAGGCCATTGCTTTAGGCCTCGCCGACCGTTTTGAAGAGATTGAAGACTGGTACGCCCGGGCGAATGTGATGTTGGGACGCCCAACCAAGGTGACCCCCTCAAGCAAGGTGGTGGGTGATCTCGCCCTGCACCTGGTTGCCATGGATGTTGATCCTGAAGAGTTTGAAGCAAACCCTGGGGCCTTCGACGTTCCTGATTCTGTGGTGGGATTTATGGCCGGTGAGCTCGGCGATCTCCCCGGCGGTTGGCCCGAGCCTTTTAGGACAAAGATTCTCAAAGGTAAGACGCTCACCGTGAAAGAGAACGAGCTGACTGCGCAGCAGAGTGACCTCTTGGCCACTCCGGGGCGTGTGCGTCAAGACCTGCTCAATGAGTTACTTTTTCCCGGCCCCACGAAAGATTTTCTTGCGGTTCGCGAGAACTACGGTGACGTCTCCGTCATCGCTACCAAGGACTACCTCTATGGGTTGCACCTGGGGGAGGAGACGGTGGTCGAGGTCGAACCAGGAGTCCAGCTCTATGTCTCCCTGGAGACAATTTCTGAACCTGATGATCGCGGTATCCGGACCGTCATGGTGGCACTGAACGGTCAAGTGCGACCGGTCAGTATTCGAGACAAATCCATTGACGTTGTGGTCACCACTGTGGAAAAAGCCGACCCTGCGAACCCGCGCCATGTTGCCGCACCGTTCTCCGGGGTGGTCACTCTCAGCGTTGATGTCGGAGATACGGTGACAGAAGGCAGCGCTGTGGCAACAATCGAGGCGATGAAAATGGAGGCCAGTATCAGTGCTTCTGCGGCTGGGACAGTGGAACGCCTCGCCATTCCTCGCACTCAACAAGTGGAATCGGGAGACCTTCTTCTCGTGATTTCATAGAAACGAGCCCCCACCTCTTTTCCTCATCCAAAGTGTTCTAGAATACAATTTCACCCATTTTGCAAAGACCTAAGGATTCGTGCATGCCCAAGAGCTCTCCTCCTCCTTCGGACCCCAGCGCAGCCCAAGAGGCTTCGGAAACGGATGGTGTTGAGCTCCACGACGAATCCATTGATCCTGCGGATGTGTCTGGCGAACCGACGGAAACCATCACGGTGTCCACGGTTTCGGCCGCCCATGATGACCTCTATCGCCGCAGACCCGAAGATCGTGGCATCGCCCCTGAGCCTGCAGCGATGCTCACAGATGACCGCCTGGTTGAAAGGTCGGGGCGTTACCGCGAAGCCCCCGAAGGGCTTTGGCAACAGTTTGTGTATGAGATTACTTTTCACCTTCTCAACCTGGGGGACTCGCGCCGGGTCCAAGAGCGCAAAGCGATGGATTCGCGCATTGCCATCCCTTTTGAACAGGGCACGAAGTATGTCCCCGTCCTGACCCGCAAGGGTGGTGTGGGTAAGACCACCGTCACCACATTGTTGGGAATGGCGATCGCCCAAGTGCGTGATGACCGGGTTCTCGGAATCGATGCGAACCCTGACCGGGGAACTTTGGCCGAGCGCATTCCCAAAGGGACCAACGCAACGGTCCGCGATGTCGTCAAACTTGCATCCGGAATTGGCTCTTTTACCGATTTTGGGGAGCTGGTGTCCAAAGATAAAACCCGCCTTCACATTCTTGCCTCCGACACCGACCCTCTTCTCTCGGAAGCTTTTGATGAGAACGACTACAACGTCGTCGCTGATCAGGCCGCACGTTTTTACTCGATCGTGTTGACAGATTGTGGAACGGGTGTCGTTCACTCTGTGATGCGCCCTACGCTCGAGCGCGCTAATGGGTTGGTGGTGGTTTCGGGGGGAAGCGTTGACGAGGCGCGTTTGGCTTCGGAAACCTTGACCTGGCTAGAAGCCAACGGGTATCAGGAGTTGGCAAAAAACGCTGTCGTGGCCCTCAATACCGGTACCCAGGGAACCAATGTGGTGAAGCTAGATGAGATTGAACGGCACTTCGCCTCCCGAGTGCGCTCCGTGGTGAGGATTCCCTATGACCCTTTCCTTGCCGCTGGGTCGATTGTGGATTGGACGAGGCTAAGCCCTCAGACACGTGAGGCAGCCAGAGAGCTTGCCGCCCTCGTTGTTGAGGGAATGAGAGAGCGCGTCGGAAGCTAACTATGGCGGTGCGCGCCATCCGGCTTTTTGGGGACCCTGTTCTCAAGTCAGTGACCGACACTATTGACGTTGCCAGTGACCGAGCAGCCGAGCTCGTGGCTGACCTTGTCGACACGGTCGCTCTCCCCGGACGCGCGGGTGTTGCCGCCAGCCAGATTGGAGTGAGTTTTTCTGCGTTCAGCTACAACATCGACGGGAACATTGGCTATCTACTCAACCCTCAACTCCTTCGGGTGTGGGGTGAAGCCGAGGAAATGTCCGAAGGCTGCCTCTCTGTTCCGGGCCTCACCTATCCGCGCACTCGCCACCCCCATGCTCTTGTCTCGGGTTACACGCTCGAAGGTGATGTGGTGGAAATTGAAGGCGAAGGATTGATGGCACAAGCTTTACAACACGAGATGGACCACCTCAACGGGGTGCTCTATTTCGAAGGACTAAGCCCCGAGCACAAAAAAGATGCACTCAGGGCTATTCGCGAATCTGAGTGGTTTGCCCGCTAGGAGC
>CAYUJX010000104.1:0-4525 GCA_964445125.1 uncultured Microbacteriaceae bacterium
GAAAGATTCACAGGGAATTCCCATCCGTCATCTTTGACGCTCAATATTTTAACACTAACTGTGGCGCATGTTTATGGTAGCCGTAACTATCAACCATGCCATTATGCCCAGGTAAGAGCCTCAGGCCTAACCAGATACGATGAATTGAGACAAAATTGTGAGGTTTGATGCGCGTTTAGCGCCGAAAAGTGGGGGATTTTATGGCTGAAGAAAACCCTTTCGGACTGATGGGACTTACCTACGACGATGTGATGTTGCTCCCCGCCCACACCGACGTGCTCCCCAGCGCAGCGGACACTTCTTCTCGCCTCACCAAAAGAATCACTATTTCCGCGCCCATCGTGTCGTCTGCCATGGACACGGTCACGGAAGAGCGAATGGCGATTGCTATGGCCCGCCAGGGCGGCATGGGAATTCTGCACCGCAATCTTTCCTTGGAAGACCAGGCAACTGCGGTCGACAAGGTCAAACGAAGCGAATCGGGAATGATCACGAATCCGGTGACTATCACGCCAGGAGAAACCGTCGCCGATGTCGACGCAGTGTGCGCAACCTTCCGGATCTCCGGGGTTCCCGTCGTGGAGGGCGATGGGCTCTTAGTGGGCATCATCACCAACCGGGATATGCGTTTCGTTCCCCGGGAGAAAGCCCACACCACGCTCGTCAAAGACGTCATGACGAGAGAGAACCTCATCACCGGCTATGAGGGAATGCCGGCCGAACAAGCGTTGGCCATCTTCGCCGAACACAAAATTGAAAAACTTCCACTGGTCGATAAACATGGCCGCCTCACCGGACTCATCACGGTGAAGGACTTCGACAAAAGCGAAAAGTATCCCCGCGCCACGAAAGATGAAGAGGGACGTCTCCGAGTAGGTGCAGCCGTGGGGTTCTTCGGTGACGCCTGGGATCGTGCGGGGGCACTCCGCGATGCCGGAGTAGACGTCCTCGTGGTTGATACCGCTAACGGTGACTCTCAGGGTGTCCTGGACATTATTCGCAAAATCAAGAAAGACAAGGCGTTCGCCAGTATCGATGTGATTGGCGGCAACATCGCGACCCGCGCGGGCGCACGAGCAATTATTGATGCCGGTGCTGACGCGGTCAAGGTGGGGGTCGGCCCAGGCTCCATCTGCACCACTCGGCTTATTGCCGGCGTGGGGGTTCCCCAGATCACGGCCGTATACGAGGCTTCACTGGAAGCCAAAAAAGCGGGCGTGCCGTTGATTGCCGATGGTGGTCTGCAATATTCGGGAGATATCGCTAAAGCGCTCGTGGCTGGCGCAGACTCGGTCATGTTGGGGTCGCTCCTGGCGGGCACCGATGAGAGTCCCGGGGATTTGGTCTTTGTGAACGGTAAACAGTTCAAGAATTACCGCGGCATGGGGTCGCTCGGCGCGCTCCAAACACGAGGGGCGAAAACGTCCTATTCGCGTGACAGGTACTTTCAAGCCGATGTTCCCAGCGACGAACAACTCATCGCGGAGGGAATCGAAGGCCAGGTTCCCTACCGGGGACCCTTGTCTTCGGTGGTCTACCAACTCATGGGGGGACTTCGCCAATCGATGTTTTACACCGGCGCTGCCACTGTCGAGGAGCTCAAGAAGCGGGGAAAGTTTGTCCGCATCACTCCCGCGGGTTTGAAAGAATCCCACCCCCATGACATCCAAATGGTTGTGGAAGCCCCGAATTACAGGCGCTAGACCCACGCCGATAGGCTACTTCTCGTGAATGATGTCGAAATTGGCCTGACCAAACGCGCCACCAGAGGGTATTCCCTGGATGATGTCGCCGTCCTTCCGTCGCGTAGAACGCGAGACCCCGAAGACGTGTCACTCAGTTGGAGCATCGACGCGTTCACCTTCGATACCCCCGTCATCGCAGCTCCCATGGATTCAGTCATGTCTCCCGCCACAGCCATTGCGCTCGGTAAGTTAGGCGGCCTCGGTGTTCTTAACCTCGAAGGTCTCTGGACCAGATATGTGGACCCTCAGGCCGCCTATCAAGAAATCGCCTCTCTTCCCGAAGGCGCAGTGACCGCTGGTTTACAACGCATTTACTCAGAACCCATCAAGGCCGAGCTGATTACGCAGCGCTTGCAGGAAATCCGCGACAGCGGTGTCCCCGTTGCCGGGTCGCTGAGCCCTCAGCGCACCAGAGAGTTTCACGAGACGGTGGTGAAAGCCGGAGTGGACCTTTTTGTGATTCGCGGCACCACGGTCAGCGCCGAGCATGTAAGTCAAAACCGCGAGCCCTTAAACCTTAAAGAATTCATCTACGAGCTTGATGTTCCTGTCATCGTGGGAGGCGCTGCGACCTATACAGCGGCCCTTCACCTGATGCGCACCGGTGCCGCCGGTGTTCTGGTGGGCTTTGGCGGCGGGGCCGCGTCGAGCACCCGCGCCTCTCTGGGGATATACGCCCCTATGGCAACCGCTATTGCCGATGTGGCCAGTGCCAGGCGTGATTACTTGGATGAATCAGGTGGACGCTACGTTCACGTCATCGCCGATGGCGGATTGGGGCGAAGCGGAGACATTGTTGCTGCTATCGCTACTGGGGCCGACGCGGTGATGCTGGGATCCACTTTGGCCAGAGCATCGGAGGCACCGGGGCTTGGATGGCATTGGGGTCCTGAAGCCCACCACCCGACCATGCCCCGGGGATATCGGGCCTACGTGGGAGAAGGCGGAAGCTTGGAGGAAGTCCTTCTAGGTCCCGCGCACTCAGCGGAGGGGCGCACCAATTTGATGGGGGCTCTTCGGCACTCGCTGGCGACGTGTGGATATTCCGACCTCAAAGAGTTCCAGCGCGTCGACGTTGTTATCCAGCGATAGACACCCATCTCATCTCCAGGCCCTGGCTCTAGTGTGAAACCACAATGACGAGACACCTATCGCTCTGGCGAGTGGCGGTGCGACCGCGATGGATTGCGGCCCTCGCTTTGGCGCTGGTTGTCGCCGGGGTCTTTGCCGGTCTCGGTCAATGGCAACTTGAGCGCAGCATCGCGTCGGCGACCATTATTGACCGCGACACAGAGACGCTCGTGCCGCTTTCTTCGCTTGAAACCCCTCAATCCACCATTACCACCGAGGGCAGTGGCCGGCGGGTGAGTGTGGTGTGCTCGATTAATTCTCTTGACGACCTGGTGGTGAGCAACCGTCAATCTCCGGATCGAGATGGGTCTTGGCTGGTCAGACACTGCGTGACGGATGCGGGTAATTCGCTAGCGGTGGTGGCGGGATGGATTCCACCAGGTTTTGATCTGGGTTCACTTCCCTCTAACACTGGGGATGTCGTGGGGCGTTATGTCCCGACAGAGTCAGCTCAACAATCTGACTTCCGCGCTGGGAAGCGCGAGGCGATTGCGGTCGCTGAACTCCTGAACCTCTGGAGTGACCCTGGGCCTGTGTACGGCGGCTATCTTGTGTTGGAGGCCGCGCCACAGGGGTTGGAGACCATTTCCACCCTTGTTCCGACCACGCAGCGCGAGCTCAATGTGCTGAATCTTTTCTACGCAGCAGAATGGGCAATATTTGGTGTCTTTGCTCTCTATCTGTGGTTCCGGCTGGTGAAAGACACCTGGGAGCGTGAGCTCGAGGAGACCTCAGGTGATGCCCCTAAACTTGCCTAATGGCCTCTAACGTGTCTTCCCGCACCGTGGTACCAGACCGCCTTCAAGGGGTGCTTGGCTGGTATCGCATTGCCGCATACATCACGGGCATTTTGTTGATTTTGCTCAGTGTAGAAATGATTGCCAAGTATGGTTTCGGGGCCGAGCTGGAGATGGGCGGTTCTCAGGGGTTCATGGTGTTCGTTCCCGACGGCACGGTCGAGGCAATCAATCTGTCATCGGTAATTTTGATTGTCCACGGCTGGTTTTATGTTGTCTACCTCTTCACCTGTTTCCGGGTGTGGTCCACCCTGCGCTGGCCTTTCTGGAGATTCCTGTGGTTGGCCTCGGGGGGGTTACTTCCTTTCCTCTCTTTCCCGATTGAGCACTATGCGACAAAGACAGTGCGAGGCGTGCTCGCGGAAATCAGAGGAGAGTCTTGAGCACTGCCCCCCACCGTCCTGTTCTTGTCATCGACTTTGGTGCCCAATACGCGCAGTTAATTGCCCGGCGGGTGCGAGAAGCCGGCGTGTATTCAGAAATCATGTCCCACCAGGCCAGCGCTGAAGAGATTATGGCTAAAAACCCGGTCGCCCTGGTGCTGAGCGGTGGACCCTCCAGCGTTTATGCAGAGGGGTCTCCGTCGCTAGCGCCGGGAATATTGGACTTGGGCCTTCCAGTTTTGGGCATTTGCTATGGGTTTCAGGTGATGGCGCGCGAACTGGGTGGGGTTGTGGGGAACACCGGGCTTCGGGAATACGGCGCCACCACGGCACAGGTTAACCCGGACCTCACGCCGCTTTTTGCGGGTCAGCCCAGAGAGCAAATCACCTGGATGTCCCACGGGGACCAAGTCGAGCAAGCTCCTCCAGGCTTTGACGTCTTGGCCACCACGGACTCCACCGCCGTCGC
>CAYUJX010000105.1:0-4450 GCA_964445125.1 uncultured Microbacteriaceae bacterium
TACGAAGACCGTTTTCCTCTCCTGCTATCAGTACCCAGGGGGACACATGGTCGCGTTTATCACGCACCCGCCAGGCAAAATCGATGTCTGACCAGACCGGGATGTTAGCGCCGAGCGCAGACTGCACGAGCGCTTCGCCCTTGCGGACCCCCGGCGAAACAATAACCAGATCAGGAGCAAACTTAACCAGCGCGCTTACGAGCTCGGAGTCTGATGCCCCGACAACAGAGGTGGCCCCAAGAACCTCAAGAATGGGTAAGACATCGTCCGCAGCATCTCTGGCCAAAGAAACCACCTCGCACCCGAGTTCCACCAGAGTGTCGACCAGGGCGAAACCTGTGGCGCCCACACCCACCACGACCACCCGCAACCCGGACCACTCGGAGTGCCAGCTCGTGAGATCATCGAGCGAACGCCGACTCAACGGCTCAGCCACTCCAGGTAGAACAAGCCCGCGCCCACAGCCGCAAACAAGCCTGCAATCAGCCAAAAGCGCACCACAATCGTCACCTCGGCCCACCCTTTGATTTCATAATGGTGATGGAGAGGAGAGGAATAAAAGATTCTCTTCCCGCCGGTCACTTTGAAGTACAGACGCTGCAGAATGACAGAGCCGGTCAAGATGACAAACAATCCACCCACCACAGGAAGCAACACTTCGGTCCGGGAGAAAAGGGCGAGGGCCGCCACCGCGCCGCCAAGCCCCAGGGACCCCGTGTCACCCATGAAAATTTTTGCTGGCGACGTGTTCCACCACAGGAACCCAATTAAGCTCGCGCTGGCCATCGCCGCCAACCCGGTTAGCTCCAAGGAATCTCGCACTTCGTAACATTTATAGAAGTTCTCTTGGTCAGCAAACACGCGGAAACAAGACTGGTTGAATTGCCAAAACGTAATCACCACGTAAGAAATGAACACCAAGATGGTGGAACCGCTGGCTAAACCATCCAACCCATCCGTCAGGTTAACGGCGTTAGAGGTTCCCACAATGATTAGGGTGGCCCACAGGGCAAAGGCCACCAACACGCCGACTTGACCCCACTCGACAAAAGAAATCAGGTCGGCGTTGCGCACCAGGGATATTCCCGGCGCAGCGGGAGTTTGCCCGTCACTGTCGGGAAAAGAGACTGCGAGCACAGCGAAAGCAATCGACACCGTGACCTGGCCAATAACCTTGGCCCGGGGGCTGAGACCCAAAGATTGCTGTTGCCGAATCTTCGAATAGTCATCCAAGAAGCCCACAAATCCCAGCCCCACCATCAGACCAATGACCAGTAGACCCGAATGCGTCACGGGGGCACCCTCGATGAGGTGGGAGCCAAAGTAGCCAAAAACAATGGCGAGAATGATGACAATCCCCCCCATTGTCGGTGTTCCACGCTTGACGAAATGGGTCCTGGGCCCGTCTTGGCGAATGAACTGACCCCAGCCAAGCTTGGCAAAAAGGCGAATAAATAGAGGGGTCAAAAAGAGCGAAAAACCCAGCGACAAGGCACTCCCGAGAAGCAAAATTCTCATGGCAGGGACTCACCCAACTTCTGAACCAGGGGGCTGAGATTTTCCCCAGCTCCGCCTAGGATCACAACGATGTCTCCTGGCTCGATGTATCCACGGACCTCATCGTAGGCGTTGGAGGCATCCGCACTGTACTGGGATTCTCCATCCCATGAGCCTTCGCGCCCCACCGAGAGGAAGATGGAGCGCGCCGCGGGACCGACGGCCACAGTGAGGGCAACGCCCAGACGGACTATCACCGCGCCAAAAGCTTCCAGGTTGTCGTAGTCCGAATCTCCCGACAGCTCCAGACCTCCCATCACCGCAATGATGCGTCCCTCGGGCAACACCAAGCCGCGGACGGCTTTGAGTACATCAACAGCGGCTCTCGCGCCAGAAAGGACGGTGCCATCGACAATCACAATGTCACCGTGGACAAGAGTGGACACCCCCTCTGGGGCATCCCATTCGAGCATGCGGTCACTGTACGTCATGGCGCAAAACCTTTCTCTGGCACCGGCCAGCCCGCATCTGCTAGGGCAACTCTGGCTTCTGTTCTCGCAGAGTAAGGGATTTTTTCTCCCATGATGTCGCGGTAGGACTGCGATCCAGGACCACTCCACACGACGCTATCGCCTGCGGCCACCAGGTCTATCGCGAAGCGAATCGCGGCACTGGGGTCGGGTATTTCGTGCACCTGGGCACCGGGCACCGAACGAGCACCTTCGAGCAGGCCTGCGCGAATGATGGCTGGGTCTTCGCGCCGAGGATCGTCATCGGTGATGATTACAACATCGGCCAGTCGCGCCGCGGTAGCGCCCATAATCGGGCGCTTTGTGACATCTCGGTTACCCGATGTTCCACAAACCATCACCACAATCCCCGTGGTGAAACCGCGAATAGTGGTTAAGGTCTGCTCATACGCATCAGCGCTGCGCCCCGCATCGACGAACACTTTGGGCCCGTGTTCCCCAGAAACTCGTTCAATGCGCCCGGGAATGGCTACCGGAATTCCCTCGGTACCAGGCCCCATCGCATCAGATATCGCGTCCATACTCACGCCCGACTCGATGAGCATCAGAACGGCCAAGGTGGCATTGGACACCATGTGTTCTCCCACAATGGGCGCGTGAAGAGTCATGGTTTTCCCCTCAGAGGAGGTGATGCTCCAGCGGGTGCTCAGCTCTTGCTGTTCCAGCATTTCATAGTGCCAGGACGCTCCTGGGTGACCGGCCTTGGCAAACGTTGTTACGGGAATCTTCACGTTGCTGGCCAAAGTCTCCCCCCAGATGCCATCGACACAAATCACGCAGTGGTGCGCCATGTCAGCACCAAACAGCGCCGCTTTGGCGGCCAAATAGGTGTCCATGTTTCCGAAATCTTCTAAGTGGTCGTGGCTGAGGTTCGTGAAACCCGCCACCGCGCTCATCACACCTTGAAGACGGTTTTTCGACAAAGCCTGAGCGCTCACCTCGATGGCTACACCGCTCACTCCAGCTTCTGTCGCGCAGGCAAGCATCGCGTGGATGTCGGGGGCTTCAGGTGTGGTCAAGGTGGAGGGGTAGGCAACCCCGTCCACCCTGCGCTCCGCTGTCGTGGAGAGCGCAGTTTTCCAGCCCAACCCGCGCATCAAAGCTTCGAGCAAGAACGCGGTCGAGGTTTTGCCATTGGTGCCGGTCACCGAAAACACCGGCGGATGAAATCCTGCGCTCGTGCCATAGATTCGAGCAGCGACTGCACCCAAAAGGGAACGGGGATCGCGCGCGACCAACACGGGAAAAGCTTTCTCAGACACGGTGCTGGCCCCCCCAACATCGGTGAGAATCGCAGTGGCTCCCGCGGAGACTGCGTCCTCCCACACTTCGACACCGTGCCTATTGACGCCCTGAACGGCAACAAAAAGGTCGCCCCTCTCCACCGCAGACGTGTGGAGTGCGATACCGGAAACCGCGACATCCTCGCCGTGTAGTTCAAGGCCCCATTCTCTGGCGAGTTGGGAAAGGAGATACGGTCGCTGCTGACTAGGCCGCAAACCAGGGCCTTCGGCCATGGGTATTTCCTCTCGCAGCGGTGTGGTGGGCGCTACCAGGTTAGCGGGGGAAGCGCGGCGGGTTCGCTCGAAGGCGCAACGCGGTAGTGCTTGAGGACGTGAGACATCACGTCGTGGAAGGCCGGGGCTGCCGCGGTGGAGACACGGGAAGTTTGTGGTTTATAGAAACTCACGAGCACCACATACTCCGGGTCCTCTGCCGGAGCCATTCCTGCCAGAGAAATCACCCGTTCATCGCCATAACCCGAGGAGTCCGCAATTTCGGCGGTACCCGTTTTGGCGGCAACACGATACCCGGGGATACCCAAGGTATTTTTCAAGGGACCCTGAGAAACAATCGTCTCCAATGCACGAATTACCTGGTGCGATGCGCTGGCCGACACCACCTGGATGGGTGCTTCCACCGGGTTCTCGGCGAATATCCCATCGTTGGAGAGACATCCTTCCACTAGGCGCAACGGCACCCGCACACCGTCATTTGCCAGCGTTTGGTACGCCCCGGCCATTTGGGCAGCCGTCACGGAAATGCCCTGGCCAAAGAACTGGTTATAGCGGGTGACAACGTCGACCTTGTCAGCGGGAATCAGCTGCCCCGGCGATTCCCCCAAAAAGTCCACTGCGGTGGACGACCCAAACCCAAATTTGCGGAAATAGTTCGTCGCAGTACTCTTGGGCATCCGGCTAGAGAGCACCGACATGCCGGTGTTAGACGACGTATACAAGACACCCGCTGTCGTGAGCTGTCGATCATCTGCCACCGCAAAGTTCTTGATATAGGTCCCGGAATACACCTCGAAAAAGCCCGGAGCGACGATGCGGTCTTCGGCGTAGGTGTAGCCACCGTCGATCAGCATGGCCACCCCAATGGATTTCATGATTGACCCTGGCTCATACGGTGAGCTAAAG
>CAYUJX010000106.1:0-4449 GCA_964445125.1 uncultured Microbacteriaceae bacterium
CCACTGTTCCGGAACGTCATCTTCGTAATAGATTGCTTCGACCGGGCACACCGGCACACACGCGCCGCAATCCACACATTCATCTGGGTGAATATAGAGCATGCGATCGCCTTCATAAATGCAATCCACCGGACATTCATCGATACACCCTCGGTCTTTCACATCCACACAGGGCAGGGCAATCACATAGGTCACGGGGCGGTCTTCCTTTCGCGCTGACGGGCCTCTATTCTAGCCGGTGAAGTCGGGGAAGAACCTGGCCATGCGAGCGTGAAAACGGCTATCACCACTATTCCTGTCAACAGAGAATATCCGGCAACATTGGCCGCGATGAGGACCGAGTCTTGGCTGTCACTGCCGGCGAGAAAGGTAATAGTGGCAATCATTGCCGCGCTTGCTACCAGCGCGGGATATCTCACAACGAACACTTTTCGCACTCCCGCCAACGCCGCCCCGATAGCAACAAGGATTGCTATGAGCCCGAAGGGAAAGAATGCCGCGTGATAGAGGCTTGCCAGCACCCCGAGGGTGGCACCGGCAAGACAGGCCGCGAGAACGAGAGCGCTGACTCTCGCGAGCGAGCCCAGGCTCACGAATCCAGTCTCACCATCCAGTTGTGTGTGTCCTCTGTGCGCCCATACTGAACATCTATGAGTTCTTTGCGCAAGGCAAGGGTGACTTCGCCGGCCTGTGCGTTTTCAGAGCCCAGAGTGAATCCGAGGCCTTTGAGCTGGCCGATAGGCACGACGGTGGCGGCAGTGCCGCATGCAAATGCTTCCACAATGTCCCCAGAGTCATGTCCGGCTTTCCATTCATCAATCGTTATGGGCCGGCTCTCCACCGTGTGGCCTCGATCGCGTGCCAAAGTAAGCACCGAGTCCCTGGTGATTCCGGAAAGAATGGTGTCGCTTTTCGGGGTAGCCAAAGTGCCATCTCGGTATACGAGCACAATGTTCATTCCGCCAAGCTCTTCTATGTATTTCCCCTCGACAGAGTCGAGAAAAAGTACCTGCTGGCAGCCGTTTTCTGCGGCTTCCGTTTGAGCCAAGAGCGAGGCTGCATAATTTCCCCCCGTTTTTGCAGACCCTGTTCCTCCCCGTCCTGCCCGGGTATAGGTGGTAGACAGCCAGATTGATACTGGCGCCGCATCACCGCCGAAATAGGGCCCCACGGGGGAGGCAATCAGGTAATACCCCATCTTTTTGGCCGGTCTAACCCCCAAGAAAGCTTCTTTCGCGAACATAAAAGGCCGCAAGTACAACGACGTTTCAGGTGCGCTTGGCACCCAGTCTCCATCCACCGCTATCAGCTCTTTCAGCGACTGAAGGAAATAGTCAGCTGGGAGCTCCGGCATCGCCATTCGCGCCGCGGAGCGTTGGAAGCGAAGAGCGTTCTGATCTGGTCTAAACGTCCAGATGGACCCATCCTCGTGGCGATAGGCCTTCATCCCCTCGAATATTTCTTGACCGTAATGCAGCACCGAGGCCGCGGGATCCATCGGGATAGGCCCGTAGGGCTGAACCCGTGGACGGTGCCATCCACCTTTTTCTGACCAGCAGATATCAACCATATGGTCGGTGAAAACCGTGCCAAAGACGGGTGCGTCCAAGACCCCTTGGCGCCTATCGACCGGCATAGGCTCAGTGTTAGCGATTACCTGGAAGGCAAGGTCCTGATGGGCCATCGGGAGAAGTTGTGACATTGTGACTTTCTTGGCTGCCCGCGGTGGGCCTTCACACCACGCCTCAGCCTACTGGCACAGTCTGAAAACGCTACAGATTCTTTCGAATGCTGTCACCGATTTCGCTCGTGGGGCGATGGTGTCCCCGAGACGCTGTACTGGCGACATCGGCTGCCACCGCCGTCTGGATGCGAGCACCAATCTCTTCGTGCCCCAGGTGGTCTAGCAACATTCCTGCCGACACAATGGCGGCTGTTGGATTGGCAATTCCTTTCCCGGCAATATCCGGCGCAGAGCCGTGCACGGGTTCAAACATGCTGGGGAATGCCCCTGAAGGGTTCAGGTTCGCAGAGGCTGCCAAACCAATCCCGCCCCCGATGGCGCCCGCTAAGTCCGTGAGAATGTCTCCGAAGAGGTTGTCTGTCACGATGACATCGAACCGGCTCGGTTCAGTGACCATGAAAATGGTCGCCGCATCAATATGGAGATAGTCAAGATCGATGTCGGGATATTCCAGAGCCACTTCGTTCACTATCCGCGACCACAATCCTCCAGCATGGGTGAGGACGTTGGTCTTGTGGACGAGGGTAAGTTTTTTCCGTCGTGCCCCCGCAGTCTCGAAGGCATACCTGACAACCCGGTCAACACCGTAGGCAGTATTAACGGAAACCTCGTTTGCCACCTCAGCCACGGTGCCTTTTCGAAGTGAACCTCCGTTTCCGACGTAAGGGCCCTCGGTTCCCTCCCGCACGACCACAAAATCGATGGTTCCCGGTTTAGCTAAAGGAGACTGCAGTCCGGGCAGAAGCCGCGTCGGTCGCAGATTCACATAGTGGTCCAAAGCAAACCGAAGCTTGAGCAGAAGTCCCCGCTCAATGATTCCCCCGGCAAGTTGGGGGTCTCTCGGATCTCCGCCTACCGCGCCGAGCAAAATGGCATCATGGCCCTTGAGTTTTTCCAGAGTCTCATCGGAAAGTATTTCCCCCGTTGCCAGATAGTGCGTGGCTCCCAATGAATACTCCGTGGTACGAATCTCCAGGCTTGCCCCTGCCGCCGCCTTCACCGTGGCCACTGCTTCGGCAATGACCTCGGGGCCAATCCCGTCGCCACCAATGACAGCAAGGTTCAGAGAGTTTCCCATGTACCCACCTTAAGGTCTTCGATGTCTCACCGCGGCCTAGCGCGAGGCTAAATCAACGCGCGCATCGTGAATCTGCCACAGCGCGTTGGCCACTTCCTCCGGATTCTCCAGTCGATGCTGAGCAATAGTAGCCCCGCCCCCCACGCGAATGGCGACATCGCGCGGCCCCAAGGCAGCAAATCCGTCTTCATCAGTGAGGTCATCGCCAGCAAAAAGAGTGGAGCTCGCTCCTGACTGGACCATGATTGCCTGCAAGCCATCACGCTTTGTCGCATTCTGAACTGAACATTCGACAATGCCATGGCCTCTTCTTGTCGAGAGGTCTTCGCTCCACTGTTGGCACGCTGCCGTAGCGGCTTCGCTGGCGGCCTGGGACACGCCATCTCCCACACCGCGGGTGTGAAGTGCCAGTCCAAAAGCTTTGACCTCCAACCGGGTTCCGGGATGGTCATCAACCACCTTTTGAAAGGCCTGACGAAGTCCCGGAGGAACCAGGTTTTCAGCCGCGTACGAATCTTTCCTGTGGGGGGGGACAACCTCTATCCCGTGAGAACCGACGAGGAACCATTCCCTAAGAGGGTCTGCAACGCGAAGCAAACTATCAATCGCTCGCCCTGACACCAAGGCGACGACGACTCCGGGAAGAGCGGTAAGAGCTTCTAAAGCATCCCTGGAGGGAGACATCATTCGAGAATCTTCGGGATCATCTACCAGAGGCGCCAGTGTTCCATCAAAATCCAGCGCTATCAACACGGTGGGATGGGCCACAAAATCCCCCACCGTCTTCTGAAGAAGCGGCTTCGAGGACTTCATTCACGAGCCCTTCGCATCACAGTTCGACGATGTCTATCGGCGCCATCGTGGTTGCCTTGATCTGTGAGGCAACGTCAGCAAGTAATTCATCGGGGGCTCTCGAATCCACCGTCAGCACGCTGAGCGCCTGGCCGCCGGCCTTGTCTCGAGCTATCTGCATACCTGCGATGTTGATAGATGCTTCCCCAAAAGCTTTCCCATATACGGCGACGATTCCTGGGCGATCTTCGTAAATCATCACAACGTGGTGGGTGGAAAGAGGAACCTCTACGTCGTACCCATTAATCCCGACAAGCTTGTGGCTCTGTTTCGCACCGGTGAGTGTCGCCGACGCAGACACAGACCTACCATCACCCAGAATTCCTCTAATCGTCAGGAGGTTGCGGTACTCATCACTTTGCGGGTTGGTCACCATAGACACGTCGACCCCCCGCGCCTCTGCAATCAGAGGGGCGTTGACATAACTCACTTGGTCGCTCACAATTCTCGAAAAGATGCCTTTTAGCGCTGCCAACTTCAGCACGCTCACATCATGTTCAACAATTTCTCCACTGACCTCGATTTCAATGCTGGAGATTGAAGCACCACACAGCCCCACAAAAACTTGCCCCAGTTTCTCCATCAAAGGGATTCCTGGCCGAACGGAAGGATCAATAATCCCCCCCGCAACATTCACCGCGTCAGGAACCAATTCCCCCTCAAGGGCGAGTTTGACGGACCGGGCGACAGAGACACCTGCTTTTTCCTGGGCTTCATCAGTAGATGCGCCGAGATGGGGTGTGACCACAATGTTGGGTAGCCCCAGTAGCGGAGA
>CAYUJX010000107.1:0-4395 GCA_964445125.1 uncultured Microbacteriaceae bacterium
CTCTCGACCGAGCTAGAAGACGTCACCGAGGTTGAGTATCGCAAGCTGCGGCTAGAAAAGGTCGTACTTATTGGGGTATACGACCGAGGAACCGCGAGGGACGCCGAAAATTCGCTTCGAGAACTGTCAGCTCTCTGCGAAACGGCAGGTGCCGAGGTTCTTGACGGTGTGATTCAGCGCTTACCTCACCCAGACGCTTCAACCTACTTAGGCAAGGGAAAAGCGGCGCAAGTCAAAGACCTCGTGTGGGAGCTGGGTGCGGATACCGTCGTAGCTGACTCTGAACTAGCACCGTCGCAGCGCCGGGCTTTAGAAGACATCGTCAAAGTGAAGGTTATTGACCGCACGGCTGTCATTCTCGACATTTTTTCTCAACACGCCAAAACGCGCGAGGGTAAAGCTCAGGTAGAGCTGGCTCAGTTGCAATATCTGCTTCCGCGACTTCGCGGCTGGGGGGACTCCATGAGCCGCCAGGCCGGTGGCCAAGTCGGGGGAGCTGGAGCGGGAATGGGAAGCCGCGGACCTGGTGAAACCAAGATTGAACTCGACCGTCGCCGCATCAACACCCGGATGGCCAAACTCCGCACTCAGATAAAGGGATTTGCGCCGTCGAGGGAAACTAAAAGAGCGAACCGTCGCAGGACGGGTATCCCCAACGTGGCCATCACGGGCTACACAAATGCGGGCAAATCATCCCTGCTGAACCGGCTAACCAAAGCCGGTGTTCTCGTCGCGGACGGACTCTTTGCCACGCTGGATGCTACGGTCCGCAAAAGTGCTACCCCCTCGGGAAGGGCCATAACGCTCACGGACACCGTGGGATTTGTTCGCAACCTACCTCACGAACTTGTCGAAGCGTTTCGTTCCACGCTGGAGGAAGTGTCGCAATCCCAGGTGATCGTTCACGTGGTGGACGCTAACCACCCGGACCCCGGGGCGCAATTGGCAACAGTTCGCAGCGTGATTGCTGATGCTGGAGCAAGCGACGTGTCAGAGATTGTGGTCTTCAACAAGGTAGACCAGGTGGATGCAGGAATGATTTTGCAACTGCGAGGTTTGGAACCCGGAGCACTGTTCGTGTCCGCCCACACCGGTGAAGGTATTGCTCAGCTCCTCACCCGCATCGACGAGGTTCTGCCAAGCCCCTCGATTCGGCTCCACGTCATTATCCCTTTTGATCGCGGAGATCTGGTCGCCAGACTTCACAGTGAGGCCATCATCGACTCCGTCGCTTATGGTGAAAAAGGAACGGAGATGACGGTGGTGGTCGATGCGCATCTGGAGAGCGCGCTTTCGCCGTACGTCCTAGAAGGCTAGACGGCTGTATCCGACGCGAGAAGTGCGCTTCCGATAATTCCTGCATTGTTCAGGAAAGTCGCCGGCACCAGGGGTGTCCGTGCCTCCACGAGGGAGAAAAAGCCGGCATGCTGAGCCGAAATCCCCCCACCAATAATGAATAGGTCCGGCGAGAAGAGATCTTCCAGGTGTCGGTAAAAACGTGTGAGGCGAGTGGCCCATTCTTCAAAACTGAGGTTTTCGCGCTCTCTTGCCGAGTTGGCAGCCCGACGTTCGCTTCGTTCACCATCGACCTCCAGAATTCCCAGCTCTGAATTGGGAATGAGAGTGCCATCCATCAGCAGAGCGCTACCAATACCGGTTCCCAACGTCGTGAGGATAACCAGGCCCGGGATGTCGTGCGCTGCTCCGAGCCTGGCTTCTGCCCAACCGGCTGCATCAGCATCATTCACCATGCGAATGCGGTGCCCCAATGCTCGAGAGAGTTCCTCGTCTGCGGGAAAATCTATCCAATCCTGTGAAACGTTGCTTGCAGAGCGTGTCTTCCCGTGCGTCACCACAGCGGGGAAGCACACTCCGATGGGCTCGCTTCCTGTGTGGCCCAGTTGTTCCACAATGGTGTGAACAACCTCGAATACGTCGGGTGGGTGGGCCCCCTCGGGGGTGGGAATCCTGATGCGTTCGGAGAGAAGTTCTCCGGAAGATATGTCAACCCTGGCACCTTTGATTCCTCTGCCGCCAATATCGATTCCCAATGCGTGGGTCATGGCAGCGTCAAAATCTCCGCTCCGGTCTCGGTCACCACGAGAGTGTGCTCAAACTGCGCAGAAAGCTTCTTGTCTTTGGTGGTGACTGTCCAGCCGTCCTCCCACATGTCCCAAGCGATTACACCCAGAGTGAGCATGGGCTCAATTGTGAATACCATCCCCGGCACCATCAACTGGTCATACAGAGGTGCTGCGTCGTAATGGGGGATGATGAGGCCTGAGTGGAAAGAGGAGCCGACACCGTGGCCCGTGAAGTCCCTCACCACGCCATAGCCGAAACGCGCCGCATAGGCCTCAATTGCTCTGCCGATCACATTGATGTGTCGACCGGGTGACACGGCTTTGATTCCTCGCCGAAGCGCTTCTTCGGTGCGCTCCACCAGAAGCGATGTCTCTTCAGAGGCTTCGCCGGCGATAAAAGTCTTATTGAGGTCGCCGTGAAACCCGTCTCGGTAAGCGGTGATATCGATATTGACGATGTCGCCGTCTTCGAGGACGGTGTCATCGGGAATACCGTGGCAAATAACCTCATTGAGCGAAGTGCAGCAGGACTTAGGGTACCCGCGATATCCCAACGTGGAAGGGTAAGCGCCGTGACTAGTGACATAGTCGTGCGCGATGCGATCAAGCTCATCCGTGGTCACCCCGGGGGCAACAGCAGCTCCCGCAGCTTCGATAGCGCCGGCGGCAATAGTGCCGGCGGCTCGAATGGCCTCGATTTCCTCTGGCTTATAGACGTCATCACCAACGTGGTCGCGTGGCGATTTCTTTCCCACATATTCTGGTGGGACGATAGAAGCAGCGAGTGAGCGAGCGGGGCCGAGGGTGCCGGGAATCATCATCCCGCTCGCATCCTTTGGCACAACTTGAGTCTAAAGGAGAGGCGAGAAATGGCTGACACACCCGGGTGGTGGTTCAACAACAAGACGGGCGACGTGGAATACGGCCCTCAGTCCTTGGGGATGGATCGAGACGGCCCCTTTGAGACGGAAGCTGAGGCTGCACGTGCGCCGGAGATTGCGCGTGAGCGCAGCCAGGCGTGGACTGCGGAAGAAGAAAACTCCTAGTTTTCTTCGAAGCTGTGTTCGGGGCCGGGGAAGACTCCCTCGGAAATATCCTTGCGCCATTCCGTGACAGCGTCGTGGAGCGTGGTTCGAAGCGCCGCATATTGCTTGACAAACCGGGGCACCCTGGAGGTGTTAAGGCCTGCGAGATCTGACCACACCAAAATTTGGCCATCTGTGTGGGGCCCTGCCCCAATACCGATGGTGGGAATCGTGAGGGCCTTGCTCACCTTTTCGGCGATGACGCTTGGCACCATTTCGATTACGACCGCAAACGCACCTGCTTCTTCAACGGCGAGAGCGTCTTTCATGAGCTGGTCGGCTCCGTCCCCTCGCCCCTGCACAACATGACCGCCGAGGCCGTGCTCGCTTTGAGGAGTAAACCCGACGTGAGCCATCACCGGGATGCCCGCTTGCACAATTCGCGCAATGTGAGCGCTTGATCTCACTCCGCCTTCTAACTTGACGGCGTGCACCCCTGTTTCCTTCATGAAACGAATCGCGCTGTGGAGTGCTTCATCCGGGCTTGCTTCATAGGAACCAAAAGGGAGGTCCGCTACAACAAGGGCACGCTTGGTCGCTTTGGCTACTCCCTTGCACAGCGGAATTAGCTCATCGACGGTCACCGGCACGGTGGAGTCATAGCCAAAGACCACATTGGCAGCAGAATCTCCCACCAGCAGGAAATCGACTCCCGCCTCGTCGAAGACACTTGCGGTGAGAAAGTCATAGCTGGTGAGACCAGAGATTTTGACACCATCAGCTTTGGCTTGGGCAAAGTGCCGCACGCGCACCCGTTTGGGCATCATCTCCATAGAGGAAGCCTACTTGGCAGAGCCAAACGCCGTCAGAGTGTTGGTGACGGGGAGGCGCCTATCGCGGCCAAATGCCACACTGGAGATCCGGGGCCCGATGGCACCCTGTCGCCTCTTCCACTCGGCACGCGACACTAACGCAAGGATGTCAGTGACAATTGCCGCATCGAAGCCTTTGGCGATAATCTGCGGGCCGTCAAGGCCCTGAACAATCAGCTGTTCCAAAATAGCGTCAAGAATCTCGTAGTCGGGAAGGCTATCCTGATCTTTTTGATCAGGGCGAAGCTCAGCACTGGGCGGCTTGTCTATTGAGTTTGTGGGGACCGGGGGAGTGGTTCCGGCATCAAGCGCCTGCCTATTTCTCCAGCGAGCAAGTTCCCACACGAGCGTTTTGGGGACGTCCTTCAGGGGCGCATATCCTCCGACAGAGTCTCCGTAGATAGTGGAATACCC
>CAYUJX010000108.1:0-4269 GCA_964445125.1 uncultured Microbacteriaceae bacterium
AAGAAGGAAGATCAGGGACGCAGAGAAACTTGCCACTGACGCCCTCGCGCTGGTGGAACTGGCCCATGTCGCCCACCGCAAGCCGGCACAGCTTTCTGGCGGGCAACAGCAGCGCGTCGCGTTGGCTAGGGCCGTTGTCAACCGACCAGCGTTGTTGTTGCTTGATGAACCACTCGGCGCTCTCGACCTCAAGCTGCGGCGCCAGATGCAGCTTGAATTGAAGGACATTCAGGCGGAGGTGGGTCTGACCTTCCTGCATGTCACTCACGACCAGGAAGAAGCCATGACAATGGCCGACACTGTGGCGGTCATGAATGAGGGTCGCATCGAACAGATGGGGCCCCCAGAAGAGTTGTATGAGTCACCGAGGACGGCGTTCGTTGCGACTTTCCTTGGTCAGTCGAACTTGTTTCTCGGCAACGTTTCCGGTTCGGGATCTGATGTGATTACGGTGAGCGCCTCAGGCAACGAGCTCCGTGTTCCTTTGGAGCGGTCTGTCGCCCACCGCGGTGCAGTAACAGTGGGTATTCGCCCAGAAAAAGTTTCCCTTCACCTCACTCGGCCAACCCTCGACGCTTCTCAGACACTGATTGGTCCCGGGCGTGTGACCGACGCTTCGTTTAGCGGTGTGAGCACGCAGTACCTGGTCGAGGTTCCAGGGCTGGATGTGGTCACGGTATTTGCTCAAAACATGTCCCGCGCAGATCGCGCCCACGAGGGCGACGAGGTCTATCTCTCCTGGAAGGTCGAACATGCTTTTGGTTTGGCTGATGCGCCTGCACAGAGTGAAAGATTCTCCTCCGACACGGACACCGCTTCGATTGCCGTCCAGGAAAGAGAAAAACTAGAAGCTGAACTCGAGGAGTCTTAATGGCTTTTGGGGCGTTTCAAAGCTCAGCACCCGCGGGCCCGCCGGTTGCCACAGCGCAAGTGCAACGCAAGAGCCCGGTCGCCCTCTGGCTGCTTTTGCCGGGAATTTTGTACCTCGTGTTGTTTTTTGTCACACCTCTGTTTTCCTTGGTCATCACAAGTTTTGAAGAACCTGTTCCCGGAGGTTTCCTGGGAGAGTTCCAGACGGGGTTCCGTTGGGAAAATTACGTCGAGGTTGTCAGCACCTACTTCTCCCACATAGGGCGGTCATTCCTCTATGCAAGTCTTGCCACTCTTTTCGCCCTGTTACTGGGCTATCCAATCGCCTACGTCATCGGAGTGAAGCTTCGCCCCTATCCGCTTGCCCAGGCGCTGGCACTGGTGTTGCTGATTGCCCCCTTCTTTATTTCTTTTCTCCTCAGGACGCTGGCATGGAAGCAAATCTTTTCTGACGAAGGCTTTGTCGTTGCCACTTTGAAGACGTTTCAGCTCATTCCTTCTGACGCCTACCTCACCGGAACACCCTTTTCCGTTGTCTTCGGGTTGACCTATATGTTTTTGCCCTTCATGGCCTTGCCGATTTATACGACTCTCGAAAAGCTCGATCTTCGCTTTGTCGAAGCCGGAGGGGACTTATACGCAAACCCCTTTATGGTTTTCACAAAAATCACTTTTCCTCTTTCGCTCCCCGGCGTCATTTCGGGAACCTTATTAACGTTTATCCCCGCTACCGGTGATTACATCAATGCCAGTCGAGACTTTTTGGGTTCCACTGACACGGCGATGATGGGAAATGTTATTGAAGCAAACTTTCTCGTATTGCAGAACTTTCCGGCAGCAGCAGCGATGTCTCTCATTTTGATGGCTTCGATCCTCGTCCTGGTCGCGGCGTACACCAGGCGAAGCGGAACGGATGACCTACTGTGAGGGGGTTCGGAAAATACCTGCTCTGGATCTACGCGGGCTTAGCGATGGTGTTTTTGCTCATCCCCATCGTGTACACCATTGTTTTCTCCTTTAACGACTCCCGACGAACCAACATCGTGTGGCGGGGATTTACTTTTGATAATTGGCTGACCGTCTGCAACGCGCAGGACGTATGCTCCGCCTTTGGAAATTCAGTTCTGATTGCCGCGGTGGCTACAGTCTTAGCGACCGCGATGGGAACCGCGATTGCCATTGCTCTGGTGCGGTACCGCTTCCGGTTTCGCCGGGCCACCACGCTCCTATTATTTCTCCCCATGGCAACACCAGAAGTTGTGTTGGGGGCAGGGCTCGCAGCCCAATTCCTGCAAATTGGTGCGCAGAAGGGCTTGGGCACCATCATCATCGCCCACACGATGTTCTGCATCAGCTTTGTCGTTGTAACCGTGAGAGCCCGGGTTGCCGTCTTGGACCCAGCGTTGGAAGAGGCCGGCAGGGACCTTTATGGGTCGCCTTTTCAAGTTTTCTTGCGGATCACCTTTCCCCTTCTGCTTCCAGGAATTACCGCGGCAGCGCTGCTCTCCTTCGCTTTGAGCTTTGATGACTTCATCATCACGAATTTCAATGCGGGGCCTGAGATGACTTTCCCGCGCTTTGTCTACACTGCGGCGGCGCGAGGGATTCCCGCCGAAGCTAATGTGATTGCCTCGGCGGTGTTCTTCGCGGCCATTGCCATAGTTTTGGTAGCGCAGGTCGGGGGCGCTCTCAAGCGTCGGCGACTCGCTATCTCTTAATTCGGCTCGCTTTATTTGTGGGGAAGGAAAGCGACAATGTCATTGGAAAGAGCCCGGCTACATGCTTTGATGTCGGGGGAGCGGGAAAGATTTGAATCGGCGCGTCCCCGGTCCAAGGAACTCTTCCAGAAAGCAAGCCTTCGGATGCCAGGTGGGGTTCCGATGCTGTGGATGGCAAAATGGCCCGGTCCCTGGCCGGTCTATGTGAAGAGTGCCCGAGGGGCGCATTTCGAGTGTGTGGATGGAATCGACCATGTTGACCTGTGTCTTGGTGACACTGGCGCAATGGTGGGCCATTCGCCCCCAGCGACCTCCCAGGCCATCGTCGATCAGTTGTCCAAAGGAATCACCACCATGCTTCCGACAGAAGATGCGGAAATTGTCGCTTCTCTTCTCGCCGACCGCTTCGGTGTGCCGCTGTGGCAATTCACGCTTACTGCAACTGATGCCAACCGGGCCATGATTCGCTACTCACGCCAGGTCACGGGGAAAAGCAAGGTCTTGATCATGGACTACGCGTATCACGGAAGCGTGGACGAGACATTTGCCACCCTGGATGACCAAGGCGCAGTGGTGAAACGCAGAGGCAACATTGGCGCACCGGTTGACCCGGCCCTCACGACATTGGTGGTTCCTTTCAATGACGTGGAAGCGTTGGAGTCCGCTTTTGCGACGGGCGATGTTGCGTGTGTGTTGATTGAACCCGCGATGACCAACATTGGAATCGTCCTCCCGGATGATGGCTGGCATCGAGCCCTCCGAAAGCTCTGCACCGAACATGATGCAATTTTGATCATCGATGAGACCCACACCTTGTGTGCGGGTCCCGGCGGTATGACCCAGCGGGATGGGCTCAGACCCGATGCGGTGGTCGTCGGGAAAACCATCGCTGGCGGCATTCCCGCAGGCGCGTACGGCATGACCCAGCGGTTGCAGGACCGCGTCCATGACTCCCTCTCACTCGAGGACATTGATGTTGGCGGGGTCGGTGGGACATTAGCTGGGAATGCACTCTCCTTGGCGGCCATGCGGGCGACGCTCGGCTCTGTACTCACCGAAGATGTTTACCCGGACATGATTCTCCGTGCCGAAGAATGGACGAGCGGAGTCCAGAGCTGTCTCACCGATCTTGGTATTCCGTGGCAGGTGACCCAGCTGGGTGCGCGAGCGGAATACAGTTTTCTCCCTCAGGCGCCACGCGATGGTCGCGAAGCGGCAGCGGCAGACGATTTCGAACTGCAACAGTACTTGCATCTGCATGCTTTGAACCGAGGAATCTTGATGACACCCTTTCACAACATGGCTTTGATGAGCCCTGAAACCACGCAGAGCGATGTGGCCGCACACACGGCCCATTTCCGTGAAGCAGTGGAAAGCCTGTTTTTGTGACGGCTGTGCTTTTCAAAACCACGAACCCAGCCGAGCTGCTCACCGGGATGCGCCACGCGCGTATGGCGATCGGGAAAGGCGAAGTGGTCTGTGTCCCCACAGACACGTCCTACGCGCTTGTGGCAGATGCTTTCAACCCCGCTGCCCTCGCCAAGCTTCGCGCAGCCAGAGGGATGTCCGACCGAGCGCCATTGTCTGTTTTTCTTCCCGGAATCCCGACCTTAAATGCCCTCGCTGGATCTGTGCCAGAAGAGGCGGGGGCTTTAGCGCACGAGCTTTGGCCTGGGGCACT
>CAYUJX010000109.1:0-4219 GCA_964445125.1 uncultured Microbacteriaceae bacterium
GGCGGGCAGTGGATAGTCCCGGGGTACCTTCTGAGCTACGGGCAAGAAGAATGGGAGAGAGCCTCCGTTATCTCTCTGAAAGAAGGCGTGATTAAGTTACAAGAGGTCACCACAATTGACGAAAGCCCTCCCCAAGAAGACGTAGAAGAATAGAGCGAATAAATGATTACCCCTCGCGCACTAGGGCCCTGGAGGGTCTTTCCCATAGGACTGGGTTGCATGAACGTTTCGTGGGCAGGTGGTGCCGCTTTGGATCCTGAAGATCGAGAAGCCAGTGCCATTGCCGGCATCCACGCAGGCCTCGCAGCCGGTGTGACGCTCTTGGACACGGCAGACATTTACGCTCCCAGCTGGGATTCACTCGGGCACAACGAAGCCTTTGTCGCCGAAGCCCTCGCCTCCTGGGATGCTCCGCAACGCACCAAGGACATCGTGGTGGTTGCTACCAAGGGCGGCATCACCCGCTCGGAAGGCGAAAAGTGGGGCCGAAATGGATCGCTGGACTATCTTCTCGCTGCGGCTGAGGCCTCCCGCGAACGTTTGGGCGTCGACACGATTGATTTGTGGCAACACCACCGGCTTGACCCTTCACTGGATCTAGAAACGCAGTGTGAAAACGTGGGGCAGCTCAAAGCCAGAGGCATGGTGGGCCAGATTGGGGTCAGCAACTACAGCGCATCGCAGCTACGCCGGGCGATTGACATTCTTGGCGCTCCCAGCACCGGTGGCGTGGTCTCGATTCAAAACGAATTCAGTCCGCTCTATCGCCACGACTTAGATGTTCTCGACGTGTGTGAAGAGTTTGGTGTGGCCTTGTTGCCCTGGTCTCCCCTGGGAGGGTCGAAGAACGTCGACCAGTTGACCACCGAGTCTCACTCTGTGCTGATCGAGATGGCGGAGGAAAAAAGTTGCTCTGTGCCGGTGGTGACGCTGGCGTGGTTGATGGCGTACTCGCCGGCAATCATCCCGATTCCTGGTGCGACGAGAGCCAGCAGCATCGAAGACTGTGTCAGTGCAGCCGCTCTGGAGCTGACCGTCGAAGAACTTGAGGTCATCAAGGCTTCCCTGCCCCTTTCTTTGCCGCGGTCGAGCGAGCTTGAGCCAACGGCACCCTTTAGGGCCTAGAGGGAAGCTTTCCCAGGAGATAGTTCCTCAGTGTGAGGATCTGTGCTCACCCGTAGCCCTGTCGCTTAAGAGCGCACGTTAACCCACCATTGCGGCAAGGGCTTTACCCTCAAATGTTGCTGCCAAAGCATTGAAGGGGCTGGCGACAAGCTACGGCTTGCACATTCGTGCAACTATTTTGGACGGGCAGTCAGTTCCGGCGGGGTGAGATACCATCACTTTTAACGTCAGGGTTCAGTGCGGGCCCTTCGACACTTCGCGGGGCGCCGTCTGGAATCATCGGGGCGGTTCACAACAAGGAGGTTTGGACTCGATATGAAAACAGCACTGTACAAACGCAACAGTTTTTGGCTTGTTCTTGCATTGGTGTTCGCACTGGTTTCTGCAGTCGGCGCATCGCTCGTGCAAACCGCCGGCGGCACGGTCAAGGTTGACGACATCAAGTGGGAGACAGCTTCAGGACGAAGCCTCAACGCTTTGCTCTTCACCCCGTCCAACGCCACCAGCGCTACCCCAGCGCCGGCGATTGTCGTTTCTCACGGTTGGTGGAATAACCGCGAGATGCAGACTCCTAACTACGTCGAACTTGCGCGACGGGGCTACGTCGTCATGTCCATCGACATGTACGGCCACGGCAACTCGGACCCGCTGCCGTTTGATGAACTCTCGGTCGGTGGCACGGGCATGTACGACGCCGTTCTGCTTCTGGCCGACCTGCCCTACGTCGACCGCGACTCCATCGGCGTCAGCGGACACTCGTTTGGCGCCCGTGCAGCTAATTTCTCGGTACCGCTCGACGACGCATCGGGAGACCCTTTGATCTCCTCGATTCTTCTCGTGGACGTTGACCCGGTCTACACGGACGCCGAGGGCGCATACGCCAACACCTATGGCACCCGCGATGTGGGTCTCATCCAGGCGCAGTACGACGAATTCTTCTTCCGGAGCTACAGCCCAGAAGGGGTCCCCCTTACGGCACCGCGGGACTATCTCGGTACCCCTAACGCCCAGTCTTTCCTGAACTTCGGGGCAGACCCGTCCACGGGCGCGGGTGACGTGCGTGACGCCGGTACCGTCTACACCCAAGACGTCAACGGTACCTCCGTGATGCGCGCAATTTACTCCTTGCCGCAGACACACCCGTGGAGCACCACGTCAAGCACGGCCGTAGGTCACCTGGTCGACTTCTTTGAAGAGTCGATTGGCGCCCCGACGCCTATTTCCGCCACCGATCAGGTATGGCAGCTCAAAGAGCTCTTTACGGCTTTGGGCCTTATCGCATTCGGAATATTGCTTGTTGCTATCCCACGAGCTCTGCTGACCACGTTTGCGTTCCGGCGACTCGCCGCACCGCAACCGGAAGCTCTGCAGGTCACTGGCGTCATTCCGAAGGTATGGCTTTGGGTGGGTTTGCTGGTGATGGTGACAATCTCTGCTTCGAGTTATGTGATTGTCAGCCAAACACCTGAGGTTCTCGCGATTACCTTCAATGCTGTGCCTTCGATGGTTCCGCAGGGTTCGGTGTTCTTCATTGGAGTGTGGGCCGCGATTAACGGGCTAGCTGCAATTGTGATTATGTCGGGGTACTACCTCATCGTGGGTCGAAGGAGCGGCAGAAGACTCAAGGAATCTGGCGTTCTGCCCGGCTGGGGAAAGTTCTTCCACGGCGTGGTGTTGGCGTTCACAACAGTCGTCCTGGTCTATTCCGTAGTCTTCATACTCGACTTCTTGTTTAAGACCGACTTCCGTCTGTGGGTCCTTGCGGTCAAGTGGTTCTCGCCCGATAAAATAGGAATGGCGCTGTTCGTGTTGCCGTTGTTCCTCATTTATTACGTTGGGAACTCGCTTGCCATCAACGCCTTCAACCGGGTGAAAATCGCGGGCAGTGAAGGGCTGAACACGGCAATCTTTGCCTTGGCTAGCTCGCTGGGGCCAATTGTGCTGGTCGTGGCTCAGTACTCGACGTTCTTCGTTACGGGAGAACTTATTCCTGGGTTCGGTGGCATCTTCAGCATCTGGCTGTTCCCGGTCATCGTGATCCTCGCGACGGCGGCTGTCATCTCGCGCAAGCTCTACCGCGCGACAGGCAACCCGTATATTGCGGGGTTCCTGAGTGCTTCGGTCGCCACGCTTATCGCGGTCTCAGGCTCGCTGGTCATCACGTACTAGTAATTCAGCTGGTCACGAATCCCCCACCCGGAATTTTCGGGTGGGGGATTCGTTGTTGTGACCCCGCAGTCCTTTGACTTCTTAGTCAGAGGTGCGTGACACGGCGCGGTGGCACTCCCGCGCGCTGTTAACGTCGAGACGAGACGATTGCCGCAGGGTGCGAAGAGGAAAACTACTCTGGGCGACCGGCAGCAACCGTGCCGGGCTGTGTCTTGGTCTGAGGAGCGTGAGCCCACAGATCCTTTGTGGCTTAGGAGTTTTTTCCTCGAGCAGCGACCTTCCACCACGTCGTGATGGTGGAACCTTTCGCCACGGCGAGAGAATCAACAAGATTCACGGCGTTACACACGTGGTTCGGAATTACCCGCAAGAGATCTCCGCACACGACTGGGGCAGAATCTTCGGGAAAAACAACCGTTGCATGGTGTTCTGACATCGCGGTGAGGCGAGCGTCTGGATGACCCAAAACCCTGCCATGTCCGCTCGCCCAGGGGGCTTTGTCAGCCCCCATGATTTTGCTTCCCGCGTCCACAACCACAGTGTGACTCCGGGCGCTCACTACGGTTGTCACCACGGACAGAGCCAGATCATCCATTGTCATGGTGCCAAGCTCGAGCTGTTGCGCATCCCCGAGTGCATACACTCCGGCCCGCGTCTCAGTCAAAAAGCTCTGAGTGCTGTGAAGGGAAGGGGTTGACCCCCCGCTTCGCTCGGTAACCGCGTATCCAGCCGACTCCAACGCGGTGGTGGCGACAGTGAGAGCTTCCACCTCATCCACGGAAGCGCTGTCCTTCTTGTGGGGGTCGTAGCTGTGCCCGGGATAGGTAAAGACACCCCGGAAAGCCAGGTCGTGCTTCGCGAGCGCCTCGGCTAGAGAAACTACATCGTGGGGGTCAATACCGCTCCTGTGATGGCCACTGTCGAC
>CAYUJX010000110.1:0-4198 GCA_964445125.1 uncultured Microbacteriaceae bacterium
CGATGATGGCGCGAATGGCTACTCCGCCTAGTCCCTGACGCGCGAACACGGTCTCCACCAGCACAGCACCACCGAGAAGGGAGCCCACCAGGTATCCGGTCAACGTCAGACTGTCGGCCGCGGCATGGCGAAGACTGTGGCGGAGAACGAGACCAGCGCGGCTGACTCCTCGAGCGCGCGCTGTCGTCGAAAAGGGCTGCAACTCCGCAGCATCGAGGCCCTGCCTCAGCACCTGGCTGATGATTCCTGCAACGGGAAGAGCGAGCGTCAGCGCAGGCAGGACGAGCGACGCGAAACCCTGCGTTGCCGTCACCGGGAACCACCCCAACTGGAAAGAAAACACGGCGAGCAGCACGAGCCCAATCCAGAACGTCGGTGAGGAGATGACGAACAGTTCCACCAGCGACACGATTCGCTTTGACCGCTGCCCCCGCGCGAGCAGCGCAGCGCCGAGCGCGAGTACCAGGGCAAAAAGCAAAGCAAGTGCGGTGAGCTGAAGTGTCGGCAGAGCTTGCTGGCCGATTATCTCGGCGACGCTCTTGCGGAGCTGATAGGACTCGCCCAGATCACCGCGCACCAGGCGCCCCAGGTAAAGGACATATTGCACGAGTGGTGGCTGATCGAGTCCCCACTCTGCGCGGATTTGCTCGCGCACTGCCTCGCCGACCCGTGCGTGCACCCCCAACATCACATCGACGGGGTCGCCAGGAATCAAACGCAGAGCGATGAATCCGGCCGTCGCTGCTCCCCAAATGACGAGAAGAACTCCGCCCAGGCGCACGGCGAAGGCTGTGGCAAAACGGATGACCGCACCCCGGCCAGGTGCGTGTCGGACTGCGGTCATCCGGCTAACGGTCTTTCACTCAGAAGCCCGAGGCGCCGTAGAAGGATGCCCTGCCGTACAGATCGAACGTGAGCCCCTTCACCGTGTCGTTGGCCACCGTGATTTCAGACGCCACATAGAGAGGAACGATGAGAACCTCTTTGGCATTCCACGCCTGGATTTTCGTGTACAGCGCGGCACGTGCAGCGGGATCGCTGGTGGCGACAGCCTCGTCAAGCCACGTGTCGACCTCTGGCTTCGCCACGGGAGAGACCGTCTGGAACCCACCCGTGCCGAGGTGACTGCGCAACACATCGGCGTCAGGGCTGGAGAACGCCCAGTCGGTCAGATCGAAGGTGCGCGGGCCGTACGACTCGTTGTAGAGAGCCGGCTCCAGCACATCGCGCACAATCTCAAAGCCGATGTTCTTCAGGTCGGACTGAATGAAGTCAGCGAGGCTTGCGCGGTCATCAGGCACCGGCGTCCAGGCAATCCATCGCGCGCTCAGGCGCTCGCCGTTCTTCACGCGATATCCGTCATCATCACGTTCGGTCCAGCCCGCATCATCCAAAAGCGTGTTGGCCTTGTCTGGGTTAAAGGGCCAGCTGCCCTCGAGTGAAGCGTCATAGGAGTTGGGTGTTGTCGGACCGAGGATGCTCCATGCCCGGCTGAACTGTTCGAGGTAAATGCTGTCGATGGCAGACTGCGTGTCAACACCAATGCTGAACGCCTCGCGCACTCGTTGGTCGGAGAACACTCCGAAATCCTCGTTGAGATACAGCGAGTAGGGCAACCCTGGCAGCTCGACGGAGGTGACGGTCACGTCGCTTCCGAGCTGGGCCGCCATGTTCGGCGTGAAGTCTGCTGCAACATCTGCGTCGCCGCTCGCGATGGCCCCCACTCGCGATGCTGCCTCAGGCAGGATGCGAATAATGAGCGTGTCCGATGCCGCACGGCCTTGATGCGCTGAGCCTTCAGGCGCCCAGTTGTAGTCAGGGTTTGCTGTGAAGACCAGCTCCTGATCGGGTGTGTAGTCGGTCAACATGAAGGGACCCGTTCCCACCGTGACGCCCGGTCCACCGGCTTTGAGGTCGTCAGCGCTTACTTCGAGCACCTTCGGAGAGTAGAAACCGAGCTGCGGAAGGCTGACACCCTGTAGGAAAGGCGCGTAGGGCTGACGGAAGTTCACCGCAACCTCAAATTCGCTGAGAACTTCGGTGTCGACGTAGTAACCACCGTCTTCGGCGTATCCAATCAAACTCGCTGCCTGAGCCGATGCTGTCTCGGGATTGACGACGTGATCGAAGTTGACCTTCACAGCTTCAGCATTAAACGCTTCACCGTCGTGGAAGGTGACATCTTCACGCAGCTGGAACGTGTAGCGAAGTCCGTCTTCGGAAATCGTCCAGGATTTCGCAAGCCACGGCACGAATGCTCCGCTCGCATCCTGGGCGACAAGGGAGTCGAAGGTGTTTCGTAACACGAGCGATGCGACGTCCAGCTGGCTGGAGTGGATGTCCATATGCCCGGCGCTGAGGTTTGCTCCCTCAATAGCGAACGTGATGGTGCTGGCTATCGGGGTGGGCTCTTCCACTGCTGGGGTGGGCTCCGCAGAGCAGCCTCCAAGGGTGACAACGAGGGCACCAGCGGCGGCAACCGCCGCGAGCTGTTTCAGGACACGTACGCGCTTTGACATGACATCACTTTCGCTAAGAATGGGGGATTCGTTGATGAGTCTACATTAACTAGACTGAGTACAATAACTGTCAAGGAGGGCACTATGGGGGAAGAAATACCCCGCGGTCGGCCGCAAGTATCCTCGCGAGAGATGTTGCAGGATGCCGCGTTCGAGCTATTCCTCGAAAACAGTTACGCCAGGACGACGGTGGAGCAGATCACCCAGCGCGCCGGCGTCAGCCGGGCGACATTTTTCAACTACTTTCCCACCAAAAGCGATGTTTTTTGGGTAGAGCTCGACCGCGCTCTTGACCGCCTTGGGGCTGAACTTCACGCCACGACCGAGCGCGGATCAGCAATCGACAACGTCACCGCGCTCGAGGCGGTACTCGACGCTATCCTCGCCGTCGGTAGCGAGTTTGGGCCCGATCGGGTTCCGTTTGCCCTCACCCAGCATGAGCTAGTCGGCAGCATTCACGAACTTCAGGCCTCCGCACTGACACGGTTTACCCACCAAGCAGAGATTGTCACGAGATTCCTCAGCCAGCACGGTCTGGACCCCGCCACCGCACAGGCTGCCGCCTACGCGTGCCTCGCTGCCACCATCGCGGGAGCTCAGACGTGGGCATCTGCTGGCACAGTACGCGGCACGCTGGAGCCTTACCTGCGGGATGCCGTAGGACCCGTGATCACCGGGTTTCACTCGCGCTGAAAGTCTGTGAAGACAACGCCGTGATTGGGCACCAACGCTCAGCACCCAGCGCACAATTCTGGGCGCCGTTTCTTACCAAGCCCCGGCTTGTGAGACACAATGGACCACACTCTGTGATCGTGCCCGATAAACCCCGTCCTCCCGCGCAATCGTGCCACGAGAGGGTTTGTTTTGTAGCATGGGGGAACATTCATACTCAGGCACCTTGGACACGGTGTCGCCTATAGCGAAGAAGGTGCTCCTCCATGACGGGTTCGATACCGGAGAAGCCAGTTCTTGAAGGCCTGGAAGACACCTGGGGCAAGCGCTGGGAAGCCCAGGGCACCTACCGCTTCAATCGCGAAAAAGCTCTCGAAAGAGGCAAAGGCCACGTCTTTGCCATTGATACTCCTCCCCCGACGGCCTCGGGAAGCTTGCACATTGGCCACGTCTTTAGCTACACCCACATGGATCTCCACGCGCGCTACCAGCGCATGCGCGGCAAGGAAATCTTCTACCCCATGGGGTGGGACGATAACGGACTACCCACGGAGCGGCGCGTCCAAAACTATTACGGTGTCCGATGCGACCCCTCTTTGCCCTATACCGAAGGCTTCGAGCCTCCCTTGGAGGCAGGGGCAAGCAAGGACGGCTCAAAGCCGGGTGAGCAGCTCCCCATCTCTCGGCGCAACTTCATTGCCCTGTGTGAAGAACTTACCCGGGAAGATGAAAAACAGTTCGAGGACCTGTGGAGAGCGCTTGGCCTCAGTGTGGACTGGTCGCTGACCTACCGCACCATTGATGATCATTCCCAGGCGGTGGCGCAACGAGCGTTCTTGCGCAACCTCTCCCGGGGCGAAGCGTATCGAGCCGATGCCCCGACGCTCTGGGACATCACCTTTAGAACGGCTGTCGCTCAGGCGGAACTCGAAGACCGCGAGCAGCCCTCCGCGTATCACCACATTGCTTTTCACCCCACCTCAGGTAGCGACAATGTGGTGATTGTC
>CAYUJX010000111.1:0-2021 GCA_964445125.1 uncultured Microbacteriaceae bacterium
TGCAGTTGCCGAGCAGGCCCCGGATGGTCTATTCTTGAGCCTCGGTGCGGTTTTCCTAACGTTTTTCCAGGGCACCTTCATTTTCTCCAGCAACAAGGCAGGTTTTCATCGTGGTTTATGCGGTCGTGCGCGCAGGTGGGCGTCAAGAAAAAGTCGAAGTGGGCTCCATCATTACGGTCGACCGCATTGCGGGCGACGCTAAGAACTCGGTGAGCCTCGCTCCCGTGCTTCTCGTGGATGGCGATACCGTCACTCACGACAAAAAAGAGCTGGGCAAGGTTACCGTCACAGCGGAAATTATGAACGACCTTCGTGGACCCAAGATTGTTATCCAGAAATACAAGAACAAGACTGGCTACAAGAAGCGTCAGGGTTTCCGTGCGGAACTGACGAAGCTCAAAATCACCGACATCACCAAGAAGTGAGAGAGAAAACTCATGGCTCATAAAAAGGGTGCGTCCTCGACTCGTAACGGTCGTGACTCCAACGCTCAGTATCTCGGCGTGAAGCGCTTCGGCGGTCAGGTCGTCAAAGCCGGCGAAATCATTGTCCGCCAGCGCGGCACTCACTTTCACCCCGGTGTGAACGTGGGACGCGGACACGACGATACGTTGTTTGCTCTTGCAGCGGGCTACGTGGAGTTTGGCTCTAAAGGCCGCCGCAAAACTGTCGGCGTAGTGGACGCTGCTGCCTAAAACTTTCACCACAGTGTGATGCGGGGGCGAGCTTCGGCTCGCCCTTTGCTCGTGGGTAGGGTGGGTAGCGTGAGTAGAGGAGGAAACCATGACAACGTTCGTTGACAATGTCGTGTTGTACCTCCACGCGGGCCACGGTGGGCACGGTTGTGTGTCGATTCACCGCGAGAAGTTCAAGCCCCTGGGCGGCCCTGACGGTGGAAATGGTGGCCATGGCGGTGATGTTGTCCTGGTGACTGACCCCCAGGTCACGACGCTTTTGGAGTATCACCACCGCCCTCACCGGGTCAGCGAGAACGGTTCACCCGGTGCCGGGAATTCTCGAGCCGGGAAGACCGCTCAGGATGTTGTGCTGCCGGTTCCCATCGGCACTGTTGTCTCCCAGTCCGATGGCACCGTATTGGTCGATATGGACCGAGCTGGAATGTCCCTCGTGGTAGCACGAGGCGGCAGGGGTGGGCTGGGTAATGAATCTCTTGCCAGCACCGCCCGGAAAGCCCCAGGTTTTGCGTTGCTGGGAACCCACGGTTTCGAGGGTGAAATTCATCTTGAGCTCAAGGTGGTGGCGGACGTGGCACTGGTTGGTTTCCCCAGTGCCGGAAAGTCAAGCCTTATCGCTGCGGTGTCCCAGGCCAAACCTAAGATTGCGGATTACCCGTTCACCACGCTTCACCCGAATCTTGGTGTTGTCGAGGCCGGTGGTACGAGACTCACGATGGCTGATGTTCCCGGGCTGATTCCAGGAGCTAGCGAAGGCAAGGGCCTCGGTTTAGAGTTTTTGCGCCATGTGGAGAGGTGCAGTTTGTTGGTCCATGTCCTTGATTGCGCCACTCTGGAGCCGGGACGCGACCCGCTGAGCGATCTTGAGGCGCTTTTGGAGGAGTTGGCGAACTATCCCCTGGATGATGACGTGATTCCGCTTGTCGATCGTCCGCAGGTGGTTGTGCTGAACAAAGTGGACGTCCCCGACGGTAAAGAACTTGCGGCGCTGGTCACGGAAGATTTGGAAGCAAAGGGGTATCGCGTCTTCGCTCTCAGTGCGATGAGTGCCGAGGGGATTGGGCCGTTCTTGTATGAGGTGGGGCGCATGGTTCTTGAACACCGCGCCAAGCTCGCCGAAGCGGCGCTTATCCCCGAGAGAATTGTGGTGCGCCCCAAAGCGGTCAATGAGCCAGATTTTGTTGTCGCCGTTGAGGGTGGATCTGATGGGCCACTCTTTCGCATACTGGGGGACAAGCCTCAACGATGGACGGAACAAACAGATTTCACGAACGACGAAGCTTTGGGCTACCTGGCAGACCGGTTGATGAAGCTCGGCATTGATGA
>CAYUJX010000111.1:2121-4124 GCA_964445125.1 uncultured Microbacteriaceae bacterium
GGTGTAGCGGGGTTCTTCCTGGATGATGACTAGAGATTCTCTGGGCGACGCCCGTCGTATTGTCGTCAAGGTCGGATCGTCGTCGATTACGGGCGAGCGGGAACACCAAATGACTGCCCTCGTTGATGCCTTGGCCGCCTGGCATGGCGCGGGAAAAGAACTTGTTCTGGTGTCCTCGGGAGCTATCGCTACCGGTGCGCCTTTTTTGAAACTCAGCGATCGGCCCCAGGATCTTGCGACACAGCAGGCCGCAGCAGCGGTCGGGCAAAACCTTTTGATGGGTCGCTATCAGGGCCTCTTGGACCGGTATTCGGTGATTTCTGGCCAGGTGCTTCTGACCGTAGGCGATGTCGAGAACGACACCCACCGCACCAATGCCCTTCGGACCATCGAGCGTTTGCTGGGGCTCGGAATTTTGCCCATTGTGAACGAAAACGACACGGTGGCAACACAAGAGATTCGCTTTGGCGACAATGACCGTCTTGCAGCACTGGTCGCGGAGTTCATCTCCGCGGATCTTCTGGTGCTCCTCAGTGATGTGGACGCGCTCTACACTCATCCGCCACTGGACCCTCGGGCCATAAAGATTGACACGGTTGCCTATGGAGATCTCCTCGAAGGTGTCGAACTGGGCGAGGCCATGGTCAACAGTGTGGGTACGGGAGGCGCCGTGACAAAGGTCAGTGCAGCCAGGATGGCCACCGCGGCGGGGATTCCCACGTTACTTACCGCCACAACGGCGCTGAATGATGTTGTAGCGGGATCCGTCCAGGGCACATGGTTTGAGCCCGCTCTACACTAGGCATCATGACCGAAGAGCTTAATCCTGGAGCCCTGGCGCTTCTCAAGGACGCCAAGGAAGCCTCCCTTGCGCTGCGCACCGCGAGCGCACAAGTGCGAGACGACGCGTTGGCCGCTATCGCCGAGACGTTGGCCAGCCACGTTGACGACATTGTCGCGGCCAATGCCGAAGATCTTGCGCGCGGTCACGACCGGGGAATGTCTGAGGGGTTACAGGACAGATTGCGGCTCACCCCAGAGCGTATTGGGGCGCTGGTCAACTCTGTATCCGACATTCGAGCGCTTGCTGATCCGGTGGGCGATGTGGTGCGAGGAATGACGTTGCCCAATGGCCTGAAGGTAACCCAGGTGAGGGTTCCTTTCGGAGTGGTGGGGGCCATTTATGAGGCCAGACCGAACGTCACCATCGATATTGCGGCCCTGGCCCTCAAAAGTGGCAACGCTGTGGTGTTGCGGGGAGGATCCGCCGCTGAGTCCAGTAACGGCGCCCTGATTGCTCTCATGCAAGACGCCCTGGTCAGTGTGGGTTTGCCGCCAGCGGCCATCACGTCCGTTGACGAGTTTGGGAGGGAGGGGGCGTTTGCGATGATGAAGGGCCGGGGTCTTATTGACGTGTTGATTCCTCGTGGGTCCGCTGCGTTGATTGACACCGTTGTCAGCACCTCCACTGTTCCCGTGATCGAGACCGGCTCCGGTGTGGTCCATATTTTTGTCGATGACACTGCAGATCTGAGCGAAGCAATTGAGATTATTCACAATGCAAAAGTTCAAAGACCCAGCGTGTGTAACGCGGTAGAGACGGTGCTCGTTCACCGCGGAATTGCCGATGCCCTGCTGCCAGCTCTGGGAGAACGCCTCGGCGCAGCGGGTGTCACTCTTCATGGCGATTCTCTCGTCCAAGCCCTCCTTCCGGATGCGTTGGAAGCAACGGAGGAAGATTGGGCTGCCGAATATCTGTCTCTTGACCTTGCCATCAGGGTGGTGGACTCACTTGAGCAGGCTCTGGGCCACATTGATACGTATTCCACCCATCACACCGAAGCCATTCTCACCGGGACGATGGCCCACGCGGAGCGGTTCCTCCATGAAGTTGATTCCGCATCGGTGATTGTTAATGCCTCCACCCGGTTTACCGACGGTGGCGAATTTGGCTTTGGGGCTGAAGTAGGAATTTCTACACAGAAGCTTCACGCCCGAGGCCC
>CAYUJX010000112.1:0-3999 GCA_964445125.1 uncultured Microbacteriaceae bacterium
CTTGTTCGCGAAGATGTTGCCGCAATCCTCTTCGACGAGCCCCTCACCGTGATTGATCAAAATTTCAAGTGGACGTTGCGTACGCGCTTGAAGCGCCTTCACCTCGCGACGGGGGTCACCCTGGTCTACGTCACTCACGACCAGACGGAAGCTCTGACTTTTGCTGATGATGTGTTGCTCATGAACGATGGAGAAGTGGTTCAGGTGGGCTCCGCTGAGGATCTTTTCCTCAAGCCGAGTCATGAATTCAGTGGGTATTTCATTGGTTCGCCGGGGATGAATTTTCTGGATGTCACCGTAGACGCGGGAGTCGTGTCCTCGGACGGACAGCACCTTGGACTCGCCACCGACGCGTCCCTCTCAGGAGCGATGCGATTGGGTGTGCGACCCGAGTTCGTCGAGCCGGTGACCCGTGGTGGCGTCGACATGACGGTGACGAAGGTGGAAAACCACGGTAGTTTTCAAATCGCTCAGGTTTCCTTTGGAGGCCACTCCCTGATGGCGAAGGTCGACTCAGACATCTTTGTCGAAGTGGGGCAGAAACGCCCCTTCCACTTCGATTCGGAGCGCACGTTCCTCTTCCAGAACAAAAAAGCCGTGTCCACGGTTGATACGGGCTCGACAAAGGAGTCGCGATGAATCTGAAGAAGAAGAACAACAGGGCGTGGTTCCTTGTTCTGCCCGTGGTCGTCGTGGTTGCGTTCACCGCAATCATTCCGTTGATGACGGTGGCAAACTACTCGGTTCAAGACATCTTTAGCCCCACAAACAGGCTTTACATGGGACTGGACTTCTTCCGCCAGATTGCCACAGATCCTGCAATCATCGCCGCCTTTCAACGGAACTTGGTGTTTTCCACACAAATTCTCGCTATCGAGATTCCTTTAGGGATAATCATCGCCAAGCTCATGCCACGACATGGCTGGAAGGCCGCCGCAGCACTGGTCATCGTCGCCATCCCCTTGATAATTCCGTGGAACGTCGTGGGAACCACCTGGCGGGTGCTTGCGAGGCCTGACGTGGGGCTCTTGGGTGTGGCTATTAACCAGTTCCGCGAATTCGATATCGGAAATACTCCCGCTGATGCCTGGTTCACCATGGTGTTGATGGATGTCTGGCACTGGACTCCGCTGGTCGCGTTGCTGGTGTATGCGGGGCTTCGAGCTATACCGGATGCGTACTACCAGGCCGCCTCCATAGATGGGGCTTCTGCCATGTCGGTATTTAGGTTCGTAGAGTTACCCAAACTTCGCCGGGTCTTGATGATTGCTCTTCTGTTGCGGTTCATGGACTCCTTCATGATCTACGCCGAGCCCTACATTCTAACGGGGGGAGGGCCGGGAACCTCCACCGAGGTGATGAGTATCTTGCTTGTGGTGATAGCTGTCATCCAGTTCGATTTGGGGAAAGCGGCGGCGTTCTCTTTGATTTACTTCCTCGTTATCCAAATCTTCTCCTTCATCTTCTTTACCGTTCTGACGCTCGACGAGCGTCCCGGGGCGACGAAGAAACGCAATCGCACTGCCGAATCCGCGCGTGACGATGTTGCACGGGCAATAGGAGGTTCTCGATGACCACTCAAGCAATCAGCATTACTAGAATCGCCAAAGTCGGCTCATATTTTGACTGGAGGAGCTGGGTTTTTTGGCTGATTATGGCGGTGTGGTCCATCCCACTGTTGTGGTTGATGTCCATGTCGGTGCGCTATAACGAGGACATTCTGTCGGTATTTGAAATCATTCCGTCCCGGATTTCCTTCCGGGCCTACGCTGAATTTTTCAACGATCCCCTCTGGTACGGCGCATTAATCAACTCCCTGAGCTACACGACGATGAACATGGTGCTCTCCGTTGCGGTGGCGCTCCCTGCGGCCTATGCGTTTAGCCGCTTTACCTTCTCGGGTGATAAGCACCTGTTTTTCTGGCTCCTGACCAACAGAATGGCCCCAGCAGCAGTGTTCCTCCTGCCCTTCTTCCAGATGTATCAAGCGTTAGGTCTTTTTGACACCAACTACGCAGTGGCACTTGCCCACATGCTGTTCAACGTTCCCCTTGCGGTGTGGATTCTGGAAGGTTTCATGTCGGGGGTTCCTCGACAACTTGATGAGATGGCCGAAATTGACGGCTACTCTTTCGGCCGCTTCTTCATCACGGTCTTTATTCCCATGATCCGTGCCGGAATCGGCGTGACGGCATTCTTTGCTTTCATGTTCAGCTGGGTGGAGTTGCTGATTGCACGAACTCTGACCGGGCCCAATGCGATGCCGCTGGCCGTGCAAATGGCTACGACATCATCGGCAACCGGCCTTGACTGGGCTTTGCTCTCCGCCGCAGGAGTGATTGCGATTATCCCCGGAGTGATTGTGATTTGGTTTGTTCGAAACTACATCGCTAAGGGCTTTGCCCTGGGAAGGGTGTAAACCATGTTTTCGTGGATGTATTGGACGATTCCGGTCGCCATCGCGTTCGGCGGCATTTTCGTGATGATCGCGGGGATGACAATCTGGGGTCACTACCGAACTCCGGTGTTACGCAAAGGTTTTCTTCGCATTGTGACCGATCGAGGCGACCGGCTCTACATTGCCCTCGTCATCTTCGCCCTATTAATGGTCCTATCTTTCGCGTTTTCTATCCCGAGTGCGTTGGTCAGTGCCGGTGTAGCAGCCAGTGTCTCGGCGGTGGTTCTGAAATGGGGTTAGAAAAGGTTTTGGGGAGGCGCCCACAAGCACCCCCCCAAAAAAGGAAACTTGAGACTCTCAAGTTTTCCGTCACAGCAGTCAACGAGCCTAGCAGTTGCTCTTTGACACAACCGAAAGGTAAGAAATGAGCACAATGACCGTTCTGAAAAGAACGCGCAACATTGTGGCTCTCTCCGCGGTAGCAGCGCTTACGCTGTCTGCCTGCGCAGGTGCAACTGGAGAAGGGGACGCGGACACTGGTTCGACCGTTCCCGCTCTGGAGGGTACCGCTGAGGAGAAAGCCGCACAGTTCATTGACCTGTATTTCCAGGAAAGTGTTCTGACCCAAGAAGAGCAAATGGAAGAACTCATGTGGTTCGTCGATGCAGCCGAACCGTTCCAGGGTCTTGACGTCAATGTTCTCTCGGAAAACATCCCCGCCCATGCCTTCGAGTCAGAGACTCTTGCAGCAGTCTTCTCTGATTTGACCGGTATCAATGTCACCCATTCACTCATGGGTGAGGGCGATGTGATGGAGGTTATCTCTACGGAAATTCAAACCCGTACCTCTGTGTATGACGGCTTCGTCAACGACACCGACTCCATCGGTGGTCACCAGCGTGGGGACTACATCTATCCGATCAGCACGTTGTTGGAATCATCTCCGACACTGCCGACATTGGATCTTGACGACTTCATCGGACTGAGCTTTGGCACAGGTTCTGATGGCGTCATCTACCAGCTCCCTGACCAGCAGTTCGCGAACCTTTACTGGTTCCGCTACGACTGGTTCTCCGACGCTGACATCCAAGCCCAGTTCAAGGATCTCTATGGTTACGACCTTGGAGTTCCTGTCAACTGGTCCGCGTATGAAGACATTGCGGTGTTCTTCTCCACGCAGGTAAACGGCGATGGCACCATCGATGGCGAGAAGGTCTATGGACACATGGACTATGGCGCAAAGCACTTCTCGCTCGGATGGCGCTTCACGGACGCATGGCTCTCCATGGCCGGTAACGGTGACACCGTTTTCGACCCAGAGACTGGCGATCGCACTCCTAACGGTATCCCCGTTGACGAGTGGGGTATCCGTGTAGAGAACTGTTCTCCCGTCGGCTCCTCGGTAACCCGTGGTGGAGACACCAACGGTCCTGCTTCGGTTTACGCCGTGCAGAAGTACCTTGACTGGTTCGAATATGCGCCTCCCGGCGCTCAGAACATCAACTTTGATGAGTCCGCAACCGTCGTCGGTGAGGGCAATACCGCTCAGCAGATGTTCTGGTACACCGTGTTCACACGAGCAACTATTGACTCGCCCGCAA
>CAYUJX010000113.1:0-3980 GCA_964445125.1 uncultured Microbacteriaceae bacterium
CTGCCAACTCAGCCCTAGCCCCGGCATGGCCGCCTCATTGATGACGTGAGTGATCTCGGCGGGAAGTATGGAAAGACTATCCGTGCGCAGGTCCAATTCGTAGGTCTCTACCCCCGGCAATGAGCCAAGAACCCGATAACGCTCTACCTTTTCATCCTTGGGGTACAGCCCAGCGAGCAGCGCATCGACGGCAATCACTCGGTCGCCTTGAGCGCTGAGAGCTGTTGCCACGGCGGAGCCGATGAAGCCGGCCGCACCGGTGACGAGCACAGTCTTGGTCATGAGAACATCCTTTGGGAGTGTCGAAGCGAGAGTTATCTCGCGTATACCTTGTCATATGCTGCGACCACAGCGCGTGGACTGAACACTTTCTGACTTGTTGTGACGAGTTTCTCGCGGAGGACTTTCTTGTGATTCGGTGACTGCGCGGCAAACGCGGTGAGCATGGCAACCAAGTCCGCTGGTGAACTAAACATGCCACCGCCACCTAGGGCTGACGTTCCGCACTTCTGCGGGGGGATATCTCGGCAATTAGTTGTCCCTGATTTTGGGCTGCCAGCCTTCGGTGTCTTGGAGTGTGCGTAGGGATGTGGCTTCGAGTTGGGTGATGGCTTCTCGGAGCCGTCGGGCGTTGTCGAACCAGGCCTGGTAGCGTCCGGCTTGTTCCTCGGTGTTGACCAGCCAGCCGCGCTCCTTCGCGCGGTCTTCGACCGCGTTGAGCATGACGGTCTTTCCGGAGCCGCGTGCCCCGGTGTATAGGGTCGCGCGGCCGGACGGCCCGGGCCGTCCTCTAGCGCCTCGACAAAGTCTTCGAGCAAGCCATCGCGGCCGACCAGCAACGGCGGACTGACTCCAAAGCTTGCATGGAACGGGTTCGACATGCACCCGCCCTAGCACCATCCTTTAGAGTCCTTTAGTGTTTTTAGATTCGTTTAGATCAGATGCGCCAGCCCGTGAAACCGCAGGGCCGGCGCCCGCGGCGGGTAGCGCCCGCCACGTAGGTCCACATGACAGCGAGCAGCGACAGGCCACACCCCAAGCCTGACGTCTGGACACGCTTCCTTCTGGCGTTGGAATACATTCCGCTTTGAGCTTGACTGCCAGCATCGCGGCGCCCTCCCAGAGTTCAACCCTGAAACGTAGGGCCAAGATCGATAACAGTTCATGGGCCTTGTCCTTTGCTACGCCAGCCTTGGCAACCATGTCCGTTGTTCGGGACTCCAGCGTCCCTCGCCGACGCTCCCGCTCAGGACGGGTTCGATGACTTCCTCGACGAGGCTCGCTGCTTCTTCCCAGGTCCGAAAGCCATCGATCGGCTTGACGGTGGACGCGAGTTTTCCATAGCCGGCCTGAATTGCTTCCGGGATAGTGACCGAAGTGAACAACGGTAGGTCGCGGTTTGTTGCTTCCGTGCGGATAGCCCGGTAGAGGTAGGCGGCATCGATCTCTTGGTGCAGGGCCAAGATGACGATGTCCACAAGGTCCTTCGCGCGGGACGAGCCTTTGCCGCCGGCGCCGTAGCCGGACATGATGGCGCATACCTTGTCGGCAATCTGATCTTCGATGGCGATCATCGCATACTCGAAGGTCTGGAATTCTGGAATGTCGAGACGGAAAGCGGGAGCACTTTTGACTACAGGTGCACTTGGTCGCCGATGCATGGCAAGATCCACCCCAAGAGGGCTCTGCCGCCCGACGCCCACGATCGTGACATCAAACTTCACCGCGGCCGCCTCGACGTTGGGCTGGTTCGCCCCGCCTGCCGCGCGATGTCCCGTGTAAGTGAAGAGGAGGAAGTCGCCCAGATCGACCGCGGCTAGGCGTTTCAGGTTCGCAATGGCCACGTCGAGCGTGTCCCCGCGCGCCTCCAGATCGACGTCCCGGGTCGCCCGGCCGTTTGGGACCGCCGCGAGCATACGGGTGCCGCCCTTGAGCAGGAAGGGTCCCTCCTGCTCTGAGAAAATACGACACAGGAACCGGTCGTAATAGGCTTGATCGACGTTTCGCTTAACATCGACGGTTCCTCTGCCTCCGGCTGACTTTTGGGCGGCCAGCTTAATGGCGTTGGCCATCGCTCGACCATTGGGGAAGTCACTCATGGGGACTCATCCTCGGCCTCCAGCTTGGCAGGGATGGCCATCTCGGTAATCGCTTGCGCCGCCGCCGCGTCCTTCTGCGCCTCGGCCTGCACGACCTTTAGCCACGATGGATTCGCTGCCGCAATCATCTGGCGCGTTGGCTCAAGAATTCGCTGAATTGCATCGTCGACACCCGCAGCGCGAATCACTTGGCTAGCGGTGGCCTGGAGTTGAGCGCTAAGCACGCTCGGCATCGTGAGGTTAAGGGACGGCAGGTTCATGATCCCCGGAGGCAGGATTGGCGGGACGGGCATCGTCATGGTGGGCATGCTCTTAAGCATGGTTTCCATAATCGGCTTCAGGGCGTCGTTCATTGCTGCCTGTTGGTTGACAAGCATCTGCGTGATGCTCGCGGCCAGGACTGGGTTCTGGAGCGCCTCGAGCGCTCGGGATGCAGCGTCACGCTCAGCCACAGCGAGGAGCTGGTCTAGGAGCGTATCCCCGCGCCCCTCGGGGTGACCATAGCGCTGCGCGAGGGGCGCGAGAAGGTGAGCGAGACGCCCCTCGTCGAGCTCACGATCCATTCGCGTCGCATCACGGAGGGCGTCTGCTACCAGGGAGATGTCCCCGTAGTCGCGGAGCAGGTCGGCAATCGTGCGCTCGACCGTCGTCACCGGCAGCCCGTCGCGAACCGTGACATCTTCCCCTCGGACGGGTCGCTGGCTGTAGGCAATCTCCTGCCGTTGCGTCTGACGACGGTCGCGGGTGATCAGTCGGTAGGGAAGGGGGTCGATGCCGCCGATTCGGTGAACGAGAGCACCCGCGGCGGAGCCGACAATGACGTCAGGGTCTGCTGTGCGCTCGTGTGCGAGCTTCGCCGGATTCGTCGAGAGCCAGGCGGCGCGGAGATCATCCAGAGGAAGCGACGGCGAACCAGCCTGGCGGTAGACGCCGTGAGCGAGACGCTCCAGGCGGCCGTCCCCCTCCCTGTGAGCGAGATTGGAGCGATTAATGCCTCGGGCGCGAGCCTGGGTGGCAGTGAGCATGCCCCACTGACCTGCGGAGATTTCCCCGAGGGCTAGGTCAATATCTGCCATCTTCATACTTGAAAAGTGTACACTGATACAACTTTACAAGCAACAGTGCGCGTTGACTCATGAGAAACCTCCGCGTAGCCCTATACGTTGCCTCAGATAAAAACCTCCGCTTCGGCGTGGTTTCACAGGATCGCATCGGATATGGGTTACGCCCGTTTCTATGGAGCTACCAATGAAGCAACGGCAGGCGGTGACGAAGAAGAAAGCGCTCACCTATCGGGGCGCTGACCGTGCGGGCAGGTCCCGCCGCCCGCAGCCCCGTTGGTATTCCTTTACTGATGGATTACCGGAGCAAGTACTACCCGGCCGAGACAATCGAGCCGACCTCGGCGAGGGCGGACACCATCCGCCTTTCCCATCGTTGTTGCTCCGGCACCTTGCCCCTGGCGTCTCGGTGCCCTTGGAAGCGTTCACTCCTACTAAACATTGGGGATTTGACCAGCGTCGTGGCCTGCTGACAACAACTTGCTGCGCCTCTTGGGGTCACGTTCCGCTGAGTGGATGCGCGTATTCGCGTGCCGCGATCGTGGTGAGCGGTGTTGGGCACCACCGAGGTCTCGTTTCGACATTGCCCATTGCCTCTGTCAATACCTCCGGGAAGATGATTCATTGCCTCAACTGAGAACCTCCGCGGGGATCACTGGACGAAGGCCCGGTTTACGTCCGGTTTGACCGCGGCGGGTTTCTTGGCCAGGGCGAGGGTTTCAAGCTCGCCGGTCAGCGCGAGGATGTTCCGGGACAGGGCTGCGGGCTTGATCCGTGTGAACTCCGCATTCATCTGGATGATCGGCCGTTTGGCCATGTC
>CAYUJX010000114.1:0-3971 GCA_964445125.1 uncultured Microbacteriaceae bacterium
AAGACCATTTACAAGCGCGTCCTCGGTGACTACGAATCCCCCGAAGAACTTAAAGCTCTCCATGCTCAGCATTTCGCAGAGAACGTGCATCGCGGTGTGGACGAGGGTCTGCTCGACGAGCGCCTCGTCCAGATGTTCGATTTTGATCGTCTCGCGCAGGCGCTTGAGCCCACTCGCGATGGTCTGCTGAAGTACATCGGTGTGGTCACCTTGAACAACCGCTACGGCATCAAAGGTCGCAACGGCGACCCTCTTGAGGTTCCCCAGTACTTCTGGATGCGCATCGCCATGGGTCTTTCACTCAACGAGCAGGACCCCACAGCTCACGCTCTGACGTTCTACGAAAAAATGTCGAAGCTCGAATATTTGGCTGCCGGATCGACGTTGGTCAATGGCGGCACCAGCTACCCTCAGCTGGCCAACTGCTTCGTCATGGAAATGCAAGACGACATCGAGCACATCGCAAAAACCACTCGCGATGTGATGTGGCTGACCAAAGGCACCGGGGGCATCGGTCTTGCCGTGACCAAACTTCGCGCCCAGGGTTCCCCTATCCGCTCGAATAACACCTCGTCCACGGGACCCATTCCTTTCATGCACACCATTGACTCGGTGTTGCGTGCGGTGAGTCGTGGAGGCAAGAAGTTTGGTGCGTTGTGCTTTTACATAGAGAACTGGCACATGGACTTTCCTGAGTTCCTTGACCTACGTCAAAACTCCGGCGACCCCTACCGGCGCACCCGCACCGCCAACACCGCGGTGTGGATCTCAGACGAATTCATGAAGCGCGTCGAAAACGACGAGCCCTGGTACCTTTTTGACCCGCTTGAGGTTCAAGACCTTAACGAACTGTACGGCTCAGCTTTCTCCAAGCGGTACGCCGAATATGTCGAAATGGCCGAAGCAGGCACGCTCAACATGTTCAAAAAAATCGGCGCGAGAGAGCAGTTCAAAGCTATTCTGATTTCTCTTCAGGGCACCAGTCACCCGTGGCTGACCTGGAAAGACACCATCAATAACCGAGCGCTAAACAACAACTCGGGCACCATTCACCTCTCCAACCTGTGCACGGAGATTTGCCTGCCTCAAGATGTGGACAACGTCTCGGTGTGCAACCTCGCCTCCATCAACCTTTCGCAGCACGTGGTGGATGGAGCGATGGACTGGGCCAAAATCGAGGAAAGTGCCCGTATCGCCGTGCGTCAGTTGGACAACCTCATCGACATCACGCGCTCCAGCGTGGCGGAAGCTGACTACTCCAATGAACAAAACCGCGCCGTTGGTTTGGGCGTGATGGGCTTCACCGATGTCATTGAGCGCTTTGGCTACAGCTATGAAAGCGAAGAGTCGTATGACCTAATCGACGAAATCATGGAACACGTGTCGTACGCGGCCATCGACGAATCGGCGAACTTAGCCCAAGAACGCGGTTCCTACCCCAACTTCGAAGGTTCCCGCTGGTCTCAGGGGATTGTGCCGCTGGACACTGTGGACCTCACCGAAGCCGATCGCGGGGTCCCCATTGAGGTAAACCGCACCACGCGTTTGGATTGGGACCGCCTGCGCGTGAAGGTCAAGGGTGGCATGCGAAACGCAACCTTGATGGCGATTGCCCCCACTGCCTCAATCGGGTTGGTTGCAGGGACAACACCGGGGCTTGACCCTCAGTTCTCCCAGATTTTTAGCCGGTCCACTAGTTCCGGCAAGTTTTTGGAAATCAACCGCAACCTCGTCGAAGCTCTGCGTGAGCGCGGCCTCTGGGAGTCCACCCGCGAAGATATTCTTCGGAGCCAAGGCGACATCCAAAACATTGAGTCCATCCCGCAGGCACTGAAGGACACCTTCAAGACCAGCTTCCAGCTTTCGCCGTATTCGTTTTTGGAAGTTGCTGCTCGGGCACAAAAGTGGATTGATCAGGCCATTAGTCGCAACATGTACCTGGATACGCGCGACATGGATGACCTCATGTCGATCTACATGGGTGCGTGGAAGCGCGGTGTGAAAACCACCTATTACCTACACATGAAGCCACGACATACGGCGGAGCAGTCCACGGTCAAGGTGAATAAGGCCGAGCAAATCAACGCTCAAGGCTCCTCCGCACCCAGGAAAGGGTTTGGCGCCACGACAGGGTCAAGCACACCTGTAGTAGCGGCGAGTGCTGCACCTAAAAAGGGCTTCGGCTTCGGCGGCGCTGCCAAAGCGGGCGAATAATGAACCCCAGCGCTGAGGGCACCGCGACCATCGATGGCTACGCCGTCCCCGTGGACCCCATGGATTTGTTGCGGTGCGACAGCTGCCAGTAATTCTTCAACAGTCATAACAACCTACAAATTAAGGAGTAAATAATGGGAATTCTCGGTAAGTCCTTAGAAGATGGTCTTCTCCTGAAGCCAGTCAAGTACCAGTGGGCCATGGACCTGTACAACCAGGCTGTAGCCAATACATGGTTCCCGAATGAGGTCCAGCTCGGTGAAGACATCGCTGACTTCAAGAAGATGACCCCAGAGGAACGGCACGCTATTACGTTCCTGATGAGCTACTTCAACCCCAGTGAGTTGCTCGTGAATAAAGCTCTCGCGATGGGAGTGTATCCGTACATCAATGCAGCTGAGGCGCACTTGTTCCTCGCCAAGCAGATGTGGGAAGAAGCCAACCACTGCATGAGCTTCGAGTATGTCCTCGAAACTTTCCCCATCGACCGTGAAGCAGCTTACGGTCAGCACGTCGAAGAGCCAACAATCATCGCTAAAGAGGCTTTCACCTCTAAGTACATCAAGCGCATGATGGAGGCGGACCTCGACATCGAGACCGTCGAAGGCAAGCAAGACTTCGTCCGTAACCTGGTTGCGTACAACGTTATCCTCGAGGGCACCTGGTTCTACTCAGGCTTCCTGGTGGCGCTCTCCTTCCGTCAGCGTAACCTGTTGCGCAACTTCGGCTCACTCATTGATTGGGTGGTAAGAGACGAGAGTTTGCACCTCAAGTTTGGTATGAACTTGATTCTCACCGTCCTCGAAGAGAACCCTGAGATTTGCACCGAGGACTTCGTGACTGAGGTTACGAAGATGATTACCGATTCGGTTGAGCTCGAGTGTGAGTACAACAAGGCGATGTTCCCCAAGGGTATCCTTGGTCTCAACGCGTCCTATGTGAACCAGTATGTCCAGTACCTTGCAGACCGTCGTCTGGAAGAGCTCGGACTTGCGGCACATTACAACGTGTCTAACCCCGCAAAGTGGATGGCTACGGCGAATGACACCTTGCAGTTGGTGAACTTCTTTGAGTCGACCAACACCTCGTACGAGGTCAACGCAACCTCTTCTCGGTAGGACAGATACTCAGTAGCATTTAGCCAGTGCAGGGGGAGGAGACAGCGACGGCGTCTCCTCCCCCTGCACTTTGTTCCCCCACCCGTGTAAGGATGAACATATGAAAACTCCTAGCGGTCAGCTCAGCCTCACTTTGAACACGGGGGATCAGATCCCCCAGTTAGGCCTGGGCGTCTTCAAGGTGGACGACGACGAATGCGAGCGCGTCGTCCTCGACGCACTTGAGCTCGGGTATCGCCACATCGACACCGCCATGATTTATCGCAACGAGGCAGCGGTAGGCCGGGCGATAGCGAAAAGCGGAATTGCTCGCGATGAACTTTTTGTGACCACGAAGCTGTGGAATGTCGACCAGGGCACAGACTCCACAGAAAATGCTCTGACAACGAGCTTGGAGCTATTAGGTCTGGACTATGTCGACCTGTACCTCATTCACTGGCCGGCACCACTGAGGGAAAAATACGTGGAGACCTGGCTGCTTCTCGAAGGCATGGTCGCTGGCGGTAGTACCAAAGCTATTGGGGTGTCGAACTTTGAACCTGGACACTTGGAGAAAATCCTCGACGCAGGAAGTACGATTCCCGCCGTCAACCAGGTCGAGCTGCATCCCGCGTTCCAACAGCGCAAAGCCCGGGCTTT
>CAYUJX010000115.1:0-3860 GCA_964445125.1 uncultured Microbacteriaceae bacterium
TCCACCAGCGAACCTCGAGGGTTCGCGCTATATGTCGGCATCAGTGAAAAAGATGCCCTCGCTGCAGGCCACAGCTTGCACCACATCGTCACCCAGCTCAAAGCCTCCGTGCAAGTGTTTGTTCCAGGATCCGAGACCCATGCCGCTATAGCGCTCGCTCCCAAGGGAGCAGGGGGCAAAGATTTAGATATTGTGCGCATGGCGCTTCACGACCCGCTCGCCCTCCAGCAGCTAAAGCCCACTGCGCCCGTTGCGACCACCGGGGTCGTCATCGATATCTCTCGTAAACGGGTGATTATCGACGATCACCTGGCTGCCCTGACCTTCAAAGAGTTTGAGATGCTGCAGTTCTTGGTCTTGCGAGAGGGGAACACCGTTCAGCGCGAGGTCATCATCGACGCTTTGTGGCTTGCGGGCGAAGAGGAAACTCCCAGCGTCAGAACAATCGATGTCCATGTGCGACGACTTCGGTCCAAACTGGAACGTTTTGACAACATCGTTCGAACGGTTCGCGGGGTCGGGTATCGCTTTGATCGTCACGCCGATGTCACCATCACCTACGGAGTTTCCCCCTCGCCTGACATGATTTAGCCGACGCTCGACACCGTTACCGTTCTGTTATATAGTGGGGCCGTCGAAGGTTGTTGCTGTGACGGCTCTCGAACATGTGATTGCAGAAGCACCTTTGGTGCGTGGCATAGGGCCGGTTACTCGCCTCAGTAGCCGGCCCTTATCGCCGTCTCCAACCACGTTCAGGCCGGCCCCCTACGCTGGGGACATGAGCCATAGCCCCAGTATTGTCTGGCTGCGCAACGACCTGCGCCTGAGAGACAACCCCGCACTAGACGCCGCGCTTGGCCGAGGCGAACCCCTCATCATTGTGTATATTCACGATGAAGTTTCTCCTGGAATGAGGCCCCTTGGCAGGGCCACAAAGTGGTGGCTTCACCACTCCCTCGCCGCACTGAAAGGCGACATCGCGGCGCGCGGTGGGACCCTCACTCTTCGCCAAGGGGTGGGAGGAGACATCATTCGCGAGCTGGTCGCCACTCACCAGGCTGGCGGGGTTTTCTGGAACCGTCGCTACGGTGGCGCCCGCGAGAACGACACGACCCTGAAAGAGGAGCTTCGCGCGGGCGGTGTCGAGTGTCACAGTTTTGCGGGAAATCTCCTTTTTGAACCGTGGACAATCCGCACAGGGGACGGCAACCCTTTTCGAGTTTTTACTCCCTTTTGCGCGCCTGTCTTGCTTCGGCGCCCCCCAGGCAACCGCTGGTGGAACCGGATTCCCTTGAATGTCTCCCCCGGGTCGCGAGCGACGAAGCAGACAGCTGGGATCTGCTGCCCGCCTTGCCGGAATGGTCCGCGGGGTTGGAAGAAATATGGACACCCGGTGAACGTGGCGCCACTCGCCGCCTTGAGGGCTTTGTGGAAAACACTTTGGTTAGCTACCACCGAAGGGATGAACCAGGGGTCGAGTCGACCTCTAGGCTCAGCCCCCATCTGCGCTTTGGCGAAATCAGTCCGCACATCATTTGGGACGCCGTGGAACGTGGGCTACCTGATGGCGCATCGAAGAACAAGGCGAAGTTTCTCTCCGAGGTGGGGTGGCGCGAGTTTTCGTACAACATCCTCTTCCACCACACTGACCTCCACAAGACGAACTTCCGCGCAGAATTTGACCTGTTCCCCTGGCAGCAACCAGAACCAGAAATGCTTGCAGCCTGGCAAACCGGTGCCACGGGGGTGCCACTCGTGGACGCAGGAATGCGGGAGCTATGGAACACCGGTTACATGCATAACCGAGTGCGCATGGTCACCGCATCGTTTTTGATCAAGAACATGCTGGTGGATTGGCGGATCGGTGAAGCATGGTTTTGGGACACCCTGGTCGATGCCGATGAGGCGAACAACCCCGCCAGCTGGCAATGGGTTGCCGGCAGCGGAGCAGACGCTGCCCCGTATTTTAGGGTCTTCAACCCTTTCCTGCAGGCAGATAAATTTGACCCGGACCGTGTCTACATCACCAAGTGGCTAGGCGATAATCCGCTGGACTATCCCACGGAGCCGATTGTGGATATGAAAGCGAGCCGAGATCGAGCATTGGCGGCTTTCCAGGAGCTTAAGGCCTTGCGCCTAAGTGAGTAACGCACTGCGCCGCTAATTCAGAAGCCCCCACAGCTGCGGCGCAGACGCTTTCTCCTCGGGCGAAACCCGAAAGAATTCCGGCGTTGAAAGCGTCCCCCGCTCCCGTGGCATCAAGGATGTGAGCAACAACATGGGCGGGGATATCGTGAGCTCCCCCGTCTTCCCAGACCAGGGAGCCTCGCGCACCGCGGGTAATAATGACACGGGGAAAACGAAGAGCCAGCATCGCCAACGCCTCTTTTGAGGTGCGAGCACCGGTGAGCAACAGCGCTTCATCCTCGTTGCACCGCAGGATGGAAGCCTGGGCGATGAGGGCCAAAAAGGTCTCAATACCAAAGTCGGAAAGAAACCCTGAAGACGAAGCATCGACCATGACGTCGAGGCCCGCATCGATGGCTCGGGTAATCAGGCCGGACATGGCGGCTGGATTGTCATGGTGAAAAAAGCTGTACCCCGTCAGGTGAAGTGCCGAGGCCCGAGAAAGAATGTCCTCGGTAACGACGGCGGGGTTCAAAGAAACGTTGGCACCGCGATCGGTGAGCATGGACCGATCCTCCCCCCGAGCAACAATGACAAGGGATCCCGTGGCGAGGACCTCGTCGCCCGAGAGGTGAGCCTCCACCCCGGCATCGGTGAACTCCTGCCCATACCGGGCGAGATCGCGAACACCCACTTGGCCAAAAAAGTCCACGGAGACCCCTTGTCGTCCCAGCCACACAGCCGTATTTGCCGCGGAGCCACCCGAGCTTCGCTTAATTCTCGCCGGCGTGTCCGTGTTCGTTCGCATGGGCTCTTCGATTGCGGCAATCACATCGTCCATGACGTCTCCCACAACGACAACCCGTGACGAGCGGGTCATCGTGACTTTGTCGACCACGCCTTAGCAATCTCTGCGGCAAGCGCGACGTTGTTGGTCACCAAGTCAAGATTCACGCGGAGACTTTCCCCCCCGGAACGTTCAAGGACGTAGGCCAAGAGGAACGGTGTCACGTCATTACCCCGAATGCCCTCATCGTGCGCCGCACTCAGGGCTGAGCCAAGGATCTCATCGTGGCTTACCGGGTCCCACTGTTTGCCCTCGGGGACCGGGTTGGCCACGAGAATGCCGCCACGCTGCTCCAAGTCATCTCGCGCAGCCATAATGTCGGCAATCTCTTCGGGGCTCTCCGCCCTCCATTCAAGGTCATAGAGACTTTCTCGCAACCAAAACGCGGGGAACTTCGAGGTGCGGTAGCCCACCACAGCGACGCTGGAGGTCTCGAAACGCTCAAGGGTCGCTCCGATATCCAAAATGGATTTAACTCCAGCGGACACTACCGTAATGGGGGTGACCGAAAGGATGGGAACATCAGCGGATTCGTCAAAGGTGTCGCTTGCGCCGCGGTGCACTCCGCCGAGGCCGCCCGTAGCAAACACTCGGACTCCCGCGAGGTTCGCAAGGAAGGCGGTAGAGGCAACCGTGGTAGCCCCGGACCTGCCGAGCCCCATCACGACCGGCAGATCTCTCACGCTGGCCTTGGGGATGTCTTCTCCGGCAATACGTTGTAATTCCTCGTCTGTGAGCCCCACTTTGGGCACACCGTCAATAACAGCCACGGTTGCAGGCGTGGCGCCAGCTTCGCGAACTTGGTGTTCCCACCCTCTGGCAGCATCGAGATTCTGGCCCCGGGGAAGACCGTGGGAGATGATTGTGGACTCTAAAGCAACGACCG
>CAYUJX010000116.1:0-3822 GCA_964445125.1 uncultured Microbacteriaceae bacterium
CGGAGCGTGCACATTAAGTGCACATCACCGTCTCGCACACTCCAACACCATCCACGCCAAACCTCACCTGTTTACTGGTATCCGCAACGTCAGCTAACACCTTCTAACACCAGCTAATACCTAGGCATCGAACTCATAATCCGTCGGCTGGCGTTTCTGGGTCAGAACGACCATCGCCCCTACTCTGTTGCCCCAAGCTTCGGCGAAGGTCCGTATGTGTTTTCACCGGGGAAAGTGTCGAAGACACTGAAGATGAATAAGACGATTCCACCAGCGAAAGGAACAAGACCTATCAGTACCCACCACCCACTTCTGCCGGTGTCGTGAAGTCGTCGAACCAGCACGGATAGCGCAGGCAGGACTGTGGCGAGTAGCCAGACAAGACCTACCAAACCGCCGCCCCCATTGGCGATAAAACGATCGATGTCACTACCCAGTAGTACAAAGTCAATGACTGCTGCTGCCAGGTTGGTGAGAAAGAGAAAGAGCGCGATAAACCAGTACTCGGATCGGCGAGCACGTCCTTTGAAATTCGCGTAGTTGGCCCAAAACGACTTAATTGCTTCTCCAAAACCCATGAGGGGTCCTCCCTGTTCTGTGTTGCCCGAATCTACCCCACCGCTTGCCGCGTGAATGCGCTGGAGACTTCGGAATTTCTGAAAGCGTGGTCCTGCAGCCCCGCCCATTCGATTCTGGGTTGGACGCAATGGGCCTCCGTGCTCTCTGATTGCCGAATCATATTTTCTGCGTCATTCCCGGACTGGATGAGGAGGAACGCATTCGAGCGGCCATGGCGGCGGCCGGGCCATAATCGAGTGCCTGTGGCTTGCGCTCGTCATATGCTCGGCGCTGACTGTTCCCCACATGGCGCTCACCTGCTGGCTCCCAACTATCAGCGCGATAATCGCGCACGCAAGAAGGGTCTTATCCGAGCGTAATCGGGCCCTATCCCTCGAGGCTGCAGGGGCGATTCGGTGGTCCACACCGCAGACGTGCAGAAGTTAGAGTTTCACTATGAAGCTACGGTCAGCTGCGGGACTTGTTCTGATTCCTTCACTCTTTCTCGCGGGATGCTCGCCGCAGAGTGTGGCCGAATCTTTCTCCACCGCTCAGGTGTGTGCTGAGTCTGGGCTCATCGTGAACGACATGCGAGACATTCTTCTCTTGGCGCTCGGGAATCCCCTGGCCATAGGCACCTACGGCACAGAACTGGGTGAGCTTCTTGACCAGTTCACCGCGCTCACCCCGGTCAACGAAGAGCTCGCCACTGCCCATGGGAAGGTCACCACGGGAATTGGCGCAATCCTCGACATTGTGGAGGACCCGAGCCTGGACACTGTGGGCGATCTGCCCACACTGCTGGCCGAAACACAGCTGGGCCTCAGAGATTTTGTCGACATTTGTTCACTGTGATCGGGTGATTTAGGAAGCCCCGTCCGGACATCTCAGTTCGTGCAGCCGGTGGAACATGCGTGACAGGGCAGAGAAGCTTGCTGTCAATTTTCTTCCGGGGAACCCCTGCTAGCGCGCCAATCCAGGAAAGCTAACATCCCAAAGATGATGCCGCCAGCAAGCAAAAATGGCCAGAGGGGAAGAATTGCACCCAGCAACAAAAACATCAGAGACATAACCGCAAAAATAAGAATTTGAACAGTTTTCTTTGCTTTTGCCTTCTTCCTGTCCTCCTCCTTCTGCTTCTCCTCTTCCTCGGAAGAGTCCTCCTCACCGTCCTCGACGGTGGCCATCCCACAGTGTCGACACTTGGTCGCTTCCCAGCCGATTGCTGTGAGGCAGTGTGGGCATTGGGTTGTCGGGGTTCTAAACACCGGACTGTGAAATCCAAACATCGGGCTCCGTGGGGAACTCTGTGTGCCCTGCTGTTTCCTTCGCGCCACGGCGATGACCACGGCAGTCGCTGCGAGGCCCAAGAGAGGGAGGAAAAGAAATTCCATGCGCTTATCTAACACCATTGTTCACGGCGCTTACCGTGCTCACAGAATGGTGCCGCGCTGGCCATGCTCGCCACATTATGGGCCGTGTGTGGAGCAAATTATCGAGTTCAACATCGGCGAATAGAGGCAAAAATCCAGCAATGCCAGCTACCGTGGGAAATTGAGCCTCCGTAGCTGTGGCTTTCTCCCTGTGCCCACGAAAGGCTCAATGCATGTCAACCACCACCGTGTCCGGTCGCCGTATTTCTACCTCTGTGCTGGTCATTGGCACCGGAGGTTCCGGTCTACGAGCAGCAATTGAGCTCTCCGAGCGCGGGGTTGATGTTCTTGCCGTGGGTAAGAGGCCCAAGAACGACGCCCACACCTCGCTGGCAGCGGGGGGAATCAACGCTGCACTTGCCACGATGGATGCTGAAGACAGCTGGCAGCAGCACGCGGCAGACACAATCCAGGAAAGCTACTTTCTTTCTAACCCGCTCACCGCAGAAATCGTCACCAAAAATGCGGGCCAGGGAATCGAGGATCTCGAGCGTTGGGGAATGCAATTCGCTCGCGAAAGCGATGGGCGCATCAGTCAACGGTATTTTGGCGCTCACAAGTACCGTCGCACCGCTTTCGCGGGCGACTACACGGGTCTCGGAATTCAGCGCACCCTGGTCGCTCGGGCCACCCAGCTTGAGATACCCATCCTCGATTCGGTGTACATCACCCGCATCCTGGTGAAAGACAACGTCGTATTTGGCGCCTACGGCTTTGATCTGCGCAACGGCAGTCGGGTCACCATCATTGCTGATGCCGTCATTATTGCCGCCGGTGGCCACAACCGCATCTGGCGTCGCACCTCCAGCCGCCGAGACGAAAACACCGGTGACTCGTTCAAGTTGGCGGTGGATGCTGGTGGCCGGCTTCGCGATGCCGAATTCGTTCAGTTTCACCCCAGTGGAATCCTCGAGCCAGAAAACGCCGCGGGAACCTTGATCAGCGAAGCTGCCCGGGGTGAGGGTGGCGTGTTGCGAAACGCCCTCGGAGAGCGTTTCATGGTCAACTACGACCCCGAGCGCATGGAGCTTTCCACCCGAGACAGAGTCGCACTTGCCGCATACACAGAAATCAAAGAAGGCCGCGGCACTCCCAAAGGCGGCGTGCTGCTGGATATTTCCCACCTGCCGCGCGAAACCATCATGACGAGGCTCCCTCGCGTCTACCAAACCATGCTCGAACTGCAGGTTTTAGATGTCACGACCACCGCCATTGAGATTGCGCCCACCGCGCACTATTCGATGGGTGGGGTGTGGGTGCGCCCAGAAGACCACTCCACCGATGTCGAGGGAATGTATGCCATTGGTGAGGCATCCAGTGGACTGCACGGTGCCAACCGGCTTGGCGGCAACTCGCTTATTGAGCTGCTGGTCTTTGGTCGAATCGTGGGGGAGGCCGCCGGCGCGTACAGCGCTGGAATCACGTCCCAGCACCGATCACAAGAGGTCATTGATGCGGCAGAGAAAGAAGTCACTGACATTCTCGCGTCTGACGGAGAAGAGAATGTGCGGGCACTGCAACGCGATATTCGCGACACCATGACCGATTTCGGGGGTGTGGTTCGCGACGAGGCAGGACTGCTCGAAGGGTTACGGCAGCTTGACGCGCTCGATGACCGCCAGACTCGAATCGGCGTGCACCCCGATGTTTCTGGTTTCTCCGGACTCGCACACGCTTTTGACCTGCGCGCATCCCTCCTGGCAGCACGAGCAACGCTCGCCTGCGCTTTGGAGCGTCGAGAAAGCCGAGGAGCCCACAACCGCAGCGACTACCCCGACATGGACGCCGCATTGCAGGTCAACATGGTGTGGTCCGCTGATGGCACCATCAC
>CAYUJX010000117.1:0-3819 GCA_964445125.1 uncultured Microbacteriaceae bacterium
CTGGGGTGAGAACCTTCTGGATTCTCTCGACTATGAAACTCGCGACTGGGTTACCTTCCCGAATTTTGAAGAAGTTCGAGGCACCGGCTGGACTATTGCGGGCTTAGTGGCCAGCCAGTGCGGGGTGCTCCTCAAAGAGGAGAACCAGTTCGATGTGCGCCAACAGTTGGGTCTCAAGAGCATCAACCGGATTGGTGAGCGGGTCGACTCGTTCATGCCAGGCATCACCTGCCTCGGTGACATTCTGGATGATGCCGGTTATCCAAATCATTTCCTCGGGGGCGCTGACCCAAACTTTGCCGGTAAAGGCAAGTTCTTTGAAGAGCACGGCTACAACTCAGTCAAGGGTCTTCCCTACTGGCAGTCGATTGGTGAAACCGAGTTCACCAAGTGGGGTCTGCATGACGATGACCTGCTGCGCTACGCAAAAAGAGAACTCGACCAACTCCACGCCGCGGACCAGCCCTTTAACCTGACAGTCCTGACTGTTGACACTCACCGCCCGGAGGGTCTCCTCAGCCCCACGTGTGAGCGCCGCGGTGCAGAAGACCTTCCCGGTATCGTGGCGTGCACCTCAGACATGATTGCCGAGTTCATTCGGTATATGGACAACAAGGGCTATCTCGAGGACACCGTCGTTGTGGTGACCGGAGATCATCTTTCCATGCCCAACGCCGTCCAAGAAACCATGGACTTGGAGCCCCACCGCACGATTTATAACCGTTTTTGGTCGCCCCGGGGGCCTTGAGGCCAACCGCTCGGAGTTTTATCACTTCAGCGTGTTGCCGACTGTCTTGAACATGATGGGGTTTAGCTTTCCTGGCACGGAGCGGGCCCTCGGTGTTTCTGGGGTTGGCGAACGAGATCCCCGAAAGTTCACCATCTATGACGTGCGAAACCTCGATGACCAATTGCGCCGACCCTCAGAGCTCTACGACGTCTTCTGGGACGTCAAAGAGACCGAGGGAAGTTAGCGCGTCTAGAGCAGGTTAGGAATCTTCTGTTCCTCGGCAACGTTTGCCCGGCGGAACCAGAAGGTCACAAGCGTCGAGATGATCACGATAAACAGCGAGTACAACGCTGGAATCAAGAGGATCTGGTCGAGTCCTGGGCTGTCGATATAGACCGCAACAATCACCGCGATCGCCAAGGGACCGTTCTGGATTCCTGTCTCCAGCGCGATGGTTCTGACATTCATCGGGTGCAGGCGAATTGCCTTAGCGATCGCGTACGCGATGCTAATTCCGACAATTCCGAGACCGATGGCCACCACGTAGGTTGGCCATTCGGTGCTCAGGAGCAACTGCCAGTTACGTGGCACCCAAATCGCAATGAGGAAGGGGATAAAGAGAACACCAAATACTCCACCCACCAGCTCTAGTACCGCTCCAGCATTCGCACTCAGACGACGCACGAGCATACCAAGGGCCACCGGAATCACGAGGCCCACGATCACAATGGCAAGTTCGCCGAACTCAATGCTGACCGACTCGTCGAAGTCGAGAAGGTTGGAATAGATCCACAGCATCAGTGGTGTCATCACAAACGCCCACAGCGTTGAATTGACCGTCATGGTGACACTGAGGGCCAAGTTGCCTTTAGAGAAGTAGGTAAAGAGGTTGGACGTGGTGCCGGCTGGCACCGAACCCATAATCAGCGCGCCAAGGGCGATAAAGGCAACACCCGGTCCCTCGGTGAAGGGCAACAGGACCGCCACAACCAAAAGGAAGGCGGTGAGTGGCATGATGCCAAACTGCGTTACCCACCCAATCACCAAACCCCAGGGGCGACGAATAGCAAGACCGAAGTCCTTCGGGGTGAGGCCTGCACCCAGACCGAACATGATGATGAGGATGAAAATCCGGAGCAGTGTCTGCTCGAACTCGTTGACCACAGTGGCTGCATTTGCGGATTCTTCAGCCAAGACAACTAGTGACTCGATCATGGTTACGCACCCTTCGTGGTGGTCGATTCAGCCATCGCTTGGTCGCGAAGCTGGCGGCGAAGAATCTTGCCAATGGGGCTCTTGGGCAACTCGTCGACAAAGACGATTCTGCTGGGCACCTTGTATGCGGAGAGGTGCTCGCGGCACTGGGCAATGACGCTCTCGGTTGTGGGCACTGGATGCGAGGCCACAATATAGGCCCGCACAGCCTCGCCACTCTTGTCATCGGGAACCCCCACGACGCCGACCTCGAGGACGCCTGGTACAGCGGCAATCTGTTCCTCTACCTCGTTGGGGTAGACATTGAAGCCACTGACCAGAATCATGTCCTTCTTGCGATCAACAATGGTGAAGTACCCATCAGCGTCCATCTGAGCGATATCGCCGGTGTGGAACCAGCCACCCGCCATCGCAGCCTGTGTCTCGGCTTCTTTATTCCAATAGCCGAGCATGACCTGGGGGCCCTTACAGACCAATTCTCCCGGCTCGCCCACTGCCACGGGCTTGCCCGCGTCATCGAGCAACTGAACGTCGGTCGAGGGCACAGGAACGCCAAGGGTGCCATCTTTGTTCAGACCACCAAAGGGGTTGAAGGCGAGAACGGGAGAGGTCTCGGTGAGGCCGTAGCCCTCGACAATCTCGGTTTTGGTCATAGCGCGCCAGCGCTCCGCAACGGAGGACTGCAGGGCCATTCCGCCAGCCGCCGAGTACCGGAGGTGCTTCGGGGGACTTTCGCTAAACCATCGCTCGTTCATCAGAGCGTTGAAGAGGGTGTTCACTCCGGTGACCCAGGTGACCTTGTAGTTCTCGAAGGCTCTCTTGAGGTTGCTCGGTGGACGGGGGCTTGGAATAAGCAGGTTGCGCCCCCCGCGCTGATAGAAAGCGAGCAGATTCACCGTGAAAGCAAAGATGTGGTACAGCGGGAGTGCTGTAATCACGACCTCCACACCAGGCCGGAGGAAGTTCCCCACAAACGAGAGCAACTGCCCTGTGTTGGACACAAGGTTCCCGTGAGAAAGCATTGCTCCCTTAGATACACCGGTGGTGCCACCGGTGTATTGCAGTGCAGCAAGTGAGTCAGGACCCATTCCTTGGAGGTACTTGGCGGCGGCTGAGGCATTGGCCTTCTTTCGACCGGCGGCCATTGCTGCCCTAAAGGGGGTGTGCTTCACCGTAATTTTTGGCAGCGAGCGGCTCCACACCTTCTGCACGCTGCGAATAACGCCGTGGACGACGGGAGAGAAGTACTCAGAGATGCGCACGGTGACGACGTGCTTGATCTGGGTCTTACCCAAAACCTCGGGCAAGCGATCGGCAAACATGTCAATGATGACCAGCGCGGTTGCTCCTGAATCCGAGAACTGGTGCACCATCTCCGAGGGCGTATAGAGAGGGTTGGTATTGACCAGTACGCAACCGGCCTTGAACACACCAAAAGCGACAATGGGATAGGCCAAACAGTTCGGCATCTGGACCGCGACCCGGTCGCCCTGAGCTAAACCGAGCTCTTCACGAAGATAAGCAGCAAAGTCATCAGAGAGAGACTCAACCTGCGCGTAGGTGAGAGACCCGTTCATGCCGTTTGGCATCACCTGCGTGAAGGCAATCTTCTTGCCCCACTGAGCGCTCGCGGCAGAAACAAGGGCTGAAAGGTGGTCGAAGGGTGGCTTTTTCAGCTCGTGCTCTACGTCACTGGGGTAATGGGCTAGCCATGGGCGTTCGGTCATCATCGCTCTTCCGCCGGAGGGTGGCATCGCCGGCGAGTACACCGGCGATGGAGTGCTGAGGCAATCATAGTCACACTCCGCGGGCCTGCCAAGGGTCGCCCTGTGATGGACGCTCTGCTGCTCACGGGCACCCCAGGTTTCCCCGAA
>CAYUJX010000118.1:0-3742 GCA_964445125.1 uncultured Microbacteriaceae bacterium
CTTTCACCCAACACGCTTTCCAAGCGTGCGCCATAGGCCACTAGGCGAATCCTCCCGGCCAAACTACAACACAAAACAATGCGTTCTAAACCCTATCGGGATATCGGGACGTCAGTTTTCTCTTTCTTCCCCTCACGATTTGCAGATTGTGACCTCCAGACGACGTAACCCGTCGTTGAGTGACACAAATTTGGAGAACGGGACACCTAAAGACTCGTGTGCGAGGCCTTCCCAGAGTGCTAATTCTGCCTGCGTGTGAAGTGAGAGGGTGGCCTTTCTATACGATTGTGGGGTGAAGGGTTCTTTTGAAAGACGTCGCAATGAGTGAACAGGCCGTCCTCTTCAGAGGAGGTGGAGCGATGTTCTCAACCTTGTGGCACGTCGTGGGCTTCATTGAGTGGTGCAAGTTGGAGGGTAAGACTCCGGTAGTGGATCTTTTGACTGTCCGAGCGATGAATACTTTTACCTCGTCGACGCCGCGAAACTCCTGGACGGAATATTTCAGCCAAGTTTCGGAGCGAAGCCTTGGGGAGGTCTTGGAGTCCGGGAATTATTCCGTGTTCAGCCAGAGACCGAAATCCTTTGCCATCGCTGAATATTCAGAGCAAGCTGGGTACCGAAAGACTTTTCACGAATCCATTTTTCTTTCTGAACGTTCGCAGTCGTACATAGATCTGTGGTTGGACTTTCTTAATCAAGAAGGCAGGGTACTGGGGGTCCATATGCGCGGAACGGACATGAAGGTTGCAAAGTCCCATTGGGCTCCCCCCACGAACTTTCAAACCTTCGCAATGGTCGACCAGGCACTCGAAAGGGTCGACTTTGACTCAATTTTTGTCGCCTCAGAGGATGAAAAATCGCTCGAGAAGATCCGTAAAAGGTATGGAAAGACGGTTCTAACTTCGGACTCGTTCCGAACCCGTCTCACAAAAAAGTTGACCCGCATGGAGTCGCCAGTCCTCCAGTGGTCATACCTTTTGGGACTTCAAGTCTTACGGGATGCCTGGCTGCTTGGAAATTGCGAGGGGCTTGTGTCTGGGCACTCAAATGTATCTGAGCACGCTCAGGTGATCAGAAACCGTCCTTATCTGGTGAATCTGCAGATTCGCCGTCTACGAGTAGATATTTTCGGGAGCTCGAGAGCGGCTATAAACGTCACCAATTTTCTGAGGGAAATCTCGGTTTCCCGATACCAAGGAAGAGACTTCAGGGTCATTGATAGGTCGGGAAAACTTCTCTGACCCCCTCACACAGAAGGCTCGCGCCAGCTTATTTACGCGGGCCTGTGGCATTCTCACAGCCTCTGGTGTGGCGCCGCTTTCATCAAGCGAGGTAAGCAATCAAACGGCGTTTGGGGCTAATCCCCGGATAAAGGCGATGAAAATTACAGGCCGCTCTTGAATAAAAATCACTCCCGTTGAAGAGTGGCTGGTATGTTTTTTTCATGGCTAAACTTTCTTTCCCAGCCGATGTCGCTAAGGGACTATTCTTGCGCTCCAATTTTCCTGCCTTGGGGCGCTTTGGGATTAAATCTTTCTACCTCTGGTCCAGGAAGGGGAGGATAATTTCTGGCAATAGTCGATTATTGCTTGATGCAATCCAGCCAGTGGACCCTCTGAGGTCCGTGAAAAACCCGCCCCCAATTAACATCGTCATGCCATTTGTGAGAAAAGATCTGGCGATGCTTCCTCATGCCGTCGCCGGAGCTGTTCGAAGCTCTAAGAATCCGATCCAGAAGGTCCTCTTGATCACGCCTAATCGCACATTTGCAGACGGGGCTGTTTCTGGCGCGGAGATTATTGACGAAATCCTTGAGAAAGTGGGCGCGGACTACCCCTCGCTGAACATCGAGATTCGACGAGACGAAGAGGTCCTGGGAGAGAGTCTGGTCGAAGAACTACAGAAACTTGTTCTCTCGCCTCGATACAACGGCTGGGTTACACAGCAGCTCGTCAAAATCCTTGCCGTAATGCAATCTGATTCGGTCGCATCTCTCGTAGTTGACTCCGACACCGTGCTGCAATTCCCAAGGGTATGGGTTGACGGGTTGGGGAGGCAAGCGCTATCAATCGGCCAAGAGTGCAGAGAGGTTCCTTTTCTACACGCCAACAAGTTTCTCGGCATCACGAGTAGGCCATTGCTTTCCTTTGTTACCCATCATCAATTGGTGCAGAAAGACCTTCTTCAAACTATCTTCCCCGATGGCGCCGAGAGTGTGGGTGCGTGGCTCCGCTTCGCGGATCCCAGGGACGACGATGGCCTAACGGGTTTGAAGCTTAGTGAATACGAAACTTATGGTGCATTTGTCTACACACACCACCCGGAGCGTACCTTTCTCGCAACCTGGGGAAACGGGTCTGGTATCAGAGACATGCTGAACCCGAGTAAGAACGAAAGTACGCCACCAACCTGGCCGCTCTCGGTGTCTTATCATCACTATCGTTCGGACACCATTTCTGACCCGAAAATGTTTTAGCGAACGGCAAGCACGGCCAGCGGTGGCGACTAAGTGTGTGGCGTTACTTCTTCGGCCTTACAGCTTTCGAGGAGGACTTCCCTTTTAGGAACCAACACTAAGCTGGCAGTTGGCTCCTCGCGTGGCGCCAACTTGGCTAACTCCCCCAGGACGGAAACGTAGCAAGGGTAACTGGGCTCTGGTGGGTGCGCGAGGGGTCTTTTTTGTGTTGCAAGTTCTAGGCTGGGGTTGTGGCCACCAGTATCTACATCACCTCTGCAGAAGGATCCTCCGGCAAATCCACTATCGCCCTGGGAATCCTTGATGCTCTGCGCGCCAAGGTGGAAAAGGTAGGCGTTTTTAGACCTGTCGCTCGCTCCAGGGAGGATCCTGACTACGTCCTACAGATGCTTCTGGATCATGATGGCGTTGATTTGGTTTACGAAGAGTGCGTAGGGGTCACCTACGACGATGTCCACCAGGACGCGGACGCGGCCATGGGCATCATTGTGGAGAAGTTTCGCGCCGTCGAAGCGCAGTGTCAGGCTGTGGTCATTGTCGGCTCCGACTTCACGGGAGTGGGCAATCCGACAGAATTTTCTTTCAACGCGAGAGTTGCGGCCAACTTAGGCGCCCCCGTCGTGTTGGTCGTCACCGGCCGGGAACCAACGCTGTCGGCCGGGAGGGATTTGTCGCTGCCGGCCAGGAGCGTTGAGGACGTCACCAGAGTGAGCGAACCGGCACTTACCGAAATCCGGGCCACCCACGCAAGCCCTGTCGCCCTCATTGTGAACCGCGCCAACGCTGAAGACTCCCAGGAGCTTAAAGAGAAACTCGGGTCACTTGATGCCCACCTTCATGTGGGGGTTATTCCCGAGGATGCCTTTTTGGTCTCTCCCACCGTCGCTTCCGTTATGGCAGCCGTGGGCGGGACACTCCTTCAGGGCGATGAGCAACTCCTGGAGAGGGAAGCCTTGGGAGTGATGGTCGGCGCGATGTCGCTCGAGAACATCATCGAGCGCCTCCGGGAAGGGTTCGTGGTCTTAGTCCCGGGCGATAGGACTGACGCGATTGTGGGCGTGCTGATGGCGCATCACAACGAACACTTCCCCAGCCTTGCCGCGCTCGTCCTGTATGGAGGGTTTGAGCTATCTGAGAGAGTCTCCCAACTGATTTCCGGCCGTGACGACACCCTTCCAATTATTCGAACCGACCATGACACGTATGAATCTGTGCTGCATGTGGTCTCTGCGAGAGGAAAACTCGCTGCGGACTCCCAGCGCAAAT
>CAYUJX010000119.1:0-3670 GCA_964445125.1 uncultured Microbacteriaceae bacterium
GGGTCATACCCAAAACCACCTTCGCCTGAAGGTTTGCTCGCAAGAGAGCCCTCCCAACGGCGCTCGATGACATACTCCGCCCCGCCGGCAACATACGCTGCAGCGCAGACAAACGCGGCCCGTCGATTGTCGTGTCCTTCCATTTTCTCCAGGAGCAATGCCGTGTTGTCCCCGTCGAGACCTGAGGGGGCAAACCTGGCCGAATACACCCCGGGGGCGCCGTCAAGCGCTTCCACCTCAATCCCCGAATCATCAGCAATTGCCGGCATGCCGGTGGCTTCATGGGCCGCGCGAGCCTTGATGAGAGCGTTGGCATAAAAACTGTCGCCAGTTTCCTCAGGGCCAGGCCCCTGGGCTGGCACGAGTTCGAGGTCCGGCAGTGCGGGGCTGAGAATTCTGGTGAGCTCCGCAATCTTGTGAGCGTTGCGGGTTCCCACGACGACCTTCACGGCGACCTAGTTTCCTTCCAAGACTTCGCGCTGAATTCTGGCAAGCTCTGTTGTTCCCACCAGCGCCAAATCGAGGAGCCGGTCTAGCTCTTGGCGGTCAAAGGGAGCGCCCTCGGCGGTTCCTTGCACCTCCACGAACGAACCTCGACCAGTCACCACGACGTTCATGTCGGTTTCTGCTTCCACATCTTCGACATAGGCCAGATCCAACATCGGGATTCCTTCGACAATGCCGACGCTGACAGCAGCCAGGGAATCGCGGATTGCAACCGCTTTCTCCGCCACGTGCCCGTGAGCCTTGGCCCAACTCACCGCATCCACCAGCGCCACATAAGCTCCCGTAATTGCCGCCGTTCTCGTGCCACCATCGGCTTGAAGAACGTCGCAGTCAATCACAATGGTGTTTTCTCCCAGGGCGCCCAAATCAATGATGGCGCGCAAGCTTCGACCAATGAGTCGAGAAATTTCGTGGGTGCGACCGCCCATTTTCCCCTTCACCGATTCGCGGCCCATGCGCTCATTGGTGGAGCGAGGCAGCATGCCATATTCGGCGGTTACCCATCCGCGCCCAGAACCCGAAAGCCAGCGAGGAACACCAGGAGTGAAGGACGCGGTGGCAAGAACTTTGGTGTTACCAAAGTTGATCAGCGCACTGCCTTCTGCTTGTGCGCTCCACCCTCGCTCAATGCCCACCGGGCGCAGTTGATCAAAGGCTCGAGAGTCGGCGCGCTTCATAGTGTGTCCTTCGGTTTTGTGGCGGAGATGGCGGCAATAAACTCATCGGCCCGGTGTTGATAATCACGGTAGTGCCCAAAACTAGGGGCACCGGGAGAAAGCAGAACATAGTCCCCCGAGCCAGCAAGACCGCGCGCCTTCTCGACCGCGTCAGTCATCCCCGCGACCACCTCAAGGTGAACGCCCTCGAGAGTTCCCTGGGCTTTGAGCCCCGCGCGGAACATGCCAACCAGTTTTTCCCCAGACCCCGGTAACCCAAGAATATGGCGGGGCCTGGAGCGAAGAACCTGATCTACCAGGGGCTGATAATCCACTCCCCTGTCGTATCCGCCCACGAGCCACACCATCCCCGGAGACGAACACGCTTGCAAGCCCGCGACCGCTGCGTGAGGGTTTGTTGCCAGCGAATCGTTCACAAACACGAGGCCTGAGGAATCAGGAATCTTTTCCAAACGGCTCCCTAAGCCGGAAAAAGCACTCAGAACGGATCCGATGACATCAGCGTTTAATGCACCGGTGGCGTGAGCTCCGGCAAGCGCAAGAAGCATATTGCGGTGATTGTGAACCCCCAAAAGAGGAGAATCTTCAGTGTAAAAAAGCCTCTGTGACCCATGGCACAGCCACGAGTGTTGACCCTCGGGCTCGAGGTGCCAAGAGTGGCCCACTCCGACCCACTCCACCGTCAGAGCCGGGTAACGCTTGGTCAGTTCAGTGCGCAACATGTCGTCATCACCGTTGGCAATGACGACCCTGGGCCCCGCAGCGACCAGGGAAAGCTTGTCGTCAAAATACTGCTCGGAGGAACCGTGCCAGTCCAGATGTTCTGGAAAAAGGGCGCTCAGCACCACCACATCAGGTGACGCCTCCATGTAGTGGCACTGGTAGCTAGAAAGCTCCACCACTATGCGGTCGGCAGGATCCAAGCTCTGCAGGGGTATGCCCATGTTGCCCCCGAGGCTTACCTGCTCACCGGAGGCTTCGAGGAGCAGGTGAATCAGCGTGGCGGTAGTGGATTTTCCTTTGGAACCAGTGATTCCCACCATTCTGCCGTGGTGATCGGCAACAAAAAGGGCGCTGCCAGAGGTCACCGTGATCCCGAGGTTTCGCACCCACCGGTGGAGCCAACTGGTGAGGGGGACACCGGGAGAGACCACCGCGACGCTTGCCTGGGCAATCAGGGGCGGGACAGAGAAATGCTCGTCGGTTGCCACCAGCAAGGGGATTGTGACTCCCCATTCAGCGCGAAATGCCGCAGCAGCTTCTCCGTCCACCCCATCGAGTGCGACCAAGGTGGGCGGCTGGTCCAGGCCGCGAAGGGCACGCGCAAGAGCCACTCCTTCTCGGCCCACCCCCACAATCAGGACCGTATGACCGCGCAGCGCCGACAACCCCGAGGCTGGGTTAGGCAAGAACGCCTCCGAGGCTTGCAAAGCGGTGGGGCATCTCCCCCTGCGAATCTCGGCAGCCTAAGACCTGTGCTTCCAGGTCAGGATGCGCTACAAGCAGCTCAGGAATTTCTTGCACCAGTGCTCTGACAACCGCGGTTTTCTTCCACTCATCTTGGGTGGAGATCCATGTCAGAGCCACCATGGACTCGGCTTGCTCGCCCACACATTCAAAAGGCCGGTGCTCGTGTAAGCCCAGCAAGGCACGATACCCCTCCAACTGGGTGGGGTTATCTAACAGGTTGTCGGCAAACATTCGGGTGAGCGCTGCGCCAGGGATGAACGGGCTCAGAATCAGGAAAATAAAACGGCACTTATCGCAGTCGGCGCACCAGCGCGCGTCTGTAACACCTCGGCGAAACGCCCGATTGCAACTGGTGATGACGGGGTGATATTCCCGCAAAGTAGCGAAATAGCGGGCAATCTGGATTTCGCTGTAAGGGCGCAAAAGGGAGAAATACGCCCCGGGCGAGAGGCCCGCCTGCGGGCCAATCATGTCGTGGAGCAAACCCTCGGCTTCTTCGGATTTGGACCACTGGTGGTTCACCTCGTGCCCGTCCCAGACCACCGTAGCCTCAGAAGCAGACGCTTCTAAGGACATGACGACTGGACCCAGTCCGATGATGCGGGCTTGAACAAGGGAGATGAGAGAGTTAATCGCCGTGACGGGCACGTGACCATTGAGTGCGCCCTCAGCGTTCAGTTCCAAAAGTCGCTCATCGAGCTCTCTGATGGCAGCTATCACCGGGTGGCCCTTAATGCGTCCCACACGATAAATGACCTCGTTGGGGTTGACAGCAAACTGGACCGGGTGCATCCGCGCCGCTGCCAGCAGCTCCATGGTCACCACGGAATCTTTACCGCCTCCGATGGGCACAAGTGGGTCACCATCAGGGGTCAGGTGGTCCTCGAGAGCCCAGCTCGGGGAAGGGCCGCCTTCGAGGATGATGTCGGGCTCCAGCAAGCCTTCCAACTGATTTCGATAAGCAAACTCAGCCAGTCCCTGAGTGAGAACAACGCGAAGGTAGTCAACACCCGCCT
>CAYUJX010000120.1:0-2051 GCA_964445125.1 uncultured Microbacteriaceae bacterium
TAAGGGAGAAAAGCATGACAGTTCCTACCGTGCTCTTTGTATGTGTTCACAACGCGGGGCGATCCCAGATGGCTGCGGGGTATCTACAGGCTCTTGGCGGCGACCAGGTGAAGGTGTTTTCGGCTGGCTCGGAGCCAGCAGAGCACATCAACCCTCAGGCCGTTTCGGTGATGGCCGAGGAGGGAATCGACATCTCTGTTAACACACCCCAGGTCCTTGAGACCGAAACGGTGCGTCACAGCGATGTCGTAATCACGATGGGGTGCGGTGATGTCTGCCCCATCTTCCCCGGTAAACGCTACGAAGATTGGGTGCTTGAAGATCCTGCCGGTCAAGACGCCGATGCGGTGCGAAAAATCCGCGATGACATCAAAGCTCGAGTGACCGCGCTTCTTGAAGAACTCGTGGGCTAGCCGCCAGCGTTTCTCTACACTCGAGAACATGACGTCATCTTCGTGGGCCCTTGTGACCGGTGCCAGTAGTGGGCTAGGAGCGGAATACGCACGCCAGCTCGCTGCGCGCGGACACAGCGTTGTCCTCGTCGCCCGAAACCGTGATCGCTTGGACGCACTAGCCGCAGAATTGTCCGCCTTGGGTGTGGAGGCCCAGGTGCTCATCGCCGATCTGCATAAACCTCGAGACGTGGCGGCTGTGGCAAAACGACTTCGCGACACCGAGTGCCCCATTCGGATGCTGGTGAATAACGCGGGGTACGGAATCCATGGCACCTTGGCCGCGAGCGATTTGCAGGAAGAACGCGATCACCTTGCTATCCACGTAAGCACACCGATGGAGCTGATGAAAGCAGCCCTTCCCGGCATGCTTGCGCGTGGAGAAGGGCGCATCATCCTCGTCTCCAGTGTCGCGGGATATTTAGCCCGAGGCACCTACTCGGCGAACAAAGCATGGGGACTCACCATGGCTCGCTCGCTCAACGCCACTTATAAAAAACAGGGAGTGCACGTGAGCGCGGTGGCACCTGGTTTCACGAGGACCGAGTTTCACCAGCGCATGAACATGAAGGTGGGAATGTTTCCCAGCGCCCTGTGGCTTGCTGTTCCGGTCGTGGTGAAGAACTCACTTCGGGCTGTCGAAGCAGGGCGGGCGATAACAATCCCCAGTCTTCGGTACAAAGCTCTCGTGGCGATTTCCGCGCTTGTCCCGGCAAAAGTTCATCAGGCTTGGGGACGATACATCAGGCTTGAGGACTAAGAGAGGACGAGTGCCGATTCGTCCCTCAGTGAAGCCTTCCAGGCGACGAGCTTTTGAACGGTGGGACTTGTGTCCTCCGCCAGAAACTTCATTGCGTCTTCCGGGACAGAGTAATTGATAGCAACGAACGCACGAACTGTTTCTGAGGCGTCGCGGGATAACGTCCGCAAAACGTCACATGGCGCCTGCTGGTTTCTCGCTAAGCACCGGCGAACACCCTCATCTGCATCCACAGCAAGTTTTTCGTACACCGCCAACGGCGCGTGGTAGGACAGGGCAGCACTCTCACGAATTTTGGGATGGGGGTCAGAGGCCATCCGAGTGATGCGGGCAATCTTGCTTTGCGTAACCTCGGGAGAAAGAAACGACGCCACAGGTTCGTCTCCCAACGCACGGGAGGAAGCAGTAGCCATCTGTTGCCGTTGGGCAGTGGTGTTAAAGCGGATGCAAGACATAACCAGAGGCTAACCCGGTCAGGACGAGATCCGGGGCATTGCCCGGCGCGGGGCGCTGGGAAAATACTGACAATTCGTTTCTCACTCATACACTGAAGACATGAAGCGCGAGTACGAGGTGACCACGCGAGTGTTTACTCTTGCAAACCTGGTGAGCGTTATTCGCCTGATGTCGATCCCCATCTTCTTGGTGTTGGTTATCCGAGACCAACTTGTTAGTGCGCTGATCCTGTTGATTGCGGCGGTCTTGACAGATTTTGTGGATGGCATGATCGCCAGGCACATGAACCAAATCACCAAGCTTGGCCAGTTTCTCGATCCTTTTGCGGATCGTCTGTTCATTGCCGCGACCGTCATCGCTTTGGCTATCCAAGATGTCGTCTC
>CAYUJX010000120.1:2151-3488 GCA_964445125.1 uncultured Microbacteriaceae bacterium
GCCCTGACCAGGCGGGCACTCCTGACCCGACAGTCAAATTTGGCCCAGATTTTCAGCAGAAGCTGCAAGGTCTAGAATCCGGTGTTTCCCTGGAAGAGCAAGAGATTATCGCTGCCCTTCCTTCCGGTTCTGCGTTACTCATAGTGCGCAAAGGCCCCAACGCTGGCGCACGCTTTCTGCTTGACCAGGATTCCACTGTGGCGGGCCGCCACCCCGAAGCAGACATCTTTCTCGATGACGTGACGGTCTCCCGTCGGCACGCAGAATTTGTCCGCCATCACACCTCGTTTGAGCTTAAAGATGTCGGCTCCCTCAATGGCACCTACTTCGATGGTGTCCTGGTTGATCAAGCGTTGCTCCACGACGGAGCTGAAGTTCAGGTGGGAAAGTTCCGGATGACGTTCTATGCCTCCCGTGCTGATTTCGAAGGACACGGGATCGCTTAATGACGGCTTCTGCCAGGCGTCAAGTTGCTGGGTCCCCCCGTCAGACTCTTCTCTCTATCGGACAGGTTCTCGCCAAATTGACCCCGGAGTTTGCGGATCTCTCTCCGTCTAAGCTTCGGTTCTTGGAAGATCGTCAACTGGTGTCTCCCCAGCGCACGCCGGCCGGCTACCGCACTTATTCTGCGTTAGATGTGGAGCGGCTTCGTTTCGTCCTGACCGTTCAGAGAGATCATTACCTTCCGCTGCGGGTCATCAAACAGTATCTTGACGATTTGGATGCCGGGGAGAACCCTTCGTTGCCTAACGGGGCCAAGGCGACCGGCGCGGTCAAAGTGAACGAAAGCTTGAGATACACCCGCCAAGAAATGCTCGACCATTCCGGAGCTTCGCCGGGTCTTTTGGATGGAGCGGTGAGTTCCGGTCTCCTCGAGGCGAAGAAGGTTTACCTCGCGCAAGACCTGGTTATTCTGAAGTCCGTCTGTGACGCTTCCCGCTTTGGCATTGAACCTCGTCATTTGCGAGGCATGAGATTGGCGGTTGATCGTGAAATGGGTTTGGTTTCTCAGGCTGTCTCAGCATCAACACCGGGCTCACAAAGCATTTCGAGTGAAGAGTTTCGCGAAAAAGCCCGTGAGCTTTCTGGCATCTTGATGACGCTTCGCGGTGTTCTATCCCGCGAAGGTGTTCAGCGACTAGAGTCTTAACACGGACAATCTGCGACACGCCCTACACGCGTGTGTGAGGTCATCCCAGGAGTTCGCATCGGCACCGGTATCGTGAGTGGGCGCCCTCAAGGGTCAAGTGGAAGATTAAGGTTAGGTGCGACATGGGTTCTTCAGACAACACCACTGAGGGCTACGCCAAAGACTTGCTTTTCACCGACGGCTTGCC
>CAYUJX010000121.1:0-3481 GCA_964445125.1 uncultured Microbacteriaceae bacterium
AGGCTCGAACTGAGCAGAACCGGTCCTGGGGTTACGAGGCTGAATATGGTTCATTCGAACATTCCTCTTTCGGTGCAGTGTTAGTCGGTGCAGGGTGAGTTGGTCCAGGGTTTGCTAGGGGCGAATACGAGCGTGCTCTGGGGTTAAGTCCGAAAGCCTGGGAACACCCATAAGTTTCAAAGTGTTATCCATCTCCAGTCTGAAGATATCGGCCATACGATCAACGCCGCTTTCCCCCGCGGCCATAAGCCCATAAAGATACGGGCGCCCGATCATGACGCCATTGGCTCCGAGGGCGACGGCGGCAAGCGCATCGCCAGCGTTTTGAACACCTCCGTCAATGAACACTTCCATCGAGGTTCCCACGGCAGTTCGGACCTGAGGCAAGAGTTCCAAAGGAACAATTCCTCTATCCATCTGGCGGCCACCGTGGTTGGACAGCACTATGGCGTCGACACCCAATGTCTTGAGGGCGAGCGCATCTTCCACGCTTTGCACGCCCTTTACAATTAGTTTGCCACCCCACTCTTCCTGCAACCAGGGAATATCTTTCATAGTGGCCGTGGGGTCAAAAATCAGTTGCGCCAGTTCGAACAGCGAACGGTCATACCCGCGCATGGCCGCAAAATCGAGCGGCGGGGTGGTCAAGAGATTTCCCCACCACCGGGGTTTCATGGCCATATTGAGAAAGGTCTTCGCCGTGATTTTCGGCGGGACGGTCAGGCCATTTCTGGTGTCACGAAGTCTGAGTCCACTAAAGGGCGTATCGACTGTGAGAACGAGGGCTTCAAACCCCGCGCGCTTGGCTTGGGTAATAAAATCCCGAGATTGCTCACGATTTTGCCACAGGTAGAGCTGGAACCATTTTCGCCCTTCAGGTGTTGCCGCCACCAAATCTTCAGGAGATACGGTTCCCATCGTGGAGAGCGTGTAAATCAGGTCCTGCTTGGCGGCAGAGGCCGCCACGGCATATTCACCCAAATAGTGCATCATCCGGGTATATCCCGTGGGGGCAAGGATGATCGGCATTGAGGTCGGAGACCCCAAAATGTTTGCGCTCACGTCCACCTCAGAAACACCCTGCAACACACGGGTGTGGAATTCCACTTTGGAGAACGTCTCTTTTGCTCGGGCAATGCTCAGCTCTTGGAGGGAGCCCCCCTCGACATAGTCAAAAACAGACTTGGGAACTCTCTTGCGAGAAAGCTCTCGAAGGTCTCCGATAGTCAGGGAACGTTCTAACCCTCTGTCGCGACGGCCAAAACGAGGCCAGGACCAACCCAAGAGCGGTTTTATGCTGCTCCACCGCGGGAACTGCCGTTTGACACTCACGACAACAGGCTTTCCAGACGATACGCCTCGATCGCGGTCAAAGAGAAGAAGGCCTCTTTCTCAGACGAGGACCAGTCGGCGGTGAGCGTTTCGACAATCCCGAGGATGTCGGTATATTCCCCGGCGAGGAGACACACGGGCCAATCGGAGCCAAACATTAGCCGCTGAGGGCCAAAGGCCTCTGTCACCACATCGACGTAGGGGCGGAAAGTCTCAACACTCCAGTTGTCCCACTGTGCTTCAGTGACCATCCCTGACACCTTCACCACAACGTTGGGCCGTTTGGCCAGCTCCCGCATATCAAGAGCCCACTGATCTATGTCCCCGGTAGAAATAAAAGGTTTGGAGATGTGATCAAGGACAAACTGTGTGTCCGGGCAGGCGCTGACAGCTTCGATGGCCGCGGGGAGTTGGGGCGGCAAAGTGAGCAAGTCGAAGCTCAGGTTGCGCTCACCAAGGCGTTTCATGTTCGCAATGACGTCGGCGCGTGCCAACCATTTCGGATCTTCTTGATACTGAGCTAAATCCCGGATTGACACCAAACGGTGAGATTCCGGGTGAGAAAGATGGCTCTCCAGAGCGGGAGTGATATCTGGGCTCTCCATGTCGAGCCAGCCCACCACGCCGGCGACACGAGGGTGGCTGGCAGCAATATCAAGGAACTCTGGGGTTTCCTCCATCACGGCGACGGTTTGAACGATGACCGTGAAGTCAATACCCGATTTTTCCAAGACGGGGTCCATGTCGGCCATCGTGAACGTGCGAGAAATGGGGGCAAGAGCGTCGCCCTCCATCCAATCTTGCTCTCGAACAGACAGGTCCCATACGTGGTGGTGTGAGTCAATTTTCATTTAGAGATTCTCTTTTCCTTCGACGACGATATTGAGGGGTCTAGTGCCTGCTGCCAACCTGTCGAACTGGGTAGCGAGTAACGCCCGCATTCCCGGCTCGAAAGCACTTGAGTTTCCTCCCACATGGGGAGAAAGGATAAGCCCTGGTGCTTGCCACAAAGGATGGTCCGAAGGAAGCGGTTCCTGCTCCACAACATCCAGGGCAGCGCGTATCCGGCCGCTGTGGAGCTCCGCGAGGAGCGCATCAGTGTCCACAATGGCGCCGCGAGCGACGTTCACCAAAAGCGCGCCGTCCTTCATCAGAGCCAATCGTTCCTTATTGAAAAGGTGGTGCGTTTCGGGAGTGGCGGGAAGAATCAAAATCACCACGTCGCACTGGGGAAGAAACTCCTCAAGCCGATTCATCGTGTAACTTCCGTCTCGCCCGGATCGAGAAAAGGGAATCAGCTCTACTTTGAGCGGCGTGAGCATTCCCGCGATTGTTTGGCCAATGGAACCGAATCCGACGAGGCCTACTTTCTTGTAGGCAAGCGAAGGCCTGGGGCCTTGCAACCACCGTCCCTCAGGTTGAGCACGGACAAAGTCATCCAGACCACGAAGAGAAGCCAGCGTTAGCGCTAAGGCCAGTTCGGAGGTGGATATATCGTGAACCCCTCGCGCGTTACAGATTGCTAAACCTTCTCTCCGGAACGCCATAGCGTCGTCATACCCGGCATTAGGCATCTGCAAGTACTCGAGGTTGGGCATCTCCACAGAGGGCTGTAAGCCCGCCAGCCCCGACATATAGGTCGGCACATAAAACGTGACGTCCTTGATCGCGTCACTGTCCAGAGGGGCTGTTGCCGGACCCAAGACGGTGACTCCCGATGGCGCTTCTATGTCGTCCCACTGCGACCACACAACATGATTCATAACGCGACCCCTTCCCATAACCGACCTGCTGCCTGAGTTGCCACGGTGACCGCCGCGGCAACAGAGCCCGTATCCACGAGCCCATCCTCATCCCACTCAAACTTTTCGAGAAGGTACCTCACCGCGGCGTCAAATTCCTCGCGGTTAATCGCCACACCCGAGAGAAATCCTTCCTCCAGCGGGGACTCAAAAAAAACATCGGGGAGCGTGTCTTCCGTCCCCGTGAACCCCAAGCGCGCGTTGGTCGCTCGCAGCAAACCAAGCCTGACCTTGCCCAGCCAAAAGAGATCGCCTCGGGTAAAAGGAGCACCCGTGTGATCGCTCACCAGAGAGCAAATTCCCTCGACGGTCAACTCCCGGGTGGGGGGCGCGGCGTACTCACAGAT
>CAYUJX010000122.1:0-3459 GCA_964445125.1 uncultured Microbacteriaceae bacterium
TCAGTTTTGTATCCATAACCCGACCGTACACCTCGCCCCTGACGGTGTAAAGGGGGCGCGTTGACTCAGAAGAAACCTCCGCGTGCCCTCTACGTTGGCTCAGATAACGAACCCCCGAGGAAAGGTTTGACCCTTTCAGGGACTATGAACTATGTCGTGAGACATATATGAACGATGTCATGAACCAGGACACCTCCGGGCGTGCCAACGGGTGCGGTAATCAGGTAGCCCACCCCGCCTGGTAGGGCACCCTACCCGCTTCCCCCGTAAGCTCCCCTTCCGGAGGGGTGCTGTAGCTTCCTGTGTGTGCAATATGCGAGGGTTCGCCGTCTTCGGCCTAATCATCCCCACAACTACTGCCCTAAAGCCCGGTAGAGGTACCCCCGGCATCAAAGAGGAGTGGGGTCAAACCTCACACAGCCCAGACCCAATACCCCTTAGCGCAGAGCTTTGCGCAGATTGTCATAACTTCAGCGGTTCCAGTCCTTGCCATGCTTTCGCTCCATGAGCTCATCTAGTTTGGTTCGGGCTTTCACCTCCACCAGCCCCAGGCGCGACCTGTCCGAAGGTGTGAACCCCAATAGAGATAGGTTGCTCACTAGTTGCTTGTCTAGAGCTCTGAGCGCTGCTCTTAGGCGTGTGTTATCAGGCTGCTGATCCCCTAGCTCTTTGAGCTCTTGCCTTTCGTCCAGGAGTTCCGCAGTCAGACCAACTAGGTGGCGGTCCACTCCCCTCCATATCCACCTGCCGTTATCGAACGCGCTGGACCAGAACTCTCTACCTTTTGCCTTCAGCTCGCTGGGGGGTTCAGGATCTCCCTCCTCTTCCTGCAAGCGCTCTACTTCTGTGAGCCCTGTGGGTGGCATTCTGTCTCCTCTGAGCGTTCCTCTTCTTTGCTTGACCTCTATGGGCAAGGGTGGTCTGCCGTTAGTGCTCATTCTTAGACCTCCTTACTGCTGGGAGGGTTGCAGTTTGGGTGATGACCGTAGGGCTGGACTGCAGGAGCCAGGGGGTACTCGCAGGAGGGGCAGGGTGGCCATTCGCTGGACTCTTCCGCCGGTTCCTCCGGTTCCTCCGGTTCCTCCGGTCTAGCCGGTTGCTCCGGTAGGCGTATGCCTAGCGCTTGCCAGACTTCGGCGAACTGGTTTTCGGTGTATCCCCTCACCTTGTCTGGTCTTTGGGAGGTAATACCGTAGGACTTTGAGAGCATTCCTCCCAGTCGCTGCACCGTTAACTCCCTGCCATAGCTGCTCTCTGCACTCCAGGCTTCTGGGTGCTGTTTCACCAGCCATTCCCTCACCTCTTCACTGGGTGAGAACCCTTGACTGGGTGAGAACCCTTGACTGATTAGGTAGTACTCCGATGGGTGCTCTGCTAACAGCACAGAGGGTCTCTTACTTTGCACACCTGCCTCCTTATTTTGTTTCTGCTGTTCTAGGTCCGCTTCTATGAGCTGATCCGCCCGCTTTTCCCAGTCCGGTCCGGCCTGCGCTGCTAGACGCTTGAGAGGTAGCCACTTTTCGCGGTTGCGACCAATGCACCCTTTGGGTAGTGAGGGCCTGTGGGTTTGGACCTGTTCCCCTATGGCTTCCACTGCCTGCAGGATTGCTTCTCGCAGTAAATCTGCGTCCGGCTCTATTTCCTCCCAGTCACTGTCTTCTATGGCGTCAGAGAACGCAGGGAGCAGTCTCACTTCGATGCAGCGCGAGCGCGTATCGTCTGGGAGCTCTGGGGTGTTCCCAGCGATAGCCACCGGAGCGAAGGTGGGAAACTCTTTGACAACCCATTCGGAGCCCTGAGCTACCAGGACTGGTCTGGTGCCCCCTCTTTTGTACCCAGTGTTTAGAATAGCCAGCCTCTCCGCAGTTCCAGGGTCCCTGGGGTTTAGTGTTCTGTCCACTTCGTCCAGGAGCAGGGTTCTAGGGCCTTCCTCCAGACAGCGCGCTAATAGAGCTGGGCTCACAGCCGAACCAATTTTCAGGGGGTGTCTGCAGAGCCTGTCAAAGTGGTCTAGCAGGGTAGTTTTTCCAGACTCCGGCACCGGACTTTCCAGGAGCAGGCGTGGGGTTGTCCCCAGGTGCTCTATAGCCCAGCTGTGTGCCACCCACAGCGCCAGGAGGTAATAGTGTGTCTGGTTCGGCACGAATACAAACCTGCGGAACCAGTCTGCAAGCGCTTGCAACACTCGCGCTAGTTCTTGGGCCTTTTCTTGACCGGCTAGACCGGAGGAACCGGCTAGACCGGCAGGTTTCACCTTGGCCGGACCAGGTTGCTCTGTCACCACTTCTAACGCAGGATATTTTTCCCGCCAGTAGGCCAAATCTTTGTTCTCCAGGGCGCTCACCGTTGCCACCCCACTCTGATGAGGTCAAGCTGCGCAAGCTGGTTCCTTGCATCCCGCGAGTCCCAGGGATCAGGTCCCGCTCTGAGGAGCTTCGCCTCTGCGAGCTCTAACGCTGCCAAGAGGTGCCTACCCTTTTCTCTCGACCGCTCTGTAGCAATATGGTCCGCTATAAAGAACCAGGCTTGCAGCTCGGGGTGCACCTGATGCAGAGGCCTGGCGTGAGCTGCGAGCTCCTCTCGCTGACTAGCTGCGGTCTCGCAACAGCTTGGGCAAAGTACGCCTACGCGAGGTGCGACCATGAGCCGGCCTGTCCTCCCTGGTAGGGCTTTAGGACAGCGTCCAGGTCCTCCCTGCGGATTCGAATCATCCGGGGACCCATGCGGACCGCCTTCAGCGATCCCTCCCGGGTCCGGTTCCTTACGGTCGTTTCACTGCATCCCAGGTATTCAGCTACTTGCCGGATGGTGAGCAGATCCCCGAACTGGGTCCGCCAGGGTGGTGTGGTTATTACTGTTTCGCCCGATTGGGCGCTATCATTAGGCATAACTAATTTCCTATCCTTAGTCTGATCGGTTGTTGGTTTCGGACCCCTTCGGCTTCTACCGGTGGGGTCCATTTACTTTCTGGCCCCCCAGAATCCTGGTATTTAGTTGTCTATTTCAGGGCAGAATGTTGCCACCCACCCGGCTGTCTCGCCTTACCTGATTGGCGAGCGAAGCCGCCAACCAATCTGGGTTAGCGGCGACCGATGTCCCCGCTGCTCTCAATAGGTAGCTCACTGAGACCCCAGCGCCTGCGGCGACCCGCTGGATTACTTCCAGCTCGTCCGGTGCGATCTTTAGCGTCCGGGGCTGCAGGGTCGTGTCTTGTCTTGCTCGATTGGTAGGCATACTCGTCCTGTGATCGTGAACCCGCGAAACCTTTTAGAAGGTTTCATGAAGCGGTGATTTTCACACCCCCTTGAGGGGCGGCGGCTACCAAGCCGGGCCGCGGTAACGCAGAACCTTGCAGTGGAGGTAACTCGCAACTGCTACCCATAGGTTACCACGCTGGCCCTGTTGGGTGTAGTGCGTACCCGGCGTGTCGCGTTGGTCCTACTTGCCACCCCGAAGCAG
>CAYUJX010000123.1:0-3428 GCA_964445125.1 uncultured Microbacteriaceae bacterium
AAGGTCGAGAGTTCGATTCTCCTAGGCCCCACAACCAAAATTCCGTAGTGCTACCGCGTGGCACGGCTCTCGCTGTACGCGCTCGCGGCGCCGGTAACACTCAGATCCACCGTTCACTGTCACCTTTGCCCATGATGTCAGGCTTTTGAAGGCAGAGTGCCTGCCAAAATCTGACTAACCGAGCGCCTTTTCTAAATCAGCGATCAGGTCTTTGACGTTTTCGACACCAACTGAAAGCCTGACAATTTCCTCGCCAACTTCGATGGGGCTTCCCTTGGCTGAGGCATGAGTCATCCTCGCTGGGTGGTTAATTAGTGATTCAACCCCACCGAGAGATTCAGCCAAAGTAAACAGCTTTGTGCGGGAACAAAACTTTAGAGCGGCCTTTGTGGTTTTGAATCTAAGGCTCACAATCCCACCAAAGCCAGACATTTGCTGCTTAGCCAATTCGTGTCCCGGGTGGCTGGGCAATCCGGGGTAGTACACGTGTTCAACCTTTGGATGCGTGTCTAGATATTGCGCTACCGCTTGGGCGTTGGAGCAGTGCTTGTCCATTCGAACAGCGAGGGTCTTGAGCGATCTGTGAGTGAGCCATGAATCAAAAGGGCTCGATACGGCTCCCGCAGCAAATTGAATGAAACGGATCTTCTCGTGGAGCGCTTGGTCGTTGACAACCACGGCGCCGCCAAGAACGTCGCTGTGCCCACCAATGAACTTCGTGGTTGAGTGGACAACTACATCTGCACCGAGCTCGAGTGGTCGTTGAAGGTAAGGGGTGGCAAAGGTGTTGTCAACCACTGTGAGCGCACCCATTGAACGCGCCACTTGGGAAATGGCCGCGATGTCAAATACTCCAAGCATCGGGTTACTGGGTGTCTCGACCCACACCAGCTTGGTGTGCCCGGGCCGTATGGCTTTTCTGAGTAACTCCGTGTCGGATAAGTCAACTATCTCAGAATCGATTCCGGCGGCGCCGTGGATTCTATTGACCAGACGAAATGTTCCACCGTATAAATCCGATCCCAAAACAATGTGATCTCCCGGTCTGCAGGTAGCCCGTATGACCGCATCCTCGCCGGCAAGCCCCGAGGCAAAACTCAGACCAAATTTGCCCGACTCTAAGTTTGCTAGGGCGGATTGCAGCGCGTCCCTGGTTGGGTTTGCAGCCCGGTTGTATTCAAAACCGGAGCGGAGTGAACCAACACCATCTTGCTTATGGGTCGAAGCCATGTAGATCGGCGGAATTACCGCGCCGTTTGTGGGGTCCGGGTCTTGCGACTCGTGAATTGCCCTAGTTTCAAATTCGTGCATTTGTGTTGCCTTTTCTCGGGGTGGAGTGACTTTAGCCAAGCCTGGTTTTGTCAATGAGTGCTTCGACTTCGCCGTTTTTTAGAAGGAGCAGGATTGGTTGTGATTCCAGTAGTTTGATCGCTACCTCTATGCCCTGACCAACCCCAATTACAAGCGGTTTGGAACCAATGAACTCACCTATGCTAGCGGCTGGGTCAGCCGTGCCCATGTCCTCCAGCGAGATTGAGCCAATGACGTGGCCGATTCGAACCGGGGGATTTTTGACCATAACGGGCAATTGATCAAGCCCGGAGGCTGCAAGGGCATCTCTAGCCTCTTTGACGGTTTGGGACTCAAGAACGCACGGAAAATTATTGGGAGTCGCGGTAACAACATCGCCGATTTTCATTTTCGAATCATCACTGATGAATCCGTGGGCCCGCATCCAGTCGTCGTTGAACACTTTGGCAAGGTACCCACGTCCTCCGTCGGGCAAAATTACCACCACCACCGCATCCGAGGGAAGGTCTTTGGCTACCTGAAGGGCAGCAACGGCTGCCATGCCACAGCTGGGACCGACAAGCAGTCCTTCTTCCCGAGCTAGCCTTCTGGTCATGTCAAACGAATCAGCGTCGGTTACCGGAATGATTCGGTCCACCACATCGGCGTTATATGCCCCGGGGAGGAAATCATCTCCGCGGCCAACACCTTCAACAAGGTATGGCATCGAGTGAACTTGGGTCTTGGAATAAATTGAACCCTGTGGGTCGCAGCCGATGATTTCTACTTTTCCACCGCTTACCTCTTTGAGATATTTACCGGTTCCAGAAATTGTTCCCCCGGTGCCCACCCCAATAACAACGTGGGTGACTTGTGTGTCGGTGTCGGCCCAAATCTCTGGACCGGTCGAGGCGTAGTGAGAAGCGGGTCCATTGAGGTTTGAGTACTGATCCGGCTTCCAGCCGCCAGGTATCTCCTTGGCCAGTCGGTCACTTACCGAATAGTAGGAGCGTGGGTCTTCGTGGGCGACAGCTGTTGGGCACACAATAATTTCAGCACCGTAGGCAATCAAGGTATTGCGCTTATCTTCTGAAACCTTGTCGGGAAGGGTAAAGATGCAGCGGTAGCCGCGCTGCTGCGCAATCAGTGCAAGACCAATACCGGTGTTGCCACTTGTTGGCTCAACTATTGTTCCACCAGGCTTTAGAAGACCCTCGGCTTCGGCGGCGTCAATAAGTTTTTCGGCAATTCGGTCTTTAATGGACCCACCGGGGTTGAAGTACTCGACCTTCGCTAAAACCGTCGCTTGGATTCCCCTGGTGACGGAATTTAGCTTTATCAGCGGGGTGCGGCCAATGAGCTGCGTTACGTTATTTACGTACTTCATCCCCCTAAGCCTAAGCAATAGGGGAACGCTCTCACAACTGCGCCACAGACGACGGAAGAACCTTCGGGAGCAAGGTAGCCTTCCGTCGAAATGACCGATCAAGCTCAGTAGTGCCAAGAACCACATGGCGGTCGGTGTGGGTTCAGGCAAGGCCGCAAAACCGGGTGAAAAATTCCAGCACTAGTCTCGGAACCCGCTGCGTCTTTTCGCATTGGTAGCCATCACCAGAAAACGCCGTCCGCTTGGGAGATGAGGGCACCCAAGTAGTTGTGGGGCCCTTCATAGATGCCCTTGTAGCTTCTGGTGTTGTCCGTAGCCCCACCGATGAAAAGCTGTGGGCACGCCCCAAGGGCTGGCTGTTGAGGCGATAGAGGGCAATGATGTCCGGCGCGGTAAAGGGCCGCTGATGTATCTGGAGGTAATTGGCTAACAACTCAGTGAAATGTCGTTCGATTGGTCTTTCTCTCCGGCGGTGAGAGGCTGGCAAGATCAACCGAAGGCAGGTGTCTATCGTGAGCAAAAAAGTGTTGGGATGGGTAATCCCAGTTACTGTTGCTGTCCTTGTCGCCATCGGAGTAGCTCTGGGGGACTGAGGCTGAAGCCAAAAACCGTCAGGGCTATGTTCTCGCGTATGACCCTGTGTGAGTGACCTATCCAAGACGGGGGGTCAAGGGGTCACGAGGGGCGGAGTGCCCACCACCCATTCCGAACATATTCCGTGTAAAAGGCGGAATTGGACGGAAATAGGAGG
>CAYUJX010000124.1:0-3394 GCA_964445125.1 uncultured Microbacteriaceae bacterium
AGAGGTTCCGATTTCCCACGCATGTGAGGGTGTCAGCCAGACGGAGCAGCGCTCAGCTCGGCCGCAAGCTGGTCATACCCTTCCACAAGGGCCCCCAACGTCAATGCGTCATCCACGACGGGAAAAACGGTGTCTTCTTCCCCCGGGGCCCCGGTATCCTGGAGCATGCGAAAGTGGGCTGCACCAGTGGTGCTTGTGGGGCTTATTGGCGTGATTGCACTCCGGGCGTGGTCGAACGAGAACCTGGAACCCCTTCGCGGGCAGATGCAGGATCTTTTTACCCTTTCTTTGGCTCTTTTGGTCGAATCGTTGCCGTTTATTGTGCTGGGAATTTCGTTGGCCATTGTGGTTCAGGTGTTTATTCCCCCCTCCTGGTTACACAGCTGGCTTCCGACAAACCCTTTTGCGAGGCGGGCAATCGTATCCCTGTTTGGAATAGTGCTGCCGGTCTGTGAATGTGGGAATGTTCCCCTGGCCCGCGGGCTCATGGGGCGCGGATATAGCGTGGGGGATTCCCTCACCTTCCTTCTTGCGGCACCCATTGTGAATCCGATAACAATCATCACGACCTATCAAGCCTTTGGCTTTGACGACGGCATTCTGGTGGCCCGGATTGTGGCGGGCTATGTCATTGCCAACCTGCTGGGGTGGCTGCTTTCCCGGCATCCTGAACCCGAAAAGCTGCTCACCACACGCTTCGCCAGGGAATGCAAGGTGGCGCCGAGTGAGAAAAGTGCGAGCAAATGGCAGCAGGTCAGTTCGCTGTTTATCAGCGAATCCACCGCCCTCATGCCCGCATTGACCGTAGGAGCCCTGATTGCCGGCGCCATTCAAGTGGGGGTACCCAGAGACACACTGCTGGCGTTGGGAAGCGACCCGCTGATTAGCGTTCTTGCGCTCATCGCGCTGGCTTTTATCATTTCCGTGTGCGCCAGTGTTGATGCGTTCTATATTTTGCCTTTTGCGCAGACATTCTTGCCCGGCTCGATTGTCGCCTTCTTAGTGTTTGGGCCGCTCATTGATGTGAAAATGGTGGCGCTGCTGCGCACCACCTACACAATGAGGACCATCGGCCTGATTGCTGCCGTGGTGGGACTCGCAAGTCTGCTGCTGGGGACGGTGATGAACAGTGTGGTCTAACCTGTTGCGGTTCCGCGGGGCTTTCGCGATTGTTGCTCTCGCCGTGCTGAGTTTGACGTTGGCTTTTGACGGAAAACTGGCGTTCTATATTCACCCCCGCTACAACGTCTTCACCATCACCATGGGCATTATCGCCGTGGGATTGGCGATAGTGGCCAGCATCTTTTATCGAGCAGAGGATCACCCCCTTACCGGGACACATCGGCACAGCGATAGCACCCGCACCATCGAGAAACTTTCAGCCCTACTCGTTACGGGGTTTGTTGCCCTGGCGATTCTCTTACCCCCCACCACACTCAGCAGCTTTACCGCCGCAAACCGGGCCTTCAATGAGGGTGCTATCAATCCAGACATGCAGGCACCCACCGACCTGAGCAGGGAAGCCTTTGCCCTGTTGACGGTCCGCGATTGGGCCAGCCTAATATCCCAGAATCAAGACCCGGCGTTTTATCGGGGTAAGACGGTGAATGCGGTGGGCACTGTCTCGATGACCGATGAACGCGATGTGTTTCTGCTTACCCGTTTTGTGGTGACGTGTTGCGCCGTGGACGCCCAACCGGTCAGCATCCCTGTCTTTTTACCGGGTTGGCAGGAAGACTTCGCCGTGGATGACTGGGTTCTTGTCGGTGGTGGTTTCCAGAGCGCAGGGCTTGTGGGGCTCACCGAAGGGTTAGTCGTTGTGCCCACAGAGATTGGCAAGACGGAGGTGCCACGTGAGCCTTACCTTTTCTGATTCGGGGGCTTCCGCTTCGTATCGCACCTATCGCACTACCGTGGCGGTGGTGCTCTCCACTCTGCTTGTGTTGGTCGGAGTGGTTGCCACACTCTCGGTGTTGCAGGGGCCTCAGCTGCGAAGTGTGAGTGCTGACACCCAGGGACTGGTGACAAGGGGTGGCGTGGCTGTCACCCTGCGCGCTGACAGGGCACTCACACCGATTGTGGCCAGCCAACTGGAGATCACCCCCGACGCACGATTTGAGCTCGAAACACTCGGGCTCACCCTTCGGCTCACTTTTGTGGAACCCCTGCGAGCAGATGAGACCTATCGCATCACGGTGGGGGATGTGAGGCCTCGAAACTTCGGACCTGGGTCAACCTGGTCCACCGAATTCACCACCGGTAGCCTCGGTTTCTTTTATATATCCGAGGAAGGGCAAAATACTGCCCTGGTGCGCGCGGTTGTGGCACAGCAATCCCCCGAGGTCCTCTATGAGGCACCAGGAATTATCGGTTTTACCCGGGTGGGAGCCGTCATGGCGGTGCTTCGAAAAGTTTCGGATAACACGGTGCTGGAACTTCTTGACCCACAATCTGGACTGGTGGAGACCATCGGGTTCCCTCCCGGTGTGGAAATTCTTTCCTTGGCATCTGCCCCCTGGGGGACGAGCGTGGTTGTCATGATGAATCTTGCGGTGGGTGAACCCGGGGAAATCAGGGGGACGGTGGCACTGATTGACATGCTGGGCAATCGCACACCCGAAGTGGTGCTCGGTATTGATGGCAACTCCGTCTCTGCCAGAAAAGTTTTTGTCTCTGCCATCGGCGGAGATGTCGTTATATGGCTAAGGAACCAGGGTCTTCTCAGGTTTGATCCGTTGACCACCGATGTGGTGCCGGCAGGCTCAGCTTCTGAAGTGTGGGGGTTTGACGCTTTGGGCTCATCCCTGGTCTATGTCGACGGGTTGGGGACAGTGACACAAAACCTTCGTACCGGCGATCTCACCCGCGTTCCGCTTGGCAGATTGGAAGGTATTACCCTCAACCATGAACACACCACCGTGGCGCCAGATGGCACCACGGTGCAACGGGTGATGCTGCCTGGGATTGACGGGGGTGACCCCTTCACGCTTGTCACCCGTGATGATGGCTCCGGTATTCACCAGATGCTGACCGGAAATTTGAGTTCCCCAGAAAGTATTGGAGCCGTGAGTCTTTCTCCCAATGGCCAGTACGTGCTTGTCGAGCACAACACCGCCTCGACACCCCTTGGATACGTGGGGCTTTCCGCCACACAGGTCGCTGCGGGGACCGTTACGCGCGTCATTGGTGTGGCCACCAACACGATAGTTGACGAATTTCTGGGACATTCATTTATCTGGTGAAAAATGCCGACAGGGAGCCGACGAAGAGCCTGCTCTGACCCCTGGTAGACAATTAGAATTGTCTAATTTCTTCCCTTGCCTTCTTATCACGAGACGCCATTGGTGCCATCTGAAGCACATCGACTATTTCTGAGGTGGCAGAACAATCTCGT
>CAYUJX010000125.1:0-3336 GCA_964445125.1 uncultured Microbacteriaceae bacterium
CTTCCCATTCGTCATGTTGCTCGATCAGGACCGACCCGGAAAGACGCAGCAAGGCCGCCGGGTTGGGGAACACGCCGACGACGTCGGTGCGACGTTTGATCTCTTTGTTGACGCGTTCCATTAACCGGCTCTCGTTGTCAGGTCAAGACATTTGGCTTTTTCGGTGTCATCGACGGAGTTGGTGGAGGTGGGTTGTGAGGGCTGCAGCGGTGGTGGTGTGCCGGGCGGCTTCGCTGTCCCAGCCTCGCCGTTCGGCATCGGCGCTGAGGCTCTGTATATCCTCCAGTTGGTCGGTGAGGGCGGCGGTGAACTCGGGACCGGTGGTGAAGTTGGCGCAGTTCTCGCAAATGTTCGCGTAGGAGCAGGCGCCGGCGGCCTCGTGTCGGGAGCAGTATCCGTGAGCGACCCGTGTCTTGATCATTTCGCTGTTGAGCCAGTTCACTTTGTCGGGAACGATGGGGCGACCGACCGGCGTGAGCGTCAGTTGTCGGCGCATCTTTCCGACCGCGTCATCGTAGGCGATTCTCAGGGTCGGCGAGGCGAGGGTCGCGTATCGGACGGTCATTTGAGCGGTCGTGTGACCCAACAACGCCATCAATGCTTGCAGGCTCATCCCAGCATTGGCGAGCTCGGTGGCCCAGGTGTGGCGGAGCTGGTGCGGTGTCACTATCAGGGCGGACCCCTCGGTGCCGCGGAGTCGCGCGTGGGTGCTGGCGACGATGAGACCGTTGCGGACCCGGGTCGGGCCCAGCCGTCGGCCGTGTTGGGTGAACAAGAAATCAGTAGCGATGCCGGTCCGAGGGTGGGGCAGTGCCCGTGACTGCCCTCGGTGTTGTGTCCATTGGTCGAGGGCGGCCAGAGCGATCGCATCCAGCGGGACCATCCGCTCGGTGGCAAGTTTGCCGAGGGGAACTTTCAACCAGGAACCGGTGGGCCCGTAATCATAGATGCTCCCCAGTTCGAGATCGAGCAGCTCGCCAATGCGTAGTCCGGTGTGACGCAATACCGTCACCGCGACGCGGGCGAAGGGATCATCGAGGGTATCGACGGCTGCCATCAGGGCGGCGTCAATGTCGGGGGCGAGAGCGCGCGGTAATGGCTGGTCCAGCTTCGGGATGTCGGCCCGGAATACCAGCCGGCGCGGCGGGACGTCCTTCCAACCCCAGTCGGTGATGTCGTCGAGCATGTTCCGTAACGTCAGGACTGCTGCTTGTGCGACGGCGATCGAGATGGTGCGTCCGGCGCCGGCAGCGGCACGGCGTCCCCGCCAAGTTCGGTGGCGGTTCCATATGAGGTAGGCCTCGATGTGATGGCGACGCAGATGGCGGAGGCGGCGTATTTCCGGGGCATGCGCGGTGAGGTATTCGGCAAAGGGCAGCAGGTCATTGATCAGGCAATCCACTGTGCTGGGGCGGGCAACTGCGGCGCGGATGGTGACGTAACGCAGGAACGTTTTGCGCAGTGATGGCGCCATTTCGACCGCCGCGAAACGTTTCTCGTAACTCAAGGCGGTGGGTCGCCGCCGAGGTGGTGTGTCGATCACTCTGGTGTCGAACAGGATCGCTCTCAAGCCCGCCACCCGTGCGCGGTAGGCGCGGAGCATCGACGCGGTCAGAGTCGTCGTGGCCATGAGACCCGCTTCGAACGCGTCGACGACGTCGGTGGTGAGCTGCGCTGTTGTGCCTCCTGTCCAGGCCAGGATCACGGCTAGGCATCCGCCGAGGACTGTTTCAACCCAGTTCGGCGTCCATCCGAGCCGGATCCCTGCATCGCGCATCCGGGCGAATCCCTCCGGATCGCGCCGTTCGATTTCGTCGGCCAGGCCAGTGAGCTTCTTTGCCCCCGCGAACTCCAAATCCAACCGCAGGGAGTCGTGGGCGATGGCATAGACGACCACCGGCCAGGCGCCGGTGCGAATCAATTCCTCGCAACGCAATGACGCCGGGCGGCCCATCCATTCGACCAGGTCCGGGTGGTCACCGAGGAAGGCGTCAGCAATCTGAATTCGGTCCCGCAGTGTCCGGACGCTCAGGTCAAGGGTTGACAGGTGCTCCTGGTATCCGTCTCGAAGCGTGAGGACTGGGGCGACGGTAGTGGTGGCCATCATCGGGCGCTCGCGGCGAGGGTTGCGCGGGTGGCGCCATATTCGGCGGCGAGGTGTTCGATACTTAGGTGGACGTAACGGGCGGTGGTGTCCGGTGAGACGTGACCCATCAGTTCCCGAAGCACCAACAGGTCGATGCCAGCCGAGGCCAGTTCTGTGCCGTAGGTATGACGCAAACGATGGGGACGAACCCGGGTCGCTCCCGATGTCTCCCGATGTCGGCGGAACACTCCGCGCAGCCCCGCTTCGGTCAACGGCTGTCCCGTGGTGGGCCCTCTCAACACGAGGAAGCATTCTGGAGTTGTGACACCGGTGGGGCGTTCCTGGCGGAGGTAGGCGGCAACCTCGGCGAAGAAAGAACCGTCCACGGGAACGTGTCGCTCCTTCGAGCCTTTTCCCACCACGCGCAGGCGGCGCCGCCCGAGGTCGACGTCAGACAGCCGTAATCCGCGAACTTCAGCGGCTCGCAAACCGCCCAGCAGCATCACCAAGACAATCGCGCGATCCCGGTGCGTGCCCAGTGAGCTCAGGAAACGGTCGACGTCGGTCACGGGCAACGATTCCGGCAAGGTCTCGGGTTGACGTACCAGCCGTCCACCACCGCGTGAACGTCCGGCACCCAAATGCCCCAATAGGCCTCGAGTGGAGGCGCCAGGGCTGGGGTGCCGTCGCGGTGACGGGACGGGATTGGCGGGACAAGCGTCGGCCATCACTAAGTATTCGAACAAGGCTCTCACTGCTGCGACCCGTCGGTTGGTTGTCGACGCTGCCGCCGTCCTCCCACCGCCAAGCGCAGCCTCGGACCCATCAGTCGTGCCGCGTGTTCGCACTCCCTGCCAGTTGATCCAATCGAACACCATCATCGGTGAGACCTCGACGAGCCTGCTGCCCGTCGTAATCAGAAACCGGGCGAGATTGACGATGTCGAACGCATACGAGCGAACTGTGCTTGGGCTGAACGCCCGAGTATCGAGGTGCCGGAGAAAGGCGTTTGCCCACTCGGCATCAATCCAGTCGCCCACGATGCGGAACTGGCCCTCGAGCTTCTTTGCTGAAACGGTCATAGCTTGAACTCCTTTGTCGGCCGATCTCTATCAGCTTCCACCCAAACAAACTTTGAATCCGTGTTATCGGAGGTGTCAAAAGGAGCGTGTCGCTCAAGAGCCGGTTAACATATAGCGGGTTCGTCGACCAAATTTGGCGCCAGTGGCGGCGGGGAAACGCGGCAAAGG
>CAYUJX010000126.1:0-3260 GCA_964445125.1 uncultured Microbacteriaceae bacterium
CTCCTTTTCCCTTTGCATTCCCGCGACGGTTTGCCACAGGTCACTGGGTAGCAGTCGTCCCCCGAGCTCGCGGAGCACTGCTCGTTCTTTTTCGCTTACCGGAATTTCGCGCTCGAAATAACTCAAGTGGTTCTTATCCACGAATCCGGCCCGATCCAGCACCCCTGAATCGTCCTGGCTGTCGGGGACAAGAATGGACAGCTTGCTCAAGCCCAACGGAGCCATCCGGGTTTCCAACGCCGCGAGAAGTGAACTGCCGATGCCTTGGCGCCGGTATTCCTCAAACGTGGAAAAGAAAACAATCCACCCCTGCTCGTGTGCGGCGCGAGCCACCGCAGCGCCCACCACGCGACCGTCAGAAACTGCGACAACCGCGTGATCTTTTTGACACGACGCTATGACCTCTGCGAGCCCGTAGACCGCTTCGTAGCCCTTAGCTTTGGCGGTATTCCACAGTTCCAAAATCGCATCAGTGTCCGCTGAGTGGTATTCCCGAATACGAAAAGTCATTCCATCTTCTCCCTCACGTTATGAACCTTGGACGAGCCACATTTAACCGGCTCCGGGTGTCACGACATTCCGGGGTATGGAACGATGGCGTCGGGATTTCTCGCTTTGGCAACAATCCTCACCTGTTGGGCTCTAATGTAGGTGATAGCCATAATGGCTGGCTGAGAGCTCGTGTCTGAGCAACACGGCCGCACCACTTCATCGTCTTCTTGGACCGAGCCTTGTGGCTCAGATTGGCGGAAAATGGTGAGCCTCGACGTCTTTAGTCTTGCAGCCACCAACCTCTTTTCTCCGCCGGTATTGGCCTTTGTCCTCGGCATCATTGCGGTGGGAATCAAGAGTGACTTGCGCCTGCCTGAAGCTTTCTACCAGGCAATTTCGATTTATTTGCTCCTGGGCATCGGTATCAAGGGAGGCGTTGCTCTGAGCAATTCAGAGCTCGCCGACATTTGGTTACCCCTCCTCGTCACGCTTGCCCTGGGGTTGGTCATTCCCGTGGGAGCGTTTTACTACTCGGGGGCAATCACCAAGCTCGACACCATTAACCGCGGAGCGCTCGCGGCCCACTACGGTTCCACTTCTCTGGTGACCTTTACTGCCGCGCTCGTCTTTCTCGAATCATCGGGGCAATTCGTTGAAGGCTTCCTCGTCACACTTCTTGCAGTACTCGAAATCCCCGGCATTATTGTCGGTTTGCTTTTAGCTTCGCGAGGCAGAGAGCGCTCGATTGCGTGGGGGGAATCATTGCGAGAGGTCCTCTCTGGGCGATCTATTGTGTTGCTTGTTGGCGGACTTCTCGTCGGCGCGATTACGGGGAGCGCGGGCTTTGCGAGCATTGAGCCGTTCTTCGGAGGGCTTTTCACCGGTGTACTGACACTGTTTCTTTTAGAACTCGGCATTGTGGCGGGTCGGAGATTTCAAGACATCAAAAAAGCTGGTGCCGGTGTAGTCGTCTTCGGAATTACGTTCCCCCTGATGGCGGGGGCCACGGGAGTGGCGGCGGGGCTTCTCGCAGGGTTATCAGTCGGCGGGGCAGCGCTTCTCGGAGTCCTGAGCGCCTCCTCTTCCTACATCGCAGCGCCGACCGCGGTGCGCCTGGCCTTGCCCGAGGCGAGCCCTGGGATTTACCTCACCGCCAGCCTCGGCATCACGTTTCCTTTCAACCTCATCGTGGGCATCCCCATTTATTTCTGGCTCGCCCAAAGCCTTGAAGGAGTCCTGTCATGGAACTAGTCGACAAAAAGTTGCTCACCATTGTTGTCGAGAGCGCTTTGGAATCCCGGCTCGTTAGCGACCTCACCGCAGCAGGAATCAAGGGTTATACCGTCACCCTGGCCCATGGCGCAGGAGTGAGGGGACAACGAGAGGGTGACCTCCAGGGCGGCAACGTCAAGGTCGAGTGTGTCCTCAGCGACACCGTCGCTGAGGTTATTTTTGACCTTCTCCACACGCAGTACTTTCCTCACTATGCGTGCATCGCATGGCTTTCACCTGTTCAAGTCGCGCGGGGAGAAAACTACTAGGACACCCGTAAAGTCCGGCAGCCTTCCCCTGGTCCTTGCCCCGGTGGCTCAGTTGGCTCAGGGTGATGGTTGGCCCCGCGTTAGAAAATACGATCCGGCCTTCCCCAGCCTCTGGTCGTTGTCATCCTCGCCTCCCTTGCGCTCGCCGGCGTGTGGGTCTCCGCCTTCTTCCAGCGCTGAGTCTGGGATGAGGAGGGTACGGAAATCGATGTCAGCATCGTCCTCATCCTCCACTTCGTTGGACTCGCCTCGCCCCTTGGAGGCGTGCTCGTGTTCCTGCATCGCAAGAAGCAGCCACTCGCGTCTGGGGGGTCTGGAACTGAACTCAAGTTTGGCTGTTGGGTCGGACGAGACCCTCGAGAATGATGGCGAGCACGAGTTCGAAGCTGCTCTCGGTGCGCCCAGACAAGTGGGCATGGACGTGTGACCATGTGAGGGTGGGTGTCCGTTGAGATGCCGGCCGTGAATGTTTCTGCATTCTTGGTGTCACCCCTCCCCGGCGTGTACCGTGCTCGCTCCACAGGTCGGACACTTGGGAAGGTGTTCCGCCCCTCCGGCCATTGCGTGCCAGCCGAAGCCGTAAGTCTCAAATGTTGTCTGTACATCCGCGGTGATGCTTTGAAACGACGGCCGCATCACTTGCTCGTTCCCCACCTCGACCGACAAGTCGTCGCGGCATACAGCATCCGCGGCATCGACGGGATCTGCTTGCGCCAATTGACCGCGGTGCGGTCATCTATTTTGGGCGTGTATAAAAGACAATGCCCCATGGTGGTTCGGATCGAGCTACCTGTTCCAGACATCCAGTTCGCGCCATCTCGCGGGAAACCCCATGTGCGTCTCGGGAGCAACTGGTGGCCCTGTCGGGAAGGAGTCCATCAATTCAACGAACCGCGCGCGCCAACGATCGTCGGGCCGAATCACAGAAGTGAGGTGCGCGAGAGTCGCGCAAATGCCGTAAACCCGAATCTTGCGATTGGCGTGATCGTTGAGATGTAGCAGAGAGGGCACATTGTCGGGGATTCGCCCGATCTTGTAGGTGAGGCTCCGGTTCCAGAGGCGTGCATGATGCGCCGAAGCGTTTCGTAGATAGTTCGCCACCTTCATCCACCGAACGAACACGGCGCCAGAAATCTGGCCCAACTCGCCGGCGACCTGCGACCGATCGCTGTCGGTCATGAACCCGTAGAGGCGAACTAGCGGGCCAAGTTCCATGGTCTCGGTCGC
>CAYUJX010000127.1:0-3122 GCA_964445125.1 uncultured Microbacteriaceae bacterium
GGTGAACGGCCAGAGAACTCGACAACAGAATCGTTATGACCAACTTATTGCTGAGCTCGAAGCGAGCCAGCTCCCCGCTGTATCAATCAGTTACCTAGCTGTCTGCACGCTGAGGGTCGCGCAGTGAGTGGGCACGACGTGAGGTCGCTCGTTGCGAATGAATTTGCTGTCGAAGAGAAATACCGCCAATCGCTTGCGGACCGCCACAGCCGACTAAAAGGCCAATTAGGCCAACTCACGCCCAACACATGGACGACCGACTTGTCTCTCGACGCTGCCAAGGATGGAATCCTCATTGGTCGTGTCGCACTAATCGAGGGTGATGAAGAATTCCTTGAGGGGCACCGCGATTTCTATATCGGCACCACCCATCATGAAACGGAAAGCTATCGAGTTTTTTCCTGGGCCGCTCCCGTCGCCTGTACCTATTTTAGAAAATCAGACGACCATCATGAATGGTGTGACCAAGTCGCTGCGGTACGCGTGCTCGCGCACCAGTTCGACAAGATCGTCGACCTCGAAGACGAGATTTTCGTGGAGGAAGAATCAACAGATTTGTTCCCTTTCTTGCAACTCCACGTGCCCAAGGCGCCCCGCTTTCCCTCCCCATCGACCACCGCATCTCCCCCTGCAGAGCCACCGCCAGCACGCGTGTTCCCAGCCCAGGCGGCACCGGTCACGCAGTCTGAACCAGATGTTACCGAGGCGCGCGCTGTCGAAAAGTTGGAGAAAGCTAGCCCCACCCTTGATGTACGAGCACCAGACTTGTTGCGGCGACAATTAGCCGCCCCCAAGGGTGTGTCCATGTCTAGCGTGCTCGCAACTCTGCAGCCTGATCAATACGACGCCATTGTGAAACCAGCTTCCTGGAGCAAGGTACTTCAAGGGCACCCCGGAACGGGAAAGACCGTAATCGGCGCACATCGGGCGGCTTACCTCCTCAACTCGTGGGCGCCCAAAGAGTCACAACCCCGCGGGCACGTCCTGCTTCTGGGCCCCACAGCTGAGTACGTAAAGCACGTTAAAGGCGTCCTGCGGGACCTGGTCGACGACTCGACACGGTACTCAGTCAGGTCGGTGCCGTCCCTGCTCGAAGAACTCGCTGGCCTCCCCCAATCAAACATCCCCACGCAATCAGGGTCGCTTCAAAATGTCAGCCAGGAACTTGCGCGATTAATTGATAAGGCACTGGCAAACGCCAAAGAGAATTCAGAAGGCGAAGCCCCCAGGGAAGCGGATGTCTATGCCGAGTTGCGGTGGTTCGTTTCCCAACCGCCAGAAGAGGGACTTGACGGCGAATGGTTTCAATACCTGCGCGCACTTCCTGAGACACTCGGCGCGCTGCGGAAAACAGGGGTCAGCACATATAGAAGCCTCCTGGCGTACATCGGGGTTCGCACCAATCGCACCGCGGACCCTGGTCACATCATTGTTGACGAGGCGCAGGACATCCACCCCATCGAATGGGAGATTCTTGGTCGACTTGGTAATCAGGGTGGATGGACCATCCTGGGAGACCTGAACCAAAGACGCACGGACCACACTTTCAACTCGTGGAACGATGTCGCCGAATTACTCGGAATCGAAGATGACAGTGGCGAGGCTCCTTTATCGATTCTCGAAAACGGCTACCGGTCTACTGCACAGATCATCAAGTTTGCGAACCAACTGTTGCCCAGCCGAGAGCGAAAACTCACCTCGTTTCAGCAAGACGGCGAAAAACCGCAGATCACAAAAGTTCCATCAAAAACGGGGATTTATGCGGCCAGCATGGAGGCTGCCAATGACCTAAGTGACGAGGTTGGTTCGGGAAGCATTGCCGTAATTACAGTCTCTCCTGGTGATTTCAGGAAGGTGCTAGTCAAACGTGAATGGCAGAATGACCCGGCGGATCAGTCTTTCTGGACAAAGGACGGTCAAAAATTGAGACTGCTCCCACCAGATCGCGCCCGGGGGCTTGAATTTGATGCCGTCGTTGTGATCGAACCTGCAGACTTTCCTGAAAATTTCGGCAGGCAAGGAACTTTGTATACGGCGCTGACCCGCGCTAACCGAAAACTCACCGTGGTGCACAACCGAGCCTTGCCGCAAGGACTGCGGGCGTGAGAGGTGAGATGTTTTGGGAACCCGTTATCCGCGAGCTGCCCTCACATCATCAACAATTCGCGAAAAGTGGACCGAGAAAATTCCTGGACTCAGCCTTTGAGTAGCTCACTGTAAGTTGAAATAGTGAAAACGACACCTCACGATCAAGCCGTTCTGCGTCTGCAAATTTTTGCGGCTCTGGAACAGCTCACGGATCGGCAAGGTGGCTTCCTCACCTGGGCTGAACTGACCGGCTTTGAGCTCGAGGGTGTGCGGCTGCCACTGATCAACCAGAGGGGCATTCACAACCCTTCATATCTGGACCACACGCTTTCCATCACAAGCGCGGTTGATGGGCCCTACGACGACAAAATCGGTCCCGGCGGGCTCCTTCATTACAAATTTGAAGACGGTGATCCCCTTGGTGGAGCAAACCGGAAGCTGCGACAAGCGATGGACGACCAGGTGCCTTTCATTCTTTTCGAAAGACCGATATCAAACGTGTACGTCCCGATCGTTCCCGCATACGCCATTGACGAAGACCGATCGGAAAATATCTTCAGGATCGCTGCGGGCAATGAAATACGGACCGCAACCTTTGCCGGTAGAGAATCGGTGGAGAAGTCATACGTCGAACGCCTGGTGAGGCAGCGTGTGCACCAACCAGTGTTTCGAGCCCGGGTAATTACTGCCTACCAATCCTCCTGCGCCATATGCCGCCTCAAGCACAAAGAGCTACTCGACGCCGCCCACATCATTCCGGACTCCGAAACGCACGGTTCCGCAGAAGTAACGAACGGTCTCGCGCTGTGCAAGATTCACCACGCGGCCTATGACAGGAATCTTCTCGGCATTGACCCTAGCTACAAGGTGCACCTGAACAAGAAGCTCCTCTACGAAATCGACGGGCCCATGCTGAAACACGGACTTCAAGAAATGGATGGCACGTTGTTGTCCCTTCCCAGAGCGCGGTCTCAATTCCCCAACCGGGAGGCCCTTGATGAGCGATTTAGTGGTTTCTTGGGGGATCAGTGACC
>CAYUJX010000128.1:0-3055 GCA_964445125.1 uncultured Microbacteriaceae bacterium
CAACCGCAATTCAACTTGATACCGCGATCGGAGTGGCCAAACCACACGACTGGGTAGGCAACAAGATGAAAGAGAAGGTCGTCGCCAACGCGATCAGGAAGGTTCTGCCAAGGGACTTTGACCGCTTCGATGAACTCTTCGATCTCGTGAGGGCTCGTGATGAATACCGCTAACGCATACTTGACCGTCGCTGGCATCAACGTTGACGTCGTCTACAAGAGCATCAAAAATATGCACATCTCGGTGCACCCACCACTCGGACGAGTGCGCGTCGCAGCACCAGATCGCCTTAACGAGGAAGCCGTCCGACTTGCGATTATTCAGCGACTGCCCTGGATTAAGAAACAACAGGATCAGCTCCGGAACGCTGATCGACAGACTGAACGAGAGATGGTGACAGGTGAATCCCACTATGTCTGGGGCGAGCGGCTCAGACTCAACGTAAGCGAGACGGCAGCGCGACCGCGCGTGGAAATTCTTGGATCAAAACTTCAACTGACTTCACCGGCAATAGCAGACTCATCGCGCAGTCGCAGGCTTCTTGAAGCTTGGTATCGCAAACAGATCAAGGAAGCGATCCCTCCACTGATCGAAAAGTGGGAGCCAACCATCGGGCAAAAAGTGAACGGCTGGACCGTTCGCCGAATGAAAACCAAATGGGGCTCGTGCAACCCAGAGTCAGGAAATCTCTGGTTCAATATCGAGCTGGCCAAGAAGCACCCAAACTGCCTTGAGTACATCCTCGTTCACGAGATGACCCACTTCCACGAGCGAACTCACAATGACCGATTCGTTGAACTGATGGACCAGTACCTCCCGAGCTGGCGTCGGACAAGAGACGAACTGAACGGTGCTCCTTTGGCCGAGGAGAAATGGGCGTCCTAAAAAATATCCTTCGCGATCCTCAGCGCTTTTGCTTTCGCCTCAGAGCAAGTTTTATGTACTTGATGAATTCCTCAGAAGTTCGTCTCTTTTGGCCCGGAGATCATCGATTTTGCTGTAGGCCTTCACCTCGGCCACCCCCAACCTTGACCTATCCGACGGGGTGAAACCCAAAAGGCTCAAGTTGCCGCTAATCAGCTTCTCCACATCGTTGAGCGACATGTGAATTGATCTATCAGTGGGATTGTCCGTCAGAGCCGCCAGAAGAAGCGCCCGGCGATCGATTTGCTCACACACCAGCTGCAGCAACTGTGAGTCAGTTCTCCCAGAGACCCATATCTCGCCCTGGCCAAAAACATCATCCCAAAGCCGTCGACCATCTACCCCAAGAGGGCGCAACGGAGAAACGGGTCCCGCTTCCAAATCGAAGACATTAGCCCTTTCGGGTAAAGCACGTTTCCCTGGGTTTCCACGACGGCGCTTGAGCTCTATTGGGACTGACGGGTTAGGAATGGGGTTCTCCTTCTGAAAGTTTTGAACTGCGGAAATGTGTGTCGACCTAAACTAGGGGGTTTCTGGTCTGCGCCGCCTAAGGTTTGACCCCACCCCCATTAGCGGCCGGGGGGAGGATGGCCCCCTGAGTGAGCAGCTCCTGCAACTGATCATCGATCGGGTTGACGCTCAGATAATTCGCTACATTGTTTGAGAATGTGTTGGCGAGCGTTTGGCTGTACGGCGCGTAAATAGATTTCGTCGTATCCAGGCGGGTGTGACCAGCACCTTGACTAACAGCCTCGATCGGCGTTCCGCTCTCAATCGCTAGAACGACTGCGGTGTGACGAATGTCATGGATCCTGATCCGGCGGATGTTATGGGCTTCAAGAACTCGGTGAAGCATTCTTTGAACCGTTCCCGGCCGCTGAACTGTCCCATGCTTTGTGGAAAACACCCACGCAGCACCGTCACGAAGTACTGGATGGTCGATATTGTCCCGGTGGCGCAAAATAGCCTCAATGACCCGTGGGCTCAGCACCAAAGTTCTACGACTCGAGAGTGTTTTTGTGTCACCCTCCACAACCACCGTTCTTCTTGACCCGTCAGGTCTGAAGGTTTGGACTTCCCGGATTGATCTATTGATTGTGAAGGTGCCCGAATCGAAGTCAAAATCGGACCATTTCAGGCCCAGGGCTTCTGATTTCCGGAGACCAAAGTAGACCAGTAAAACAGTAAACAGCTCGACCGGCGAATTTCTTACTGCGGCGAGGACTTGTTGAGCCTCACTCAGCGACCAGGGTTCTTTGACGTTAACCATGTCGCGGCGAGTTCTCCGATACACGGGAGTATTGGTGACCGGATTACGCACAATGTAGCCATTGGACAGCGCGGCTCTCATGACCGCGTTCAATACCTGCCTGACACCATTGATAGTGAAATTAGATTTTCCAGAGCAATGAAGCTCCTTCAACCACCCCGTGACATCGTTGGTGTTGATCTGCGCGATTGGTCTCTTCCCAAACGTCGGAAGAATGTACGTCTCTAGCTTGTAACGGTAATCATGCGTCGTGGCCTCCCGGACTTGCGGAGCTTTAGTGTCATAAAGCCACCGAAGAGCAAAACTGTGAAAGAGTTCCCGGCCCTGAGGAGCCAGCGCACCATTCGCCGCGTCCGCCATAATCTGTTGACCTTATCGAAGCGCCGCGCTCTTCGTGGGAGCTGTTCTTCTGACAAAACGGGGTCGACCATTGGGTTTCACTCCGACCTGCACGTCAACTTTCCACACCCGTTTACCCGACGGGTTGGATGCCATAAATACGGAAGGAGCCCTAGTCATCGCCCACCCCGGTAGTCCTTGGCAAGTTGTGTCCGTGACTCACGGTAGTCCGCGAGGGCTGTCTCAGAAATTCTGACTGTGCGCCGAATTCGCGTGACCGCTATCTCGTTATTGGCGATGAGGCGCACAACTGTGGACCGAGAGACAGCGAGGTTCTCTGCAACAGCTTCGACGGTTAGTAAGGGCATCATCATGATTAGAACCCCATAATGCACCCGTTCGAACATATATTCGAAAGGCAAATTCCCAAGAACGGACAACCGCAGGCTTGGAGAGCCCCAAACGACTGACATATCCACTGACATGAACAATTTCCCCTCTGATCGAGGAGCCCCAGCTTTC
>CAYUJX010000129.1:0-1719 GCA_964445125.1 uncultured Microbacteriaceae bacterium
CGACATTGAAAGCCAACCGTTTATTGAGGCTGCGCGCCAAGTCCGACACGAACTTGGGCGCGATAACGTGTTTTTCGTTCACGTCTCTTTGGTCCCGTTCATGGGCGCATCCTCCGAGCAAAAAACGAAACCCACTCAACACTCTGTGGCCATGTTGCGCTCTATTGGAATTCAGCCCGACGCCCTCGTGTTACGCAGTGACCGGCCGGTGGAGAGCGCAAACCGGCGCAAGATTGCTCTGATGTGCGATGTCGATGAAGCCGCCGTGGTTAACGCCGTCGATGTCGCCAGCATTTATGACATCCCGTCCCTTTTGCACAGCCAAGATCTCGATGACTACATCATTGATGCTCTTGAAATGGAAGCCGGCGAGATGGTCTGGGACGGGTGGAAAGACCTCATGGATGCGGTTCACCACCCCCGCCACACCGTCACTATTGGTGTGGTGGGAAAATACGTGGGTCTGCCCGATGCGTATTTGTCGGTCATTGAAGCCATCCGCTCTGGTGGTTTCTCTCACCAGGCCAAGGTGGAGTTGAAGTGGATTGCCAGCGATGAGTGTGACACTCCTGAAGGCGCGGAGAAAGCGCTCGAGGACGTTGACGGGGTGTGCGTCCCGGGCGGTTTCGGTATTCGTGGCATCGAAGGCAAAGTGGGCGCCCTGCGCTATTGCCGGGAGAACAATATTCCCACGTTGGGTTTGTGCCTGGGCCTCCAGTGCATGGTCATCGAGTACGCCAGGAACATGGCGGGCTTAACCGGTGCCTCGAGTAGCGAATTCGATCCGGAAGCTCCCGATCCGGTGATCGCCACCATGACCGAACAGATTGACATTGTGTCCGGCGAGGGTGACATGGGGGGCACGATGCGGTTGGGGCTGTATGAAGCACAGCTTGCTCCCGGGTCTTTGGTCGCAGAACTCTATGGCAGTGAGGTAGTTCACGAGCGCCACAGGCACCGTTATGAGGTAAATAACACGTACCGTGAGGTCCTCAGTCAGGCCGGTCTTGTCTTTTCTGGGGTGTCGCCGGATGATTCCTTGGTGGAATTTGTTGAGCTTCCCAGAAGCGTTCACCCTTTCTATGTCTCCACCCAAGCTCACCCTGAACTGCGGTCGAGGCCTAACCGGTCTCACCCCCTGTTCGCCGGGCTTGTGGAGGCTGCTCTCATCCGCCAAGATTCCTCGGCGCTGTTTGCCGTGAGCGATTCGGACACCTAATGTCTGAGCCTTTTTCCTTGGCTGATCAGCCTCAGTCGCTCCCTCTTCGCCACTCTGCAACGCTCTACAAAGGGGCGATATGGAATGTGATGCGGGAAACTTTTGAGCTCAATGGTGAAGAGCTCACGCGGGATTTTGTCGATCATCCCGGCGCCGTGTCGATAGTGGCGCTTAACAATAACGACGAGGTCATGATGATTCGCCAGTATCGCCATGCCATACGGGCACTGGATTGGGAAATACCTGCGGGGCTTCTCGACATCCCCGGCGAAGACCCGCTGATTTGCGCTCAACGGGAATTGGTAGAAGAAGCGGATCTAGCAGCTGATCAGTGGACCCACGTGACGCGGCTCAACACCACACCCGGTGGCTCCAACGAAAGCACTCATATTTTCTTGGCCACAGGGCTCCACACTCTCGCCCATGACTATGTCCGAACCGGTGAGGAAGCAGACTTAGAGCAGCGTTTTGTTCCCCTGTCCACCGCCATCGCTGCTGTG
>CAYUJX010000129.1:1819-3050 GCA_964445125.1 uncultured Microbacteriaceae bacterium
GCACCTGCCAAGCCCGTGAGGCTTCCCCAGGCACTCAGTATTGAGCAGGTGCAGGTGCTCTTGGAGAGCGTGGTCGGCGATGATGCGCATGCGCTGCGTGATCGAGCACTGCTGGAGTTTCTGTACGCCACCGGCGCACGAATTTCCGAAGCCCTGTCCTTGAGCGTGGATGATGTGCTGGGGGATTCCGGGCACGTGGTTGACGCCATTCGTGTCACCGGGAAAGGGCAGAAACAACGCATTGTGCCGGTGGGTTCCTACGCGCGGAGGGCTCTCGAAAGTTACCTCACGAGGGCTCGACCAAGTCTTGTGAAAAAACAGAAACGAGCATCCCCAGCCCTATTTTTGGGGTTGCGCGGGGGAGCGCTGTCTCGTCAAAACGCGTGGCTCATCCTGCGCGATCGTGCCGATCGCGCCGATCTGGGAGGGTTGATCTCCCCGCACACGTTGCGCCACTCTTTTGCCACGCATGTGCTGGCGGGCGGTGGTGACATCAGGGTGGTGCAAGAACTTCTCGGCCATGCCTCCGTGTCGACGACACAGATTTATACGAAGGTCACTATCGACAGTTTGCGCGAGGTCTATCGCGGGGCGCATCCGCGTGCGCTCTAAGCCCAAGCGATAGACTCTAGCCATGGCGAGTACTGACGTGAAGGTGGGTCCAACAGGACGTCCTATCAAAGATTTTCCTGACCCCCCGGCTCTAAAATCTCACGGGCCAGCCCGCGTCATCGCGCTGTGTAATCAAAAAGGTGGCGTGGGAAAAACCACGACCACCATCAGCCTGGGTGGAGCGCTCGCTGAGTACGGCCGCACCGTATTAATGGTGGATTTTGACCCTCAGGGCGCGCTTTCTGCGGGCATGGGAGTAAACACCCGCGAGGCCACCACCATCTATGACTTACTTATCAACCCGGAAAAAGATGTTCACAAGGCCATCCAGTCGACGAAAACCTCCGGAATTCACGTTATTCCTGCCAACATTGACCTTTCGGCTGCCGAAGTTCACCTGGTACATGAGGTCGCCCGGGAACAGATTCTTGCTCGTGTACTCAAACCCGTGATGGATGACTATGACGTCATCCTGATTGACTGCCAGCCCTCGCTGGGACTGTTGACGGTGAACGCTCTGACCGCCGCGCATGGCGTCCTTATTCCGCTAGAAACCGAATATTTTGCGCTCCGTGGTGTTGCGCTCTTGGTGGACACCATCGCCAAAGTTCGGGAGCGC
>CAYUJX010000130.1:0-3034 GCA_964445125.1 uncultured Microbacteriaceae bacterium
TGAACTTTTTCTATAACCTGCCCCACTATGCAGTCAGCATCGCGGCCGTCTCGGGAGATCCGATACCGGGCTCATGGCAGGTCGAAGCGGGCGTCATTTTCAATCCTGTGACCGGCGAAATGTTTAGCGCTGCACGCGGTGAGGGATCTTTTTTGGGCGAGCAACGCCTTCAAATCTCTGAGCCTCCCCCTTTGGCCCAAGCACTATTGGCTACGGGCTTTAGCTATTCGCGGGCCGTGCGGAAAGAGCAGGCCCGGATCATGATGGGGCTCCTCCCTGAGTTTCGCGACATCCGGAGGCAAGGCACGGCGTCGCTCGACCTGGCGTATGTCGCGTGTGGCCGGGTCGACCTGTACTTCGAGCGGACGTTAATGCCCTGGGACCATGCCGCCGGGGAGCTTATTGTCACCGAGGCCGGCGGCGTCATCGAAGGACTTGCAGGAATGGCGCCGGGGCGCGAAGGCCTTTTTGCGGGGCACCCAGCCTTGGTGGCCCAACTTCAGGACAGGATCAAGGTACTGGAGGGGGACACGCCGTTGGCGGACCTTCCGGGGTGGGGTTTGGACTCTTAGCCGGATTCCGGTACGTTTATCAAACTGTTACTTTTGGCGCGGTCTCGTTGTCTCAGTCAATTTTCGGTGTCCGTCAGTATTGTGCCGCTTGGAGGTGGGTGAATGAGAGAGGATTATTCCTCCCCTGATACACCTCTCACCAGACGGGAAATCAGAAAACAAGGGCGTGCTCGCGCATCTGGGTCCTCCGCTTTCAGGGCGGGACAAGCTGAGCCTGCACTCACGAGGCCCGATGCTCTCAAGCCCAAGCGAGCAAAACGCGTGCTGGTCAGGGGAACACTCTTCGCCATTCCGCTATTACTTGTCGGAGTGTCCCTGCCGGCCAATCTCTTTTATCCCGCAGACACTTCACCTGCCGTGGCCAGTGAAATCGAGGCGAGTAACCAGGCTGAGAATACTCAGTCGTTAACTGTGGCGAGTTCTGAATCCACACAGGTCGGAGTCCTCCGCGAGTCCTGGATTGTGACCTCGTTTGCTGATGTGCTGAGAGCGCGTTACGGGACTCAAAGCTTCTCCTACTCAACAAGCGGGGTAGGTTCCATCCGCTGGCCATTCCCGACCGCTGTGCCCATCAGCTCGGGCTATGGAGGACGAGTGCAACCCTGTCGCTACTGTTCAAGTTTCCACCAGGGCCTAGATTTTGTTCCCGGAAATGGTTCGCCTATCTTTGCCATCGCTGATGGCGTGGTGGTGGATTCCGAGTACGGCGGAGGATATGGGCAGTTTGTCTCCATTGAGCACACTCTCAACGGCCAGTCAATTGTCACCGTTTACGCGCACATGCAGCGAGGCAGCAGTCCCCTCAGAAAAGGCGACATCATACGCGTGGGGAAATTAGTGGGACTCGTGGGTAACACCGGCATTTCCACCGGCCCCCATCTTCACTTCGAGGTGAGGGTCAACGGTCAAAAAGTTGACCCGTTCACCTGGTTGGAAGCGAACGCCTTCTAACTTCTCTTCACCCACACTGTCGTGTGAGGGGGAATCTCTTCGTCGCCGACCGGGCTTGAGCTGATCACAAGCTCGCCTAAAGGCAGCGCAACGGAATCCTCACTGGCGTTGGCAACAACGGTGACGGTGCCGTTGGTGAACGCCACAACCTCTTCACCATAGGTCTCTAGCCAGACCAGGGTTCCGGTCCCGAGACTTTCTTTGGAGCGAGCGTGGAGCATTGCGCGATAAAGCTCCAACGTCGAATCGGGCTTACCTCTTTGCTCGGAGCGTGACAGCGCCGCGAAGGCTGCCGGTTGAGGTAGCCAGGTTTCTCCTGTGGAGTTGAATCCCAAAGCAGGTTCGTCGGCTTCCCACGGCAGGGGGACACGGCATCCGTCTCGGCCGTATCGTTCGCCTTGGGTTCTAAAAAACGTGGGGTCTTGGCGTAGGTCATCGGGGATCTCGACGACCTCGGGGAGACCAAGCTCCTCGCCCTGATACAGGTAGGCGCTTCCCGGCAATGCCATCATCAGCGCGCTGGCGGCGCGGGCCTTGCGCAGTCCCATCTCTTCATCTGGTTTCTGGGGGGAATGAGGCCCAATGCCTGTGGGATGAACCCCGGCGGGAAGGTTCGTTCCTAACCTGCTGGCGTGGCGTACAACATCGTGGTTGGACAATACCCAGGTGCTGGGGCTCCCCACTGATCCAAAAGCGTCCAAAGACTGATTGATGATTTCTCTGAGCGCAGGGGCATTCCAGGAGGTGGCGAGGTAGCCGAAGTTGAAAGCCTGGTGCATTTCATCGCCTCGCACGTATCGTGCCATCTCGGTGAGCGGCATGACCCAAGCCTCAGCGCACATCATTCGACCGGGACCGTAGCTATCTAACACGCCACGCCAGTCGCGGTAGACCTCGTGGACGCCTTCTTGATTCCAGAAAGGCCCACCATCGCCGAGGGGTGGGTTCGGAACGGGTTTTTTATCGGGGAGTCCCGTTTTTTTGACCAAGCCGTGGGCGACGTCAACGCGGAAGCCGTCGACACCTCGATCTAGCCAGAAGCGCAACACCCCTCTAAAGAGTTCCCACACGTCTGGGTTGTCCCAGTCGAAATCGGGCTGAGACTCGTCAAAGAGGTGGAGATACCATTGGCCCGGTGAACCGTCAGCTTCCGTGACCCTCGTCCACGCGGAGCCGCCAAACACCGATTCCCAGTTGTTGGGAGGCACTTCATTGCCCTCACCGTGTCCTTCGCGAAACATGTAGCGCGCGCGCTCCGGGGATCCCGGAGGAGAGGCTAAGGCGTGCTGGAACCATTCGTGCTGGTCAGAGGAATGGTTGGGCACAACGTCCACGATGATTCGGAGGCCGAGCTGGTGGGCGGTGTCAAAGAGTTCTTGCGCATCAGAGAGGGAACCAAAAACGGGATCGACATCGCAGTAGTCCGCCACGTCGTACCCGCCGTCTTTCTGCGGGGAAGTGTAGAACGGGGAGAGCCATATGGCATCCACACCTAGATCCGCAATGGCGGG
>CAYUJX010000131.1:0-2998 GCA_964445125.1 uncultured Microbacteriaceae bacterium
CCGGTCGAGGTTGAACTGATTGTGGAGTTTAGTTCGCCCTAATCTTTGAGAGAGTCGCTGATGGTCCGGATAACGGACGTGTCCGTCAGCGTGGTTGTGTCGCCGACTTCGCGGCCTTCAGCAATATCGCGCAGGAGCCTGCGCATGATTTTGCCGGAGCGCGTTTTGGGCAACTCAGCCACGATGAAAACGGTGCGCGGTTTCGCAAAGGGGCCAATTTGCTCGGCCACCCAGGTGCGCAGCTGCTGTTCAAGCTCAGCGTCACTGTGGGTGCCCACGAATCGCGATTTCAGAATGACAAAGGCTACGACCGCTTGCCCCGTGGTGTCATCATGTGCTCCCACAACCGCAGCTTCAGCCGTCATCGGGTGAGCTACCAGCGCGGATTCGATTTCCATGGTGGAGAGACGGTGGCCGGACACGTTCATGACATCATCAACACGACCCAGTAACCACACGTCGTTGTCTTTATCGAGGTGGGCGCCATCGCCGGCGAAATAGATGTTCGGGAAGGTCGACCAATAGGTTTCTTTAAACCTGTCCGGGTCCCCCCAGATTCCGCGCAACATTGAGGGCCACGGCTCGGTCACTACAAGGAGGCCACCGGCGTCTCGCCCTACGCGGACACCGTCATCGTTGAGCACATCAATACTGATGCCGGGGATGGGCACTTGGGCACTGCCTGGCTTCGTGTGGGTGATGCCGGGGAGGGCGCTAATCATGATTGCGCCCGTTTCGGTTTGCCACCAGGTGTCGACAATCGGGGTGATGTTATTACCGATGACTTCTCGATACCACATCCACGCTTCCGGGTTGATCGGCTCTCCCACAGAACCTAAAAGCCTCAGCGAGCTGAGGTCGAATTTCTGAGGGATTTCACGACCCAGCTTCATGAACGTGCGAATGGCGGTGGGTGCGGTGTAGAAAATGGTCACGCCATACTTTTCGATAATCTCCCACCATCGACCCGTGTGGGGTGTATCGGGTGTGCCTTCATAAATCACCTGGGTGGCACCATTTGCCAAAGGCCCATAGACGACATAGCTGTGACCAGTAATCCAGCCGATATCCGCGGTGCACCAGTACACGTCCGTGTCGGCATGAAGGTCAAAAACATTCTTGTGGGTGAAAGCAGCCTGGGTCAGATACCCACCGGAGGTGTGCAAGATTCCTTTGGGTTTTCCCGTGGTTCCCGAGGTATACAGAATAAAAAGAGGATTCTCGGCTTCAAAGGCTTGTGCGGTGTGGTCAGGTGACGCTTGATCCATGTCTTCATGCCACCAACGGTCGCGGCCTTCGAACCATTCGACATCGTTTCCGCCGCGCTTGACGACCAACACGTTTTCTACCGAGGTGGTGCCCTCGGCTAACGCCTGATCCACGGTGCCTTTAAGCGCAAACACAGCACCTTTGCGGTGCCCGCCATCGGCGGTGATCACCATGGTGGCGCGCGCGTCATCGATGCGCGCGCGAAGGCTCTCGCCGCTAAAGCCGCCAAAAACAACAGAGTGAATAGCACCCAGTCGGACAACGGCGAGCATGGCAATGACCGCTTCAGGTATCAGAGGCATGTAAATGATGACGCGGTCACCCGCGCTCACACCTAAGCCGGACAGAACGTTCGCCGCTTTTTTTACCTCCGAGGTGAGCTCGGCATAGGTCAGGGATCGGTGATCACCGGGCTCGCCCTCAAACTGGAGCGCCACTCGGTCGCCCAGGCCCGCCTCAACATGGCGGTCCAAACAGTTGTACGCGACGTTTAGCTCGCCGTCACCAAACCAGCTCGCGACCGGGGCGTGTGACCAGTCCAACGTCTTCGTGAATGGCGTGTGCCAATGAAGCAGCTCTCTGGCCTGTTCACCCCAAAACTGGAGCCGATCGCGGGCGGCTCGCTCGTACAGGTCGCTGGTGGCGATGGCGTTGGCGCGGAAAGCATCGCTCGGCGGAAATTGGCGGTCTTCGCGAAGAAGATTGTCAGAGCTGTGTGGTGCGGACATCGTTATCCTTTGGTTTCCGGGTTCGCGCTACCTGGAGGCGCAATGCGTGCATCGAGCTCACCCAGTGTAGAACAAGCCCGAAAACCCCTTCGACGGTGTTCTCCACACCTTAGGGATAATCGCCCTCATCCCCACCGGAACTCTGCAACCCTCCCGGTATGCCCTATGCGACAGAGTGGCTGGTGCCTCCCCAGGATCGAGCAGGAATAACGCCTGCTCTGCGTCAGGCCATGGGGCCACTGGGAGAAGTGGCCGATGACCCACGAGTGAGTGATGTTTTCCTCACGAGCCAGGGCATCATTTTTGCAGACACCGGGGAAGGGATCTTCCCGGTTCAAGGCGCGCGCGTGGACGCGGAATTGGCGACCCGTATTGCGCGGACCCTGATTGAGTGGGGTGGCCGTCACGTGGATGAAGCCAATCCTTTGGTGGATGTCAACGCAGGTGGAGGCGTTCGCATCCACGTCGTGCTTCCCCCGATTGCGCCCGGAGGCGCAGAGATTTCTGTGCGGATTCAGCGCCATAACAAACCCCAGCTCGATCAGTTGTCTCTGCAGCGCTCGGACGAGCTGACGCCACATCTCATCGCGGCGGTTCGCGCAAAACAAACCCTGCTTATCAGTGGAGCCTCGGGGTCTGGCAAGACCACACTGCTGGGAGCGCTCATGGCCTATGCCTCTCCCACAGAGCGCTTGGTGGTGCTCGAAGATGTAGCGGAGCTCAGTATTGATCATCCTCATGTGGTCTCCCTGGAGTGCCGCCAAGCCAACCTTGAAGGCGCGGGAGAAATCACGTTGAGCCGGTTGGTGCGAGAGGCGCTTCGCATGCGACCCAATCGATTGATTGTCGGGGAGTGCCGCGGGGCGGAACTGGCTGATTTATTGCGGGCATTTCACACCGGGCACAGCGGTGGTGCCACCACGGTGCACGCGAAGTCTTTAGAAGAAATCCCGCTGCGCCTGGATTCTCTGGCGGCACTCGCGCGGATGAGTTCGCGTCAA
>CAYUJX010000132.1:0-2883 GCA_964445125.1 uncultured Microbacteriaceae bacterium
CTTTCGCGAGCGAATGGGCGTCTCGAGGAATTCGAGTTAATTGTGTACGTCCGGGAGCCACCTATACAGAGCTGACAGTGCCGATCTACACGGAGGAAATAAAATCGGCAATCTACTCGCGCGTACCAATGAGACGAATTGGCGACGCGAGCGAGATAGCGGAGGCTGTATATTTCCTGAGCTCGGATCAGGCCTCATATTGCACCGGCACGACCCTTGATGTTGACGGCGGCTACATAATGGACGGAAGCCTTCCTGGAAACGAATATGTCTAGGGGTTTTTGAACGGCTTGTCTAGAGGTTCTCGTTGTGTTTTGCACCGTCAGGGGAGCCCGTCCTTTTCAAAGTGACCCTATGGCCTCAATTCTGCCGGCTGCTCGAATTATTGGCAGCCCTTGAGGACTGTTGAGTTGCGCCAATTCACCTAGGGTCGGGGTCCCTCATCCCAATCCCCCTTTTTCTCTTCGGAGTGGCACAAAACTTATCTCTGGGAGGTTCTCCGAATAACGCCTTGTTGTCTGTCGACAGCCACCGCATTCCTGCGATCTTCGAAAGGGACATCCGTGTCTTGGCCTGAGCGTCATGACGTGGCCATGAGCCCTGACCTTGTGGTTTACGATAGTCATACCCAACGCTAAGTTTTTATCCTTTGGTATGGTCAGGTATGCAGAAGCAAGAGAATGACTCGGTAGCCCCTAGATCGTCGTGGCCCCCCACGGAATTCGAGTCTCGACCCTGGGCTCATTCGGGCGAGGAGGTCGGCTCCCGCAGACAGCTCCGTGCAGCGGCTGGCCCCTACAACGCTGCCGTGCCCCCGCTTATTGCGGGGCTGACGCTCAACCTGTCAGCAGATCTCGCTGCTCTGGCTGATGATGCGGGCAGGGAGTTAACACGCTTCGACGCCGAGGTGGGCACCCTGGCTGCGCCATTTTCGTCCATCCTGCTGCGCAGCGAGAGCGCCTCGAGCTCTGAGGTGGAAAACCTCACCTCGAGCGCCAAGCAAGTAGCGCTCGCCGAGATCGGTGATGCGTCTTCTGGCAACGCCCAGTTGATTGTCGGCAATGTCGCTGCAATGCGAGCCGCTATCGAGCTCTCAGACGAGCTGAACCCTGCCGCAATCCTCACCATGCACCGGGCGCTGCTCGAGAAATCGAACCCCGCCATTGTGGGCACCTGGCGTCGCGAGCAAGTCTGGATCGGCGGGGGCTCTATTTCCCCGCACAACGCTGCCTTTATTCCCCCTCATCAGGAACGCGTGCCCGAGCTAATGGACGACGTCATGGCTTTCTCGCGGCGCACGGACATACCGGTCATCGCGCAGATCGCGATCGCCCACGCACAGTTCGAGACCATCCACCCCTTCCCCGATGGGAACGGTCGCACCGGTCGCGCTCTGATCCAGGGCATGTTGCGCGCCACTGGTGTCACCCGGAATGTGGCGGTACCTGTCTCGGCAGGGCTTCTGGGCGACACCGAGGGCTACTTCCGGGCGCTCACTGCGTATCGCGGCGGCGACGTGCGCCCGATCATTGAAACAATCTCTGAGGCTGCGTTTGACGCCATCAACAATGGCCGCGCCCTGCAAAAACAGATCACGGCTATCGCCGCGGGCTGGGACGTCGCCCTCCAGGCGCGCAGTGATTCATCCGTGCACGCGCTCAAGAAGCTGCTGTTACGTCAGCCTGTCGTGACAGTTGCCATCGTCGCGAAGGAACTCCTGGTGAGTGAGCCGACAGCGGATACATCAATACAGAAACTCGTCACGGCCGGTATCCTCCTCCAGTCCAGTACCGGCAGGCGCAACCGCCACTGGCAAGCCACCGAAATCCTGGGCGCGCTCGACTCCTTTGGTGATCGCGCTCGCAGAGCGCGATCTCGCGCTGAGTCGTGATGACCCGTCGCGGAACGGGGCGCCCCTTCACGGGAAAATTGCCACCTTATCCACAGAGAGACCGAGGCGTGCCCCACGGGATACCCCAGAGCGATACCGTGTGGCGATGTCGACTTCACACCCCCGAGTGCTTGCGAAAAGTAAGCATGACCCTTATGGTGAATCCATGAGCCCAAACCTTCTGGTGAGAAATGTCCCCACGGACATCCACCAGAGGCTGGTGCGTCGCGCTCAGGGTGAGGGGAAATCTCTCCAGGAATATGTGATGAGCCTGCTGAAGGAGTCTGCTGGCAAACCCACGATGGCGGAAGTGATGGCAGAGATTGAGGCCACCCTCGCTCGGCACCCTCGTTCCCCCATCACCACCAAGGAAATTGTGGCCGGTATCCGCCAGGGACGCGAAGAGCGCACCACACGACTACTCGGATAGTGCCCGCTTCGATGGTGATCGATGCCAGTGTCGTGGTGGATGGGCTGTTGGACCCAACTAGCGTCGGGGATCATGCCCGCGCAGCGAGGGGGCAATCCGGGGTGTATGTTCCAGATCTCCTCTATCCAGAAGTCAGCAATGCTCTGCGCAGAGAAGAAGTGCGCCAGCAGCGCCCGATGGAACAGGAGTTTGCGTCCCTTCTCCGGTTGCCCTGGGATCGAGTACCCTTTGGGTCTTTTGGGCGACTCACCTGGCCCCTTCGGCATGATGTTTCCCTCTATGACGCGGTCTATGTGGCGCTGGGGATGGTACTGCAGGCTCCCCTGGCCACCACAGATAGGAAGCTAGCCCGTGTTGCCACCCGCTATTGCGCGGTAGTTATCCCGGGCGAGTAAGCGATGAGGCCTGCGAGCGAGACGGAACCTTTACTGAGACAAACCCCTCCGGCTTAGATGAGCTGAATTCGACTTTCACCTCGGGTCAGCCGACTACAAAGACGCGATACGGGGTCACTGATCCCCCAAGAAACCACTAAATCGCTCATCAAGGGCCTCCCGGTTGG
>CAYUJX010000133.1:0-2859 GCA_964445125.1 uncultured Microbacteriaceae bacterium
TGAGTGTCGCCCAAAACCCCGGGGACGTTCTTTCTTTCCGCCAACGTCTGGTGTACATCCTTGTGCTCGGCGGACTCACAGCCCTCGGACCCTTCACCATCGACCTGTATTTGCCCGCGTTCCCGTTGCTTGAGGGAGAGCTTGGTGTCTCTGCCGCCCAGATTCAATTCACCCTTACCGGCACCATGATTGGTTTTGGCTTTGGGCAGCTGATTGTTGGGGCCTGGAGCGATAAAGTCGGGCGCCGCCTGCCCTTGATGCTTGCAACCGCGTTCCATGTGCTTGCGTGCGTGGGTGCGGCTCTCTCTCAGGACATCCTGTGGCTGGGGTTCTTCCGCGTATTGCAGGGATTTGGCGCCGCAGCTGGAGGTGTCGTAGCGATGGCCATGGTTCGTGACATGTTTGGCGGTAAACCGCTGGTGAAGATGCTGTCCCGGCTCGCATTGGTCAGTGGCCTGGCGCCCGTCATCGCCCCGGTCATCGGCTCGCAACTGCTGCTCATCATGGATTGGCGCGGTATTTTCTGGGTGCTCGCGGCCTACGGCGCTGTGGTCATCATCGCTGTCGCAGCATTTATTGTCGAGACTCTGCCAGAAGGCAAGCGGCACTTCTCCGGGCACAACACGCTTGCCCAGCGGTATAAGGCTGTTCTCACAGACCGGGTTTTTGTCGGCGTCGCCATCATTGGGGCGATGACGTTTACCGGACTGTTCTCGTACCTTTCGACGTCGCCATTCTTGTTCCAGCAGGTCTATGAATTCACCCCGCAACAGTACGGTTTTCTCTTTGCCGTGAACTCCGTGGGCGTCGTGGCTGGCGTGCAACTGAGCTCTTTCATCATGCGTCGCACGCGTATTGGCCCTCAGTGGATCCTCGCGTGTACGACGGTGGCGATGGCCACAATGGCGCTGTCCATCGCCGCACTGGAGCTCGCGGGTGCCGGCCTCTGGGGGACGCTCGTTCCCTTATGGTTTTTCATTGCAGGCTGTGGTTTCAATATTCCCTGCGTCCAGGTCCTTGCCCTCAACGCCCACGGGCACGAGGCCGGAACCGCGGCGTCCCTTCTTGGAGCGGCGAACTTTGGCATCGCCGGTCTGCTCTCCCCGGTCGCGGGACTGTTCGGTGTGAGCAACGCCATACCGATGGGCATCGTCATGGCCGCCGCGGCTGTAATCTCAATCGCCTCGCTCTGGTTCATCGTGCGCCCTCGCCAGGTTCCCCAGCTCGCGCATTAGCAACTATTGGGCACCATGCTGCCCTCAACGGTGGATATTGATCTCAATAAGGGGACTCAAAAAGAGCTACGTGACGCGAAGGGCATGACACGGTTGAAGAGCTCAATTCTTGCCGATGACGGCTTTCGTCAGCTCGAGTTTGCGCGCTATCTGCCTTAGTCGCCGCGCAGTATCGCGAGCAGACGCAGAATCTCCACGTACAGCCACACCACGGTGACCATGATGCCAAACGCTCCTTGCCAGCCGTAGACCCTCGGCGCGCCCTGTTCCACACCGGCTTTGATGGACTCAAAGTCCATCACCAGCGAATACGCGGCGAGGAAGACCACCAGGATGCCGAGGATGACGCCCAGGGGGATACCAAATATTTCGTAGCTGCGAAGACCAAACATGGCATCCGTGGCGCCAAAGGTCATCAGCCCAAAGTTCGTTAGTGAGAACACCAGGTAGCCAATCATGGCGACCATGACGATGCGGTTCATGCGCGGGGAGGTACGGAACTTTCCGCTGAGGAACAAGAACAGGGTCACCCCAATCACGGCGAGTGTTCCAAAGACAGCCTGCGGGACGATGCCTTCCCACATGGTGTTGAAGAAGGAAGAAATACCACCGACAAAAAGCCCTTCAAATGCCGCGAAAGCCAGGATCAAACCGCGAGAGGGCTTCTTTCTGAAAATGTTCACCAAGGCCAGCACAAGACCGATGACAAACCCCGGGATGGCAAGCACGGGAATGACCCATCCGACTACAGCGCCGACCAGCAGAACACCAAACGCAATCAGGATTTTCATGATCGTGTCTTCATAGGTCATACGGCCGGTGTCCGTGCCCGTCGCAGGAGGCCGGCCGTAGAGCTCATCAAGGGTCTGAGCACTGGGGGTCGCTACGGAGCTGCCCTGAAACGCGACAGACCGGCGAAAGGCGGGGTTGGAGTTCGACATGGTGACCTTCTCTTCTAACCGTCTAATGGATGATTTCATTTTAGAGTAGACGCTGGGTTTTTGCTGGGGAAAAGCTTTAGGAAACCTGAAGCCACGCTGCGCCGAGGACAACACCGAGGGTGACGTAGGCAATGGCCCACACCCACCCCAGGCTTACCGCCACCCACGCCACGGATTCACCTTTTTGGTGAGACCGGCGAGCTTGCCCGACCGCGAGATAACCAAACACGAGCGCGAACGGGCTCAGCGCAAGAGCTAACACGAGAGAAATAATGGCAAGGATGTTAATTCCCGAGGGTTCGGCTCCATCCCGGATGGGCTCAGCGTCATCCTCATCCTCAGTTTCGTTCACCACGGGAGCCCCCGAGGGTGAAGAGGAGCCAGGGTCTGCGCTGGGAAGTTCTTCTTCCTCGCGGGGAGAAGGAAACAGGGCCGGCTCCGTTTCGCGCAAAATGCGTTCCGTGTCGAGAGAACCCAAATCAGGGGAAACCGGGGGGACCTCTGGTTCGACGAGGGGCGCGTCGTCCTCAGCGCCGGGGGGGTGGGAGTTACTCACGGGCTAAGGCTAGCGAAGCTATCAGTCCTGGGCTTTAGACTTAGCTCGACATGACCCAGATTCCCCCCGCCATAGCCCAGGGGCTGAATCCCCAGCAAAAAGAGGCAGTGCAGTACCGGGGTAGCGC
>CAYUJX010000134.1:0-2842 GCA_964445125.1 uncultured Microbacteriaceae bacterium
TGTTGGTCAACGGATCTGTGGGTATCGCCGTCGGAATGGCCACAAACATTCCTCCTCATAACCTTCGAGAGGTCGCGCAAGCGGCACAGTGGTACCTGTCCAATCCTGGCGCCACCACTGAGGAACTGCTTACCAACGCGATGTCCCTTGTGAAGGGACCAGATTTCCCTACGGGCGCGCAAATCCTGGGTAATAACGGCATTCAAGATGCATATCGCACAGGGCGTGGTTCGATCACGATGCGCGCGGTCGTCACCGTCGAAGAGATTCAAAACCGTACGTGCCTAGTTGTCACCGAACTTCCGTACCAGGTCAACCCCGACAACTTGGCTATCAAAATTGCGGACCTGGTGAAAGATGCCAAGGTCACCGGAATAGCTGACATCCGGGATGAAACGTCCGGCCGCACCGGCCAGAGGCTCGTCATAGTTCTTAAGCGTGACGCCGTGGCAAAAGTGGTGCTCAATAATCTTTACAAGCACACCTCGTTGCAAGAAAACTTCGGCGCCAACATGCTGGCAATTGTTGACGGTGTTCCTCGTACTTTGACGTTGGACGCTTTCATTACCTACTGGGTCTCTCACCAGATAGAGGTCATTGTTCGCCGCACAACTTTCCGCCTCAACAAAGCTGAGGCCGATGCGCACATTCTTCGCGGCTATCTCAAGGCACTCGACGCTTTGGATGAAGTTATCGCGCTGATACGCAAGTCCCCCACGGTGGACGAAGCAAAAGAAGGCCTCAAAAAGCTTCTTGGTGTTGACGAAGACCAGGTCACGGCCATTCTCAATCTTCAGTTGCGACGCTTGGCAGCTTTAGAGCGTCAGAAAATTATGGACCAGGCGGCAGAGTTAGAGCGACTTATCGCGGACTACAAATCTATTTTGGCCAGCGAAGAGCGCCAACGCACCATCGTGTCTGGAGAACTTGCGGACATTACCGACAGATTTGGCGATGACCGGCGTACCGAAATCCTCATGGGCTTCGAAGGGGGAATGACGAACGAAGACCTCATTCCAGAAGAAGAGATGGTTGTATCTGTCACCCGCGGCGGATATATCAAGCGCACGCGGAGCGACAACTATCGAAGCCAGCACCGTGGCGGGAAAGGCGTTAAGGGGGCGCAGCTTCGCGCGGACGACGTAGTTGAACATTTCTTTGTCACCACTACTCACCGGTGGTTGTTATTTTTCACCAACACCGGGAGGGTTTATCGGGCAAAAGGGTATGAGGTTCAAGAAGCGGGTAGAGACGCTAAGGGACAACACGTTGCAAATCTCTTAGCCCTCCAGCCCGGAGAAGAAATCGCTCAGATACTTGATATCGCCGACTACCAAGCTGCGCAGTATCTCGTGCTCGCCACTCAGGGCGGAATGGTGAAAAAGACGGAACTCACGCAATACGACACGAACAGGTCCGGCGGAATCATCGCCATCAACTTGAAGGGTGAAGACCAGTTGGTGGCCGCCATGCTTCTCAACGATGGCGACGACGTGTTGCTGGTCTCAAAGGGGGGCATGTCGTTACGTTTTGGCGCCACAGAAAGCTCTCTGCGTCCGATGGGTCGCTCTACCGCGGGTGTGATTGGAATGCATTTCCGCGGGGTGGATCAGTTGCTGTCTGCTTCGGTGGTGAGCGATAAAGGATATGTTTTCGTAGTGACCGAGGGCGGATACGCTAAGCGCACTGCTGTAGATCAGTATCGCCCGCAGCAGCGCGGCGGCTTGGGCATCAAGGTGGCGAAGTTATCCGAGACGCGCGGCGCCCTTGCGGGGGCGTTGATTGTCGGGGACGAGGACGAGGTTCTGGTCGTCCTTGAGAGCGGTAAAGTAGTGCGCTCCGGTGTTGAGGAAGTCCCGGCGAAGGGCCGAGATACCATGGGTGTCGTCTTTGCGCGCATGAGCGATGACGACAAGGTTCTAGGAATTGCCCGTAATTCCGAACGTGACCTGAAGGAGATCGACGAGGAGAGTAATGTCGTCGATGCATCTAGCGATACTGAGGAGAAAGAAACAACGTCATGAGCGATCCCCAAGCACCCACGCAAAAGTTCTCCCCATCACAGTCATCACCTGCTGCTAAGCAGGTCAGGCTAAACCTGGTGTACATCGACCTATGGTCGGCCGTTAAGGTTTCATCCTTGGTGGCGACCGCGGTGTCTATTTCCGTGTTTCTTGTGGTGCTTCTCAGCTGGGTTCTTCTGAGCGCTGTCGGCGTGATTGGCGCCCTCGAAGGTGTCGTGGGGGACATTCTCGGCGATGGAGGGGGCGCTGTAATTGCGCTTCTCAGCCTGGGGCAAGTGGTGTTGCTCGGCGCTGTCGGCGGGTTTATCAACCTCGTCTCTATGACGGTTCTGGGGTCATTGAGTGCGGTTCTTTATAATGTGATTGTGCGCCTCACCGGCGGACTGACAGTCGGGTTCACCAACCAGTAACCGATTGGATGCTGGCGCCCGAGTGCGCTAGTGTCATATTCGGTCTAGGGGGCTATAGCTCAGGTGGTTAGAGCGCTTCGCTGATAACGAAGAGGTCCCAGGTTCAAGTCCTGGTAGCCCCACACACAATCAAATACAACCCCGAGGGGCCTTAGCTCAATTGGTAGAGCGCCTGCTTTGCAAGCAGGAGGTCAGGAGTTCGATTCTCCTAGGCTCCACGAGTAGATTCCGAGCAATCTGCGGGTTTTTCGGCAGCTAATAGTATGGCTATATGTTGTTTCGGTTTGCTCCATTGTCTTTTTCCCTCGCTGCTGTGCTTGTGTTGTCGGCTTGTGCCCCTGTCGGGGGTAAGTATTCGGAGGAAGTTATTGCCTCGGGCGAGGGGGCAGGGGAATTCTCGGACGATAT
>CAYUJX010000135.1:0-2819 GCA_964445125.1 uncultured Microbacteriaceae bacterium
ATTGAGGCTAATTGATCGATAGTGTCGTAGCTCACTTCAAAGAACGTGAAGCCCGCTTCCGTAAGGTGGTCTCGGATCAGGGCCTTGAGCGATTCTGGGTGACGATCAATGGTCATCCACAGCACAGTCGTCATGAAACGAGGCTAACAGGAGGAAAAGCGAAGGCTGCGTCGGTCATTTTCCTCTTTCCATTGTCGCTTCCACGGCCAGGAGGTCTTCGGGAGTATCGATACTGATGTGGTGGCCGGGAATAACCACCGCAGTGGTTTTCTCTGGAGCCCAAATTCCTTCAGTGTTCAGCAGGAGCTCTCGTTTCAGGGCATAACACACTCCGTTGCGGTGGAACACCGGAGTGAGCTCTTGGCGCGCGACTATGGCTTCCCCTCCCGGGACAAAGAAGCCGAGCCGCCCATCTGCATCAAGGGTCAACTGTTTGCGGGGGTGGAACGAGAGATCGGTGGCGGACACGGTCCAGACCGCATCCCACTTTCCCTCCACCAGGGTGGTGATGCAGTCAGTGATGTTCTCCTCTGTCCGCAAGGGGGAGGTGGGCTGCAGCATAATTACAACATCGTAGGTTGTGCCGTCAACAGCCTCTGCCTCGATGAGTGCGTGGTGGAGGACATCTCGATCGCCAATTCTGTCACCGGAGATCTCTTCTGGCCGCCACACAATGCCAACCCCAACGCTTTGCTGGGCCACTTCTGCAATCTCAGAACTGTCGGTGGAGACAACAGTCTTGTCGATCCATGGAAGGTGGGAAATAAGTTCCGTGGTGTACGAAATGAGGGGCTTGCCGGCAAGCGGCGCGATGTTTTTCTTGGGTATTCCTTTGCTGCCCCCGCGGGCGGGAATCACGGCCAATACCGAAAGATTCGCAAACATCGTTAATATTCAGTGGCTGCAGAAAGTGGAACTCGTGCTCCCGACGATGACGACTCGAGAGCTGAGAAGATAACGTCCATGACATCAAGACTGTTCTGGAGGTCGAGGGGGGAACTTAAAGACGGATCGTTGAGCAGGTCCTGCAGGTGTTGGAGTTCCCCGATGAAGTCATCTGGTCGCGTTTTAGGAAAGTTCCAAACGCGGATCTCGGCTCCTCCAGCGTCTCGATGAGTCACAGAGTCAGATTCATCCCCCATGCTCCACACGAGGGAACCCTTTTCAAAAACCGCGACCGCTTCTTTCGTCGCGGGCCAAGTGTGAAGGTCTTGCCGGACTTCTCCCACTAGTCCAGAACCCAGTGTGAGCTGCAGCTTTGTGTCTCGGTCGTAACGTCCTGTCTCGTGACTGACCCATTCCATGTGTGCTTCAACATGGGTCACTCCGCCTTGCCCAAGCTCCGCGGCGAAATACAGAAAGAGATTGAGGGCATGACTGTGTTCCAGTAGCGCCCCGCCACCCTGGTCCGTGAATGCCAGGTAAGAATCCTTTTCGCTGGTCATCCAAAAGTGTGCCCTAAGAATGCCGTCCCAGCTTTCCAGCATGTGGGAGGTCAACCCCGTGAGTGCGCCCAGCTCGAGACTCGCGGCCGCATCAAGAAAGGCTGTGGTGTTTGTCTTTAGCCGCTGGTTGTACCCCACCAGCACCCGCGTCGCCGAATTGCCAGCAGTTTCTCGAAACTTCCTGACTGCAGCGGCATCAGGGTGCGATAGCGGCTTCTCGATCAACAGAAGTTTGGGTGGGTTTGCCTTCATTTCCGAGGTTGCTATCGCCAGGTGCGTAGCCGGCGGTGTGCCGACAATGACGACGTCGAAGTTCTCGCCCTCAACCTCTGTGGGCGTAGCGAGTCGAATCTTCTCATCCCACGCGCCGTAGCGAGTGGGATAGATGACATCTCGGGTCCTGTGGAGCGCGTCAGAACTAAGGTCAACAATGGTGACATCCATTCCCAGGGTGCGACACCCATGGGCGAGATGATTCCCGATGGAACCAGCCCCAATGACTTTTACGCGATGCACCATGGACTAATCCGCGAGCGACCAAACGGAGAGCTTGGTTTTGCGCTCCGCATTAGCGTTAATGGACTCGTCGGTATAGTACGAGTCGTCCACGAAATGCGTGGACGAAATCTCTTCAAATACGGCCCCATCGGGGGAGCTAAAGCTGTGGCGAACCCCTACTTCCACCGTCATGATGTCTCCAGCTTTGAGGGTGTGCTTCGCGCCGTCAAGGTCAAGAATGAGCGTGCCACTCATGCAAATGAAAGTTTCTTCCTTCTTCTTGTGAACGTGCTCAGGGTGAAATTGCCCGGGGAAAACGCCAATAACCTTTTTGCAATAGTCCCGATTCACGACCGTGACCATCACAATCCCGAATTCATCGAAACGATCGAGTCCGTAGTGGTGGGATAGCTCCACCGCGCTGCGGTTGGGCACGGTAATCCCTGCGGACTCGAAGTGAAGTCTGCTGCGCTCCACGAGTTCGCGGAGCAAAGCGTTCCTGTTGGATATCGTCACGTTTGTGGTGGTGAGCTTCTCGGTAGCAGCAATCTCAGCCGAAGCGCTCTTGTGTTCGAGCTTTGACCACATGTTGGCCGTGATTTGATCCTCCAAGACGGGAATGGCAAACATGACATCCCCATCGTCAATCTCTGAGCCAGAGGAGAGAGCACTTTTGGCGTACACGCCGCGTCGGAGAGCGCGAACCGAGTCGAGTTCTGTCTGGTTAACGTAGTTAGCCTCGTCCATTCCGCTCATCATGGCTGCAGCTTCCTTGAGCCTGGTAGCCCAGGCGCGAAGCTCCGCAGCCTGAGATGAGTAGGCATTGACTACCATCCCTTCCGCTTCAAGGGCCACGTGGCGCTCCAAAATGTGCGC
>CAYUJX010000136.1:0-2802 GCA_964445125.1 uncultured Microbacteriaceae bacterium
CGTGGACAGGAACACCGTGGGATTTCCCCATGGCGACCATTTCTGCCACCGGCTGGATTGAGCCCACCTCGTTGTTTGCCACCAGGGACGTAATCATGGTGATGGGCTGGGCTACAAGGATGGCCTCCAGCGACTCAAGATCCATTACCCCCTGAGAATCCACCGCTATTTCATGGACCGCGGTGCCCTCTTGATCCCTCAGCCACCAGAGAGCATCTAATGTGGCGTGATGCTCGGCATACGTGGAAGCAATAGCTGTGGGCGCTGTTGCACCATGTGCTCTCTGGTGCGCCCAGACCGTGCCTTTCAATGCTGTGTTGATAGCCTCCGTTCCCCCGGAGGTGAAAATAACTTCAACGGGATGGCAGTCCACAATCGCGGCAATACGTTCTCTGGCGTCTTCCAACAGTGCCCTCGAAGCCCGACCACCTTGATGAAGAGCTGAAGGGTTGCCGATGATATCCATGGCTTCGAGGTAGGCATTTTTGACGGCCTGCGGCATAGGGCTTGTGGCCTGGTAGTCCAGATAAATCGACATACTGCCCTAAAACATCAGAGAAGTCAGGGTTTTTCTGGCCCCTTTGACATCATCATGCGATGAGCCGGCAATAACAAAATAGGAAAGCAGGCGTTGGCGGAGAAGCTCCCGCTCGTCTTCTTCGGCACCTCCGTAGAGGCCGAGAAGTCTCTGGCAGGCATCTGCCACGTGCCCGCCGGACATATCAAGATCTGCCACCGTCATCGCTTCTGCGACACTGTCGGGGGCCTGTGCTGCAGCGCCTCGCGCCTCCTCAGGAGATACACCTTGAATGCGTTCGAGCAGCTCCACGTGCGCTAGACCAGTGGCAGCGTCAGAATCGGCGGGGTTGGCTTTGAGAGCGCGCTCATACGCGTTCTTTGCCCCTGGAATATCCCCAGCGCTGAGAGCATCAAAAGCTTCCTGGTGAAGCGGCGGTAGAGGCGCTTCACCCTCCGCATCAGCGGGAGGTGACGCTCCCTCGGCGGGCACCACCCCGATAACACCATTTTTCTTCGCCACATCCAAAACCTGGTCCAACACAGGCGTCATTTCTGCCTCCTGGGGGATGCCCTGGAATAACGGGATGGGCTGCCCACCTACCAGCGCCACGACAACCGGGTAGCCCTGGACCTGCAAAGCCCTCAAGAACTCGGGAGCAGACTCTGCTTGTACACACCCGAGCACCAGGCGACCCTCGTAGCCCTCGATGAGGCTGACCAGCTGGGGGGTAGAGCCGCCCCCGTAAATCTCGACAATAACGGGGACACTCTTGGAGAGCTCAATGAGTGCTCCAATGCTCTGGTCGTCCGCCTCGCGGACCCATCCCCCAGCCGCTTCCTGAGCGTTTGCGCTAGGAGGTGTGGGCGTGTTCTTGTTGAGCAAACTCGATAAATCCACGGCGCCTGCCATAGAAGGACCAGTGAGGGGATTACTCATTCACAACCTCTCTTGATGCGATCAGGCTATAGGTGTAGCCCAACACTCGAATGCCCTCTTCGGAGCCCACGGGCGGAACGTACCAAAGGATCTGGACGTGGGAGTCCACGTCAAAGCCCTCAGTCGACTGGGATAGGGACGTGAGCGCTCGGATACCAATACCGGAATTCACGGCCGCCCCCGATTGCACAGGTTCTACGCGCTCTGTTTGTTGGAGTGTTCCTAGGACGATGGCACCGCCATCCGCCGAAGAAAAGGCCACGACCTCGCGGTCCGTTACCGAAGTCTCCCATCTGATCCGCACATTCTGGCCGAAAGACTCCTGTCGTAAAGCCAAAGCGTCTGGGCCAATCTGGCCATACAACGCGTCGATTGGCAAGGCAAACTCTTCGGCAAACGGGCTTTCTCCCCCGTTATTGACCACATCGGCGTAATGGGCAAGCAGCTCTGACGGCGCGAGCCTGATGAGTTTCGAATCAGGATTGAGCTTGGGCGCTCCGACATTGGCGGAGGGAAGATCGGGCAGCTGAACTTGAGGGTTCAGCACCACGGCGTAGGTGAGTTTGTAGTTGGAGCGAGGGTCTTCTTGGCGGATAATCACGCCGAGGGAGGGTGACTCAAGATCCTGTTCGTCCTGAATAACACCAAAAACGCTGCGCGGCCATCCCGTCGTTTGCTGGGGTACCACCAACCGAACGGGTCCTGCTGGTATCGCTAAAAGCGACCCTGATTGTGAATCCGCTCTGGTCACGATGTAAGAAACTCGGCGTGCAGAGAGAGTGGGATTGGCCACCCTGGGAACCAGCAAACTGTCGGAAAGCTCACCATCGGCAGCCCGAATCTGTGCGGCAACCCGCGACATTATGGTGGAGAACTGAAACTCAGTTACCGCGGGGTTGGGCGCTTGAATCGCGGGTGCCGCCTCGAGAACTACCTCTTCGATGGGTGCTATTTCCGCAACACACGCTCCCAGCCCGAAGACCAATCCGCCCGCCAGAGGGAGCGCAATGAACGACGCAGCGCGTCTCCCGCGGGGCTTGATTGAACTGGGTCGGGGAGGCTGTCGAGGCTGGGTTCGGCGGGGCGGGGGTCGGCGGGGCGGCGAGACTATTTTGGGGCGGCGCCGTTTAGGCCCTCGGTTCCGCCGCCAGTGAGCCCAAGCCGCAACCGCAGAACCCAATCCTGCAGCAAGGGACAGCACTCCTAGGATGATGAGGGCAAGAATCCAGGGAGCTTCGTTAGGTCCAGGCCACGAGAGCGTAATGGTTTGGGGCGCTGGCAACTGTCCGTCGCTCATCACCAATACGGTGATGTCGCCGGTGCCTGCCAAGGAGAAACTCACTTCG
>CAYUJX010000137.1:0-2795 GCA_964445125.1 uncultured Microbacteriaceae bacterium
CCCGAATATGAACGATCTCTCGAGACATCTATGAACGATGTCCCGAGAGATCACAGTGGCACGCCCGGAGGGATTCGAACCCCCAACCTTCTGATCCGTAGTCAGATGCTCTATCCGTTGAGCTACGGGCGCTTAGTTACGCCTACCGATGCCTGGCAATACTAGCAGGCACCGCGAAGACGTCGCGAGGTTAGTTAGTCTTCTTCTCCGCGACCGTTACGTCTTCCTCTTCTTTTGCCGGCGCCACAGCCATTGACGACTTGCCCAAACGGAAAGTGGAGAGGAACCCCACCACCAGGAATCCTGCCGCCACATACGCGGCGAGCTGGGCGCCATCGGTGAAAGCTTCCCCGCTGGCTTCTTGGATAGCCTGCGCGCTTTGGACATCGACCTGAGCTGTCACGAGGGAGTCGGATAGCCCAGGGATGGCCGAGCCGGCAGATCCGATCACGGCATCGATAATCGAGGTTTGGCTAGCTACGGGCACGTTGAGCTCACTCAATCGGTTCTCCAGTGAGGCTTGGGTTCCCGAGAAAAGAACTGTTCCCAAGACCGCTATGCCTAGCGCCGAACCAATTTGGCGAGCAGTTGATTGGGATCCGGAGCCTTGCCCGGTCTTTTCGAGGGGAACGTCCACCATGATGACCCCGGTGAGTTGCGCCGTTGCCAACCCGATACCAATTCCATAGACAAAGAGGAAAGGAGCAATGGCGCCCCATCCTGTTCCAGTCGAGGCAACAATCCCAAAGCCCACGATGCCCACGATTTCCAGCACTACCCCAACTTGCACAGCGCGAGCAGGCGACAGCTTCCCGTTGAGTGCGCCACCAACCCCCGAGGCCATAAACGCGCCACCGGCAAGAAACAGGAGAACCAAGCCGGAGCCAATGGGGGTCATCCCCAACACGTTTTGCAACCAGAGCGGAATGGCAAAAAGAAGGCCAAACTCACCCATCGAAATAATGAGTGCGGCTACCGAGCCGTTTCTGAAGGACGCAATTTTGAAGAGGTTCAGGTCTAAGAGAACGCCCAGTCCGCGCCTTTCCCGGGAGCGCTCCCAGAGCACAAAGGCAACACCGGAGAGAACCGCAATTGCAAGCGCAACCGGAACGATGGAAATTCCACCCGCAGGCCAAGACCATTCGCCGAGGGCAAAAACATTCTTGTCATTGACGTTCCACCAGCCATAGACGCGTCCCTCGATCAGCCCGAAAACAAGCGGGCCAAACAGAAGAATCGAAAGAATAGCCCCGAGGACGTCAACCCCTTTGGCTTTTCCCGGGGCCCGAGACTCAAGCACGAAAAGCAGCAGCCCAAAAATAATCAACAAGCCCAAGGGGACATTAATAAGAAATGCCCAGCGCCAGGTGAAGTCAGTGGCTAGCCATCCTCCGAGCACGGGGCCCACCGCCACCATTCCGCCGATGGTGGACCCCCAGACGGCAAACGCGATGCCGCGCTCACGACCCTGGAAGTTAGCGTTCACCAGAGACAAAGTTGTGGGCAACACCATGGCGCCACCTACGCCCTGGACAACGCGCGCAAGAATCAGGCTGCTCGCACTGTCGGCATATCCCGCCCAAATTGAGGAGGCAATAAAAATGACGATGCCAACAATGAGTAGGCGACGCCGACCCATCCGGTCCGCAAGCGAACCCCAAATCAGCAAGGTGGAAGCAAAGACGAGGATGTAGCTTTCTTGAACCCATTGGACCTCTGTCGAGGTGAGGGACAGGTCGCGAATGATTGCGGGAAAAATGGTGTTGACGATGGTGCCATCAATGATGACCAAAGAAATGGCCAACGAAATAAAGACGAGACCAATCCACCTCGTGTTAACAGACGCCACGGTACCCAACTCCTTCAGCTGCCCAGCAACACGTCGGGCCGATTTTCTTCCGCATCGAACCTTACACGCACGCTCCTTGCTACTGCCTCACAGTCGCGCCAAAGAATCGATGTCCTCCAGGAACTTCCCGACCATCTCGGTAGAGACCGTCATTCGAGTGTCCCCGATTGCCCACAGGTAGTCCTCCGTTGTGGGCCCATCATGAACGGTGTCGTCCTTCTGATACACGGCAGCTTCGAGCGCCCTCTGGGACGCTTTCCGCGCTGCAAACTCAATGTCGGCGGGCGAGAAACCGTCGGTTCTCTTGACCATTTCTGGAATGTCCACGACTTCACACGTCGCGGCGGGAACATAGCGGCGCCAAATAGAGTCCCTGGCCTGCTCATCGGGCAAACCAATGGGGATGACGTAATCAAATCGCCCATGGCGAAGAAAAGCGTCATCGAGCGCCCGAATGAAGTTGGTGGCCACGATGAGGAGGCGTCCAGGGCGTTCGCGAAAAGTGGGAATGAGTTTTATCAGCTCATTCGTGACACCTTGCAATGGCGCGGGCGGCTCTCCTCCTCGCTGGGCGGCGATTTCCTCCACCTCGTCGATGAAGACCACCACGTTGTCCAGCTCAGAAATCTTGGTGAAAGTATCTCTCAGCGCCCCCGCCAAACCCTTGGCGTCTCCGGCTAGCCTCGCCGGGAACACTTCGACGAACGGCCAGTGCAAACGCGAGGCCACGGCTTTCGCAAAAGTGGTTTTACCCGTTCCAGGAGGACCAAAAAGCACGATGGACCGGGGTGGCTCCACCCCAAATTTTTCTGCCAGGAGGGGATCCGACAGCGGGAGAACCAGCCGACGTTCGAGCAGCTCCTTTTCCCTTTGCATTCCCGCGACGGTTTGCCACAGGTCACTGGGTAGCAGATCGGAAGAGCGTCGTGTAGGGAAAGAGTGTTCA
>CAYUJX010000138.1:0-2789 GCA_964445125.1 uncultured Microbacteriaceae bacterium
AAGCTCTCAAGATTGACCCGGCGGTTATCTCTGCGCCTCTGGTGACCACGCTGGTCGATGCTACGGGTTTGCTCATCTATTTTGGTGTCGCGGGAGTAGTGCTCGGAATTTAGCGCGGGACAAGTAGTCACCTGTGCAATCATTGCAACGTGCTTTTTCTCTCTGCCATCCGCCCGCGCCATTGGCTAAAAAACCTCCTAGTCCTCGTGGCCCCTCTTGGAGCGGGGGCACTCACCCCGGGCCATGCTTTGGCGATTGGGGGCGCCTTTGGGGCGCTATCGCTCACAGCATCGGCGATGTACCTCGTTAACGACGTTTGGGACAAAGATAAGGATCGCCTGCACCCGGCCAAACGGCACCGCGCGATAGCGTCAGGACGTCTGTCACCTCGGGTCGCCCTCGTATCTGCCGGAGCGCTTCTCGTCCCTGCTGGCATCGTCAGTTGGGCGGTGTCACCAGCCTTTTTTGCGATCGTTGGCGCGTATTTCGTTGCCGCAATGCTTTACTCCTTCTGGCTCAAGACGGCCCCGGCTATCGATATCGTGATGCTCGCCGGTTTCTTCGTCCTCCGCATCGTAGGTGGCGGAATTGCTGTTCAGGTTGACGTCTCTAGCTGGTTGCTCGCAACAAGTTTTTTTGTGTTCCTCAGTATTGCGGCTGCCAAAAGAGTGATTGAGTTGCAGGTGATGGAGCCTTCCCTCGACGGCGGCCCTGTCGGAGGGCGAGGTTATGTGTCTTCTGACCGGGATGTAGTTCTGGCTGCCGGTGTCGGCGCGGGGATTGCTTCCACGCTGCTGCTAGGTCTCTTCGTTGAGAGTGGAGCGGCCTCTCTTAGCCTTCAGGCTCCGCAACTCTTGTGGCTGTCGATACCCGTGTGGGTATATTGGGTTCTTAGGTTTTGGCTGATTGTTTCTCGAGGCAAAGTGGGCCACGATCCGGTCGAGTTTGTACTCAAAGATTGGGTTAGCTATCTGACTGTGACGGTAATGGTGCTTTTAGTGTACGTCGCGCAGGGAGGGTGAAAAGTGAGCGCCGTATTTGTTACCGGTGGGGCTGGTTTTTTGGGCATCAATCTGATCCGAAAGCTCTGTATGGAAGGGCACAGCGTTGTGTCTTACGACCTTCAGGAGTTCGATTACCCCGAGCGCACCCACGTGAAACATGTCCTGGGAGATATTCGAGATCAGTCTTCGGTGAACAATGCCATGAAAGGCGCGGATGCGGTTGTTCACGCAGCCGCTGCGCTGCCTCTCAACAGTGACTCCGACATTGAGACCGTTGATATCGATGGAACGAGAAATGTTATCCACGCCGCCAGTGAGCTGGGGATCAGACGATTCATTCACATCAGCTCCACGGCCGTATATGGAGTGCCAACATCGGGTGGAATGACAGAAGAATCTCCGATGGTGGGCGTCGGGCCTTATGGCAAGGCGAAAATTGCTGCCGAAGAAATCGTGGCCTCGTTTCGCGATCAAATGGCAGTCACCATCATCCGGCCTAAGTCCTTCATCGGGCCCGAGAGGCTGGGAGTGTTTTCTCTGCTCTATGACTGGGCATCCACGGGTCACCACTTCCCCATACCGGGAAACGGCCATAACCTCTATCAATATCTTGATGTTGAGGATCTCTGCGAAGCGCTTTACCTCTGTCTTACCGTTCCTCCAAAAGTGGCCAATGACACCTTTAACGTCGGCGCGCTCGAGTTTGGAACTTTCCGCTCTGATTTTCAGGCTGTGCTCGACCGGGCAGGTTTCGGCAAAAAGGTCCGGAGTTTACCCGTTGCACCGGTGATTGGAGCGCTTCGCGCCCTGGACAAAATGGGATGGTCTCCGCTGTATCCGTGGGTCTATGAGACAGCGGTCAAGGATAGTTTTGTGTCTATCGAGCGCGCAATGAGTCGGTTGAATTGGACTCCTCGCTTCAGCAACGAAGAAGCATTGATTCGAAATTATGACTGGTATGTCCTCCACAAGAGTGAGTTTGACAAGCAAAGCGGGACAACGCACCGAGTTCCCTGGAAGCAGGGCGCCCTGGGCCTTGCGAAAGTTTTTTTTAGGTAGACGCGGTGTTAACGCTCGCCCTCGCTCCGCGGTTCCAATTTCTCGGGTTTGTCGTTGCCGGTGGGTTAGCCACCGTGGTCAATTACGGGATTTATCTTTTCCTGATGGGCAATGATGCTCCCTACCTGCTGGCAGCCAGCGTGGGGTATGTCAGTGGGATTGTGGTCAGCTTTTCTCTCAATCGCCTTGTAGTTTATAGGTCGACTGCGGCTATGGGTTCGCAGTTTGCGCGCTATGTGGGCGCCTACCTGCTCGCATTAGGTGTGCAGCTCGCCCTTCTGGAAGTGCTCGTGAGGGTAGGGCTTGATCCGTTGTGGGGGAACGCTTTCGCGATCACCGTTATCGTTGTCATGAATTTCTTTGTGGTTCGTCGATTTGTGTTCACGCCTCAGCGATGATGTGAGGGCGTCGAAGGCTGGGGATAACTGGCCTGCTCTGGTTTCAGACCTCGCCACGATTAGAGCATGAGACCTCACTCGACCTTAGCCACTGAGATTGCCCAGAGAATTCGCGCCCGCCTAGCCTTGGGAACTAGCGATATTCACGCCGCCACAAGGCAGGAGATGAATCTAGAAGCGACTGCCGGGGGCGAAATAGATCCCAGTCTTGAGGTGCGGGTGGCCATTGAGCTCCATGGCTTTGGAGTCATTCAACCTTTTTTGGATGACCCTTCCATCGAAGAGCTGTGGATCAATGGGCCTGATTCTGTGTTTGTTGCCACGGCGG
>CAYUJX010000139.1:0-2757 GCA_964445125.1 uncultured Microbacteriaceae bacterium
GCTTTTGGCCCGCTGCGGGTGGGGATTTCTGGCAGGCGCGTGAGCCCGCCACTGTTTGAATCGATGGAGGTCTTGGGGCGGGACTCGAGCCTCACGCGTTTAGTCAGGCTTCGCGCGTCGCTCTAGCCGTGCGCTACAGTAAGGCGGTCGGCTTTGAGCTTAAACTCGAAGCGATGGGGTGTGGTGTAATTGGCAACACGGCTGATTCTGGTTCAGTTGTTCTTGGTTCGAGTCCAGGCACCCCAGCAAAATAACGCAGTGAGATAGCCCCCGTTCTGCGGTGAGCCAGCAGCGAGAAGGTCCGAGCCATCCGTGTGGCCCAAGGGTCATGAGGAAAAGCTTGGGGTTCCTCGCCCAGCGCACGAAGGCTGCCTGCCAGCAGAGCGAACCGCGGTAATCTGCCGCCGCTTTTGCCTCCTCATTCCCGAGAGAACGCCCTCGTAGTCCATAATGATGTTTTATGTCTAGACCGAGTGCTCCGCGCCTTGTGGTGGCGATAAATCCAGCTGCGTGTTTTGGCAAAAACCCGGGGGTTGGTCCCCTTGTCCTCACGCTACTTCGCGAGGCTGGCTTTCAGGTAGAGGGCATTCACGCTTCTAGCTATGACGCGCTTCGCGAGGATTTGCGCCGAATTCTTGACACCACCGTCACCGCGCTCGTTGTGGTGGGGGGCGACGGAATGGTCCACCTTGGCGCTGAGCTGTGTGGTAAGTATGACCTTCCTTTGGGAGTTATCCCGTCGGGCACCGGCAACGATTTAGCCCGGCACCTGGGGATTCCCCTGGCAGACCCCGCGGCTGCTGTTGCGATGTTTATTGACGCTCTGGCTGCAGGCCCACAGGAAATTGACCTCGGTGTCGTTGTCGGAGAGAGTGGTGCGTCGACGGCTTTTGCCTGCGTGCTGTCTGCAGGGTTTGATGCCATCGTCAACGAGAGGGCCAATCGACTGCGTTTTCCCAAAGGTCGCCATCGATACACACTGGCGCTGCTGATCGAACTGATGAAGCTTCGTCCACTTTCCTACACCCTGGAGATCGATGGGGTGAAAGAAACAGGGACGTATCTCTTGGTCGCCGTTGCTAACTCGCGGAGTTTTGGCGGGGGGATGAAAGTCGCGCCCGCTGCTTCCCTGACCGATGGACTGCTCGACGTGTTCACCCTCGCACCACTGTCCAGGCTGGCGTTTCTCCGCATCTACCCTCGAGTTTTTAGGGGAACCCACGTGAGTGACCCCCGCGTGACTATCCGACACGCACGCCGGGTAGGTATCGCGGTTGAGGGTGTTATTGCCTACGCCGATGGCGAAGCGGTGGGACCTTTGCCCCTGGAGGTCAGCGTCAGCCCGAAAGCTCTGCGCGTCTTTGCTCCAACGTTTGGCGCCACACGCTGATTAGTGTCATACTTCGGTGTGTTGGTGGAAGGGCCCCATCGTATAGAGGCCTAGTACGTCGGCTTCTCATGCCGGTAACGCGGGTTCGAATCCCGCTGGGGTCACCCTTTCCACCCACTGCGCCCTCCCTCACCCGGGTGATGGGCCTAGTAGCGTGTGAGGCGAGCACAAGGGCCCTCTATTATCTGCGCCCTGATCGGATGAGCCGTGGATCTTCAACTACCCGTGTGGTTTCAAGTCGGATCCCTTGTCGTACTCTCTCTCGTGTTGGCGGCCGATTTGTTGTTGGTGCTGTGGCGCCCCCACGCACCCACAACCCAAGAATCTGGCCTGTGGGTGGGTTTCTACGTGATGTTAGCGTTGGCGTTTGCGGGCCTGATGTTTGTCTTCGCCGGTGAGCAGTACGGTGCGGAATTCTTGGCTGGCTGGGTCACCGAATACAGCTTGTCCATTGACAACCTGTTCGTGTTCGTGGTGATTCTGTCGTCGTTCGCGGTTCCCCAAAAGTTTCAGCAAGAAATTTTGATGATCGGAATTCTTCTCGCCATTGTTTTCCGCGGTGCGTTTATTTTGCTGGGCGCAGCGCTTATTGCCAGCTTCAGCTGGATTTTCTACGTTTTTGGCGCATTTCTTGTAGTGGTGGGGCTGCAACAGTTCTTCAGCGGTCGCGGTGATGATGTTTCGCGTCAGAACAAGCTCACCACTTTTCTCTCCCAGCGGATGGATATTGTCAACGAGTATCAGGGTCTCAAACTTCGGATTACCGTCGAAGGTAAAAAGGTTTTCACCCCGGTGTTGGCCGTTCTGGTGGCTATTGGGACTGCCGATGTGATTTTTGCCATGGATTCCATCCCCGCGATTTACGGCATCACCGAAAGTCCTTTCATTGTGTTCACCGCGAATGTTTTTGCGCTGATGGGGCTGCGCCAGCTCTACTTCTTACTGGGCCATTTGATTGACAAGTTGGCGTACCTTCACTTTGGTATTGCCTTCATTTTGACCTTCATCGGTCTCAAACTCGTGGCTTATGCTCTTCATGACAATGAACTCTGGTTTCTCAATGGAGGAGAAAACGTGGAGTGGGCTCCCGATATTGGGACATGGGAATCTTTGGCGGTCATTCTGGCGGCGATGACGATTGCCGTCGTAGCCAGTGTTCTCAAGCTGCGAAGAGATAATCGCTCTATCGCCCCATCATCGGGCCGATAGCCCCCAGTGTTACGCTGGGGAGGAGGCGCATCCGCCTCGATGCTCGGAGCGAAGCTCCGAAAATTGCCTCCTGGGTGAGGCAGAAAGGTAAGGGATGATGGCACCTCGCACTCTTGCCGAAAAGCTCTGGGATGACCACCTGGTCGCCGCAGGCGGCG
>CAYUJX010000140.1:0-2706 GCA_964445125.1 uncultured Microbacteriaceae bacterium
TCTCGCCGGGCTCCATCACCCGGCAATCACCTGTTCACCTCGGACGTCATCGCCCAGACCATGATGAATGTGGTCTCATTCGACCGGAAGTAGAGGATTTTGCTTGTTAAGGTTTCGGCCGTCTTCGAGCCGCTGTTCCTTTCCCTACTCTCCGATGGCGGGGAGTTTGTGGCCAAAGGTGAATGGCAAAGTCGTCTTGCCTCGCTTTTTGTTGCGATGGGTCTCAAAATCGCATAGGTTTGCCCCAATCTAAATTTTATTTGGGGACATCGCTGAAGATGAATACAACAGATGAGAGGAATTAGCATGATTACTCGTAAATGGACCGGGCTTGCAAGCCTGTGACGGCGCTCAGCGAATTTCCCCGGTCTTGCTCATCGAAGTTCCCCAGGTCGCAGGGTTAGGTTAGCGCAAGTTTGTGCCGGTTGTCACACGGCGTAGTTCGTCGGACGCGGCCGTGTGGTTGCGCAGCCGGTAGGAGGCTCCGTCGAGCGTGACGACGACGGAGCGGTGGAGGAGCCGGTCGAGCATCGCAGCGGCGACGGTGGTATCGCCGAGGATCTCGCCCCAGGCCCCGACGGGCCGATTCGTCGTGATCACGATAGACGTCTTGAGGTAGCGCTGGTTGATGACTTGGAACAGCGCCGATGCAGCCTCGGCCGGCAGCGGCAAATACCCCAGTTCGTCAATCACGAGCAGCGTCGGGCCGGCGAAGAACCTCATCATGGTGCCCCACTTGCCCTCGATTGCGGCTCGGTGGCAGCGGGCTGCGAGATCGGCGGCGGAGGTGAAGTAGGTGCGGTAACCGGCGGCTACTGCCGCATGGCCAAGGCCCGTGGCGATGTGGGTTTTCCCGACTCCGGGCGGGCCGATCAGCAACACGTTCGTCGCGGTCTCGAGATACCGGCAGGTGCCCAGCTCGGCCAGCAGGGACCGGTCGATGCCGGAGGCGGCATCGAGATCGAAGTCGTCCAAAGTGGCGCCAGTGGGGAGGTTGGCGAACCGGAACCGGCCGGCCAGTCGGCGGGCGTCGGTGGCGGTGACCTCGACGGCCAGCAAATGTTCCAGGGTTTGAGTGAGGGACCAGCCCTCGGCCTGGGCCTGGTCGAGGACGCGGGGCAGCGCCTCGGCGGCATCAGCGAGCTTCAACTCGGTCAGGTGCCCCTTCAGTTGCTGGTAGATGCTCGCTGGCGTCGCCGCGTTCATTGATGTTGCGGAGCTCACGGGTGTGGTGGATGTGTTCATGGGAGGGTTTTCCTGTTCTTCGCTGCCTGCTCGTATGCGGCCAGGCTGATCACGGTCGTGGTGGGTGTGGGGGTGCCGGCAAGTTCCGCGGCGGCGCGGCGGGCGTCGGCCCCGGGCGGGATGCGTTCTTTCTTCCGGTGTGGCCGCCCCGGAGGCGCAGACGCCAGGGCGATAGTCTCCAGCGCGGTGACGTGTCCGCTGTCGCGGATGGTGACCCCGAGCCCCGCCTCGGCGACCTGGTGGCGGGCGAGGACCACGCCGGAGACCGTGGCGATGTCGATGGTCGTCGCGCCGAGCCGTTGGTGGACGACGACGCGGGTCGCGGCCAGCTCCGGTGGGACGGAGTAGCGGTTGCCTCGCCAGTCGATCAGCGCCTGCCGGGTCGCGGTGCGCTCCTCCGTCACCACGACGGGGAACGGGGTCGGCGGCAGTGGGGCGAGGCGTTCCGCTGCGAACATCGCCGCCGCGGTCGTGGACCCGTCGCGTCCCTCGCGGCGCCGCCCGTCTTGGCTCCTCGCGAAGGCAGTGAGGCTGTGCTGCGCCTGCTCGGGCGTGAGCTCGTCGGCAAGGTTGCGCCACCACCGCTGCGCGGCGGTGTGGTTGTTCTTCTCGACCACCCCTTTGCGGTTGCCCGACCGGGGCCGGCAGGCGACAACGCTCACCGCATGATGCTTGGAGAACGACGCGAACATCGAGGTCAGATCACTCGTGCCGGCCTTCAACACCGTGGTCATCCGGTCGAACCGCCACGCGCTCGTCACCCCTCCGAGCAGGCTCAGCAGCAGAGTCATCGCGGCCAGTAGATGCGGCAGGTCCATCGACGGGGAGATCACCGCCCGCCACACTCCAGAGTGCGCCAGAGACCCAACGAGCACATAGGCGCGTTTCGTCGGAAACGCCCACCCTGCTGGCGCGTCGGGCAGCTCGACCCAGTCGAACTGGGTCTCCTCCCCGGGCGGGTGCTCGATGATCGCGTTCGGTCGTTTAGTCACATGCGCGCACGCGGTGCAGGCTGGCCGCAACTTCCTATCGCGAACCTGACGGGTCAGCGTCGGGTAGGAGCCGGTAAAGCCCAACGGTCGCAGCTCGTCGAGCAGTGTGACCGCCCAGAGGTGCGGATCTTCGGTGAGCCTCGCCGTCACATAGGCGACGAACATCTCGAACGAGTCCGGGTCGGCGCGCTGGCGCACTCCCGGGGAGCGTTCTCCGGCCAGGTAGGAGCGGATTGTCTTGCGGTCGTGATTGGTGCGGCGGGCGATCTCACTGATCGTCATCCCTTGACGTTTGAGCGCGTGGATGTCCACGTCGTCCTCCTCTGAAAGCATAGGAGCAGGGCCTTTCTCGAGCTGATATGTGGTTGAAGACCATCAGCATCGAGGAAGGCCCGCCCTTATGTGCGGAAGCGACCCGGAGTGGGGAATTTCAGTGAGCAGAACTGGGGAATTTCAGTGAGCGCCGTCA
>CAYUJX010000141.1:0-2678 GCA_964445125.1 uncultured Microbacteriaceae bacterium
AAGCTTGCCGAAGCGTACGGCGCGTTGGGGATTCGAGTCCGAACCAAAGAAGAAGTAGAACCCGCCATCAAGTTGGCGATGGAAACCAACGACCGCCCTGTGGTCATCGACTTCATTGTGAGTAAGGACTCGATGGTGTGGCCGATGGTCCCCCAAGGTGTCGGCAACTCGCAGGTCCAGTACGCCAGAGAACACGCGCCGGAATGGGAAGAGGAGTAGCGATGAGCCACGTCCTTTCTCTCCTTGTGGAAGACAAGCCTGGCCTTTTAACGAGGGTTGCTGGATTGTTCGCTCGGCGAGGGTTCAATATTGAATCGCTCGCGGTGGGGAAAACGGAAATTCCTGGCCTTTCTCGCATCACGGTGGTGGTGGACGTTGAGGACTTGCCTCTGGAACAGGTCACGAAACAACTCAACAAGTTGATTAATGTCCTAAAGATTGTTGAATTAGAACCAGAGCAGTCCGTTACGCGAGAGCACATGTTGATTAAAGTTCGGGTGGACAATTCCACCCGATCGCAGATTTTGGAAGCAACCAATCTTTTCCGTGCCAGAGTTGTGGATGTTGTCCCCGACGCTCTTGTCATAGAAGTGACCGGAGATTCGGCCAAGGTGCGGGCGCTGTTGAAAGTACTCGAGCCTTACGGCATTAAAGAAATAGCGCAGTCTGGTTTGCTTGCCATCGGCCGAGGGTCCAAGAGTATTTCTGACCGGATGAATAAGAACTAGGCTTTTGTCCCTGCCCTAACCCACAAGGAGAGAACACCCCCGTGACCGACATCAAGTATGACAAAGACGCAGATCTCAGCATTATCCAGGGTAAAAAAGTTGCCGTAGTGGGGTATGGCTCGCAGGGTCACGCTCATGCTCAGAACCTGCGTGACTCGGGTGTTGAGGTTGTTGTTGCGCTCAAGGAGGGCTCTTCCTCTATTGCAAAGGCGAAAGAAGCTGGCTTCGAGGTCATGACCAACGCCGAGGCCACCACATGGGCAGATGTCATCGTGATCCTTGCCCCCGACCAGCACCAGCGCCACCTCTACTCGCAAGACGTAGCCCCCAACCTGAGCGCAGGCAAAGCTTTGGTCTTTGGCCACGGTTTCAATATCCGCTTTGGCTATATCGAGCCTCCCGCCGACGTCGATGTCATATTGGTTGCCCCCAAAGGCCCTGGACACACCGTTCGACGCGAATTTGAAGCAGGTCGAGGTGTTCCGGTCATCGTTGCCGTTGAGAACGATGCCACAGGAAAAGCTTGGGATTTGGCGTGGTCCTACTCCAAAGGCATGGGGGCTCTGCGCGCGGGTGGCATCACCACGACCTTCACTGAAGAGACAGAGACGGACCTGTTCGGCGAGCAAGCGGTTCTCTGTGGAGGAACATCGCAGTTGGTGCAATACGGATTTGAGGTTCTCACGGAGGCTGGGTACCAGCCCGAAATTGCCTACTTTGAGGTTCTTCACGAGCTCAAGCTCATTGTCGATCTGATGTGGGAGGGCGGAATCGCGAAGCAGCGTTGGTCCATTAGCGACACCGCTGAATATGGCGACTATGTGTCGGGACCCCGTGTGATTTCACCGGACGTGAAAGAAAACATGCAAGCCGTGCTGGCAGATATCACCTCCGGTGCGTTCGCTACTCGATTCATCGGCGACCAAGATGCGGGGGCGCCAGAGTTCCAAGCCCTTCGGGCCAAAGGCGAGGGGCACCCCATTGAGGAAACGGGCCGGAAATTGCGTGCACTTTTCTCCTGGAAGCAGAGCGACTCTGACTACGTTGATGGCAAGGCCTCCAGGTAAATCGAGCCATCAAGGCACGGAAAGGCAACGCCCGTGACGAGACCCGTCGTGCTTATTGCCGAGGAACTTTCTCCCGCAACTGTGGAGGCACTCGGCCCCGATTTTGATATTCGTCATGTCGATGGCGCAAATCGCGCTGAACTCTTGGCTTCATTGCCACCAGCTCATGCGGTCCTGATTCGCTCCGCAACGAAGATGGACGCGGAAGCGTTCTTGGTGGCCAAACATCTGAAGGTTGTCGCTCGAGCGGGCGTCGGTCTTGACAACGTTGATATCAAGGCTGCGACGGCAGCCGGCGTGATGGTCGTGAACGCCCCAACCTCCAACATCGTGAGCGCAGCCGAGCTCGCTGTTGGTCACCTTTTGTCTCTTGCGCGCCATATTCCGCGCGCTCATGCTTCGCTGTCAGCTGGGGAGTGGAAGCGATCAAGTTTCACGGGGGTCGAATTGTTTGAAAAGACCATCGGAATCGTGGGTCTTGGGCGCATCGGAGCTCTCGTCGCCGAGCGCCTCTCCGGATTTGGCGCCACCCTGATTGGGTTTGACCCTTACGTTCAGCCCGCGCGAGCGAGTCACATGGGCGTGACTCTCACCACTTTGGACGACCTTGTCGAAAGAAGTGACTTCATCACCATTCATATCCCCAAGACTCCCGAGACCACGGGAATGATTGGGCTTGAGCAGCTGAGAAAGGCGAAGGCGTCGCTTCGCATTGTGAACGCTTCGCGAGGGGGCATCATTGATGAAGAAGCCCTTTTCCAGGCTCTGTCAGAGAATTGGATTGCGGGTGCCGGAATTGATGTTTTCGTCAACGAACCACCAACGGGGTCTCCGCTACTGGGGCTACCCAACATTGTGGTCACACCCCATCTCGGCGCATCTA
>CAYUJX010000142.1:0-2616 GCA_964445125.1 uncultured Microbacteriaceae bacterium
AAGCGCAAAGACACCAAGCGTGCCATTGTGTCCCTGTCCGCTGGTTCCATCGACATCTTCACGGCTGTCGGCTAGGTAGGAAGTAGAACATGGCCATTCGCAAATATAAGCCGACGACCCCGGGTCGTCGCGGTTCCTCGGTCGCTGATTTCCAGGAAATCACTCGGAGTACCCCTGAGAAGTCCTTGCTTCGTCCGCTGCCCAAGACTGGTGGACGTAACAACCAAGGACGTATCACCACTCGTCACATCGGTGGTGGCCACAAGCGTCAGTACCGCATTATTGACTTTCGCCGTCACGATAAGGACGGCATCAACGCGAAGGTTGCTCACATTGAGTATGACCCCAACCGCACAGCGCGTATCGCCTTACTGCACTTTTTAGATGGCACGAAGCGTTACATCCTTGCGCCAAACAAGCTTCGCCAGGGCGATGTTGTCGAGTCTGGAGCCGGCGCGGACATCAAACCCGGGAACAGCTTGCCATTGCGCAACATCCCCGTCGGTACCGTCATTCACGCCATCGAGCTCCGCCCCGGTGGAGGCGCCAAGATGGCCCGTTCAGCAGGAACCTCCGTCCGCCTCGTCGCAAAAGATGGCCCCGATGCTCAGCTGCGGTTGCCCTCGGGTGAAATCCGTAACGTCGACGCTCGTTGCCGAGCCACCATCGGTGAAGTGGGTAACGCAGAACAAGCCAACATCAACTGGGGTAAGGCTGGGCGCATGCGCTGGAAGGGCGTTCGCCCCACCGTTCGAGGTGTTGCCATGAACCCCGTGGATCACCCCCACGGTGGTGGTGAGGGTAAAACTTCTGGTGGTCGTCACCCCGTGAGCCCCTGGGGTCAGTCTGAAGGCCGTACCCGTTCGGCTAAGAAGGCCAGCAACAAACAAATTGTCCGTCGTCGCACTGTCGGCAAGAAGCGCTAGTAGGAGAGTAGAACATGCCTCGTAGTCTGAAAAAAGGACCCTTCGTGGATGACCACCTCCTTCAAAAGGTGGTGCGCCAGAACGACGCCAGCACGAAGAACGTCATCAAAACGTGGTCGCGGCGCTCAATGATCGTGCCGTCCATGCTGGGCCACACCATTGCCGTTCATGATGGCCGCAAGCACATTCCTGTTTTTGTCACGGAAACTATGGTCGGGCACAAACTCGGTGAGTTTGCACCCACTCGCACGTTCCGTGGTCACGAAAAAGACGACCGGAAAGGCCGTCGCCGCTAATCGCGGTGACGAGGAGGTAGAGAGATGGTTGAATCCATGGCGAAGGTGCGCAACATCCGCGTCACCCCGCAAAAAGCGCGTCGAATTGTGGACGTCATTCGTGGCAAGCAGGCTGCTGAAGCTCTTGCCGTGTTGAAGTTTGCCCCCCAAGCAGCCAGTGAGCCTGTCGCTAAGCTCGTTGCGTCTGCCATGGCTAACGCCAGGGTGACCGCCGATAAAGAAGGAGTGTTCCTGGATGACCAGGACCTCTTCATTACTCGCGCGTTCGTCGACGAGGGAATCACCTTGAAGAGGTTCCGTCCGCGCGCCCAAGGTCGGGCATTCCGTATCAACAAGCGAACCAGCCACATCACCGTGGTTCTGGCAACGCCCGATGAGGCTTCGGTGAACCCGGGCCGCTCAAAACAGAAGGCTGGCAAGTAATGGGTCAGAAAGTTCATCCCTACGGTTTCCGTCTGGGAATCACCACTGACCACGTGTCGCGATGGTTCTCCGACTCCACCAAGAAAGGGCAGCGCTACTCGGACTTCGTGACCGAGGACGTGCACATTCGCCAGTTCTTGCAAAAAGAACTCGATCGTGCCGGAATCGCTCGCATCGAAATCGAACGGACCCGTGACCGCGTTCGCGTCGACATTCACTCCGCACGCCCCGGTATCGTTATCGGTCGTCGCGGTGCAGAGGCCGAACGCATTCGTGCTGATCTTGAGAAACTCACTGCGAAGCAGATTCAGCTGAACATTCTCGAGGTGAAAAACCCCGAGATGGAAGCTCAGCTGGTTGCTCAGGGTATTGCCGAGCAGCTCACTGGTCGTGTCGCTTTCCGCCGCGCCATGCGTAAAGGCCTCCAGGGTGCCCAGCGCGCGGGAGCAAAGGGCGTCCGTATCCAGGTTTCCGGTCGTCTCGGTGGCGCAGAAATGAGCCGTTCCGAGTTCTATCGTGAGGGCCGGGTGCCCCTGCACACTTTGCGCGCCAACATTGACTATGGCTTCTATGAGGCTAAGACGACCTTTGGCCGTATTGGCGTGAAGGTCTGGATTTATAAAGGCGACATCACCAATAAGGAACTTGCACGCGAGCAAGCATCTTCGCGTTCGCAGCGTCCTGACCGCGGTGGCGCACGTCGTGGACCGGCTGGTGCTCCAGCCGCTGAAGCAGCACCTGTCGCTGCAGGGGGAGCCGAGTAAAAATGTTGATTCCTCGTAAAGTTAAGTTCCGGAAGCAGCACCACCCCAAGCGTGGTGGCCATGCGACCGGTGGAACCACCGTCTCGTTCGGTGAATACGGTATCCAGGCGGTGACGAGCGCTTATGTTACTAACCGCCAGATTGAGTCGGCTCGTATTGCGATGACCCGGCACATCAAGCGTGGTGGAAAAGTGTGGATCAACATCT
>CAYUJX010000143.1:0-2598 GCA_964445125.1 uncultured Microbacteriaceae bacterium
GCACAGCAAACTTTCTCCGGGGGGTTCCCATTTGGGCCACCTTGATAGCCCTTGCTATCGACGGCGATCCCGTGGTTAGTGTGGTGAGTGCCCCGGCCCTTGGCCAGCAGTGGTGGGCAGCGACGGGCCTGGGTGCTTGGACCGAACGTGCTGGCGATGCCACACCACGGAAACTGTACGTCAGTAAGGTCACTCAGCTTAAAGACGCCATCGTGAACTACAACTCCTTTCCCGGATGGATCGATGACGCCAGGGAAACGCAGGTGCGCGCCCTGGCGATGAGCGCATGGCGTGCGCGTGCCATCGGTGATTTCTGGCCTTACATGCTGGTTGCCGAGGGCGCGATAGATGTTGCCGGCGAAGCTGATCTCCAGCCCTACGATATGGCGGCCCTTGTGCCCATTATCCGCGAAGCAGGAGGGCGATTTAGCTCCCTCGATGGTGACGACGGCGTGTGGCACGGCACAGCCCTCGCATCCAACACGCTTTTGCACGACACCGCTCTTGCTCTCACCAGAAAACTCGGCTAGATCATGAGGAACCTGCGCGTTGTGCAGCGAATCATTGTGGGCAGCGCCGCCACCGCGGTGCTCCTCCTTTCAGGATGCTCCGGCGCCAGTGAAAGCGCTGCGGGCGAAGCCCCCGTGCCCGGTTCACCTCCGGAAGGGTCTGTGGGGGACCTGGTCAGCATTTTGGACCTAGACCTGGGAGCATGCATCCTCGATGCCGCGATACCAGCAAGCTCCGATGAAGCTATGGTGACCAAGGTCGAGTGCGGCGAACCTCACGATTCGGAGCTGTTCGCCAAACTCACCCTGAACGAAGCCCGCTACCCAGGCGCGGGCAACCTCATCGCTCAAGGCGAGGAACGTTGCCAGATCCTCTTTGGGGATTTTATTGGTCTGAAGTTCTCTGAATCGTCTTTAGAGTTCTCTTTTTACTATCCCACCCCAAGCAGTTGGGTTGATGGTGACCGAAGTATCTACTGCATGGCTTCCGACCCGGGCCTTCGCACCACGGGGTCTCTTTTGGGAGCGAACCGGTGAACACCTCGGGGATTGTGGTCATAGGAAATGCCAACGTCGATCTCACCACCTATGTGCCGCGCGCGCCCGAAGCCGGAGAGACAGTACTGGGCACGCACTTCAGCACAGGAATGGGGGGAAAAGGGGCGAACCAGGCGGTTGCAGCAGCCCGAGCAGGCGCCGATGTGGCCCTCATCGCCAGGGTAGGACAAGACAGCTTCGGGGCAATGATGACACGCGCGCTGACTGCCGAGGGGCTTGATCTCACTCAGCTCACAGAGGTGGAGGGTCCCTCTGGCGTTGCCACCATCTGGGTCGATAGCGCGGGAGAAAACCGCATCGCAGTGTTTCCCGGAGCCTCTAGCTCGCTCACCGCTGAGGATGCCCGCTCCTCCCTCGCGTCCCACCCACAAGCGCGCATTCTGGTCAGCCAATTGGAGATAGACCAGGGTGTTGTTGCCGCAGCTCTCGAAGCAGGCACTTCACAGGCGATGACGACCATCTTGAACATTGCCCCCTATGCAACGTTGCATCCAGGCATCCTGGAGAACACCACATGGCTTATTGCCAACGAGGGTGAGATGGGTGCGCTGCTTGTCGACCGGGGAATCGAGTCAACCGCCGACCTCTCTTCGACATCCGTTCACCGCGCCATGTCGCGGTGGTCACAAGAACTCGGATGCAACCTCCTCATTACCCTGGGACGCGATGGGGCCGCGGGCTGCTCCCTCGATGGGGACACCTTCCGCTACGCAGCCCCACCCGTTAAGGCACTGGACACCGTGGGAGCAGGCGATTGTTTTGTGGGCTTCTTTGCCGCTTTTCTTGATCACGGACTTACCTGGCACCAGGCACTCAAGGGAGCCGTATTGGCGGCAAGTGACACCGTCACGGAGCCCGGGGCGCAATCGTCTTACCCCAGCGCACAAGACGCTCAGAAATACCTCACTTTAGCCTCGGCGTCCTAGGAAAGGCGTGGGGCGAGAACTCGTGCTACCCCCCACGCCACTAGCGCCCCAAGAATCTGAACCAGAACAAACCATACGGCTGAGCTGGGTGCGACACCCGTGGGTGCGTCGGTAAACATTCGACCGAGAGAGACCGCTGGGTTGGCAAAAGACGTGGACGAGGTGAAGATATGTCCCGCGGCGACCCACAAGCCCACAGCTGCGGGAATCCAGGGGGTTCGACCCTGGTCAACCAGCAGCAGAACAGCTAGCACGAGGCCAAAAGTAGCGACCGCTTCACCGAGCCACACCCCAGACCCACTTCTGGCTACGTCAGAAATCACCAAGGCCGAACTCCCAAACATCAGGTTTGCGGTGACGGCGCCGAGGACGCCCCCCGCGCTTTGGGATACCGTAAATAGCAGCGCGTCCTTTGGTGAGAGTTCTTTGCGAAGAGCCATCACCAGCGAAACAGCGGGGTTAAAGTGGGCACCCGATATGGGCTGAAAGATGGCAATGATGACAACCAAAATGAAACCAACGGCTAGCCCAATCATGAGTAGTCCGAGCGCTGGCCCCGCGCCAAGGTCTGCGACCATGTGTCCGGCTCCGACAACACTCGCCAC
>CAYUJX010000144.1:0-2592 GCA_964445125.1 uncultured Microbacteriaceae bacterium
GCCGGTGTGCCCGGTCGAAGCAATCTATTACGAAGATGACGTTCCGGAACAGTGGGCAGAGTATTACACCGCCAACGTGGAGTTCTTCAAAGAGGTGGGTTCCCCAGGCGGTGCCGCCAAAGTGGGCGTGATACACCATGACCACGAGGTTGTCTCTGTGTTGCCTCCCCAAAACTAGGCGCTTTGTGTGCTGATCCTTCCCGACTTTCCCTGGGATTCGCTCGCTCCGTACCGCACCCGGGCGATGGCCCACGAGGATGGCCTTATTGATCTTTCGGTGGGCTCTCCCATCGATGACACCCCCGATGTTGCAAGACGGGCATTAGAGCAAGCTTCCATGGCACCCTCCTATCCGCTGACAGCGGGGAGTGCCGAGCTCATCGCCGCGATGGCGGCATGGTGGGAGCGCAGGCGCAACACCGGAGTGTTGAAGCACTCCCAGGTCCTTCCGACACTCGGCTCCAAAGAGATGGTGGGTCTGTTGCCCACACTTTTAGGGTTGGGGTCTCACGATGTGGTGGTCATCCCGAAGATTGCGTATCCCACCTATGCGGTGGGTGCGGCGGTCGCTGGCGCAACAGTTGTGGCGGAGGACAATCCCGATCTGTGGCCTGAAAGTGCGTCCCTGGTATGGATTAATTCCCCCAGTAATCCCACGGGTGCTGTGGCCACGAGAGATTATTTGGTTAAAGCGATCGCTCGGGCCCGAAAGATTGGTGCCGTGTTAGCAAGCGACGAGTGCTACATCGAAATGGGCTGGGATATCACTGATGTTCCCTCGCTGTTGGATAAAGATGTGACCAGCGGTGACCATTCCCAGCTGTTGGCGTTGTGTTCTCTGAGCAAACAGTCCAACCTCGCGGGGTATCGTTCCGGCCTCCTAGCCGGAGATGAAGCCCTCATTGGGCCCATACTCCTTGCGAGGAAACATGTGGGCCTCATCATGCCGGCCCCTATTCAGGCGGCGAGTGTTGCGGCACTGGAAGATAATGCTCATGTTCAGGCACAGCGCAGCCGATATCGATCCCGGCGCGAGGTCGTATTTCCTGCTCTGAGGCATGCTGGCTTTCAGATTGATCACTCTGAGGCAGGTCTCTACGCCTGGGCAACCAGGGAGGAGGATTGCTTTGAGAGTGTCGAGTGGTTGAGTGAGAAGGGCATTCTTGTGGCGCCGGGATCGTTTTATGGACCTGAGGGATCGCGTCATGTTCGGGTTGCCCTCACGGCCTCTGATGACGCCTGTGAGCGCGCAGCCGCGCGCCTTACGCTCTAGTTTTTGTGGACTAGCGACAACGAAGTGCGGTGTTTTCTGGGAGGCTCAGCTGGTGAGTTCAGCGTCCTCTAGGCTGTAGGGGATGATGCGGCGATTGAGGGGACTGTGATGGATTCTTCCGAGACTGTGTCTCTCCAGTTTCCTGGAGGGACAGCAGATTTTCCTGTTGTTCCCTCGAGTGAGGGATCTTCCAGCATCGATTTTTCGACGCTGACTAAGCAGACCGGCTACACGTCCCTTGATCAGGGGTTTGTGAACACCGCGTCCACAAAAAGCACCATTACCTACATTGATGGGGATGAAGGCATTCTCCGCTATCGCGGATATGCCATCGATGACATCGCCCAGAACTCGACATTCCTCGAGGTCGCGTGGCTACTCATTCGAGGTGAGCTGCCCACGGCGGACGAGCTCCACGAGTTTGATGACAAGATTCGCCACCACACTTTGCTTCACGAGGACCTCAAACGCCTTTTTGATGCCCTTCCTCACAGCGCCCACCCCATGTCTGTTCTTTCTTCGGCCGTGAGCGCCATGTCGACATATTACGGTGATTCTCTCAGCGTTCACGACCCTGAACAGATTGAGTTATCGACCATACGGTTGCTGGCAAAGCTTCCCGTTATCGCGGCCTACGCTCATAAGAAAAGTATCGGCCAAGCTTTTCTCTATCCGGATAACTCCCGGGGCTTTGTGGAAAACTTCCTGTGGTTGAACTTTGGCCTCATGGCGGAGCCTTACGTTGCCAATCCGGTGTTGGTTAAAGCTCTGGATCGATTGCTCATTCTTCACGAAGACCATGAACAAAATGCCTCCACCTCCACGGTGCGTATGGTGGGTTCCACCGAAGCAAACCTGTTCGCTTCCATATCTGCCGGGATTAACGCTCTATCCGGCCCCCTGCACGGTGGAGCCAATGAGGCAGTATTGGCGATGCTGGGTGATATTCGCGACTCCGGTGAGGGAGTTCAACGTTTTGTGGAGCGGGTGAAACGCAAAGAAGAGGGCGTTCGCCTGATGGGCTTTGGTCACCGAATCTATAAGAATTATGATCCTCGGGCGCGCCTGGTGAAAGAAAGCGCCGACGAGGTACTGGAGCAACTCGGCATCCACGACGAGTTGCTAGGGATTGCTAAAGAGCTCGAAGAAATCGCCCTTGCTGATGACTATTTCATTGAACGCAAACTGTATCCCAACATCGACTTTTATACGGGTGTTATTTACAAAGCGATGGGCTTCCCAACACGGATGTTCACGGTGCTTTTTGCCATAGGCCGCCTCCCCGGTTGGATTGCCCACTGGCGGGAAATGAACTCTGA
>CAYUJX010000145.1:0-2543 GCA_964445125.1 uncultured Microbacteriaceae bacterium
CCCTCGCGTTCGGTTTCCTGGCTCTGCTGCAAGCCCTCATCACGCTGACATTTTGCGTATGGGTTCTGGACTTAGAAATTCAAGGCGAGATGTGGCTCTTGGCCTTAGTAGCTGTGGTTAATGCCCTGTTGGGTATGTCCCTGGGCCTCATGGCATCGGCGTTCGCGGCGACAGAATTCCAGGTCATGCAGCTCATGCCCGCGTTTATTTTTCCCCAAATTCTGGTGGGGGGGATTTTTGTGCCGGTGGAAAGGATGCCCGATACTCTCCAAGCCATTAGTAATTTTTTGCCAATGACTCACGCCATCTCGGCTCTCAATGAGCTAGCTTTCGTCGTGGATTCCACAGAAACGGTGCTGCAAGAAGTCGGCATCATCGTGGCCTTCATTGCCGGCGCACTCGCACTGGGCGCCCTGACACTCAAGCGCAAAACCCCCTGACGGCGGGGGCGTTGGCAGTGCGCCAAGACTGTGGAGTTTACATAGGCGCCCATCATCCTCACCTCAGCGAACCCCGCGCAGTGGGCGAACGGTGGCAAGAAGCCCTAATTTTTCTGAGCTTCGCGTCCTTTTCGCTACTTCCGCCCTAGCGCTCCTCAGCGATGGGGTGCTGTTCCGCTGGGGTGTCTGGTGCTTCCCGGTCATACATTTCCCACCGTTCCACGGGCAGGATGACCTTGTCTGCTAATTCTCGCTTCAACCGTTGAATGGGCTCCCAATCGAAGTGCGCCTGCCAGTGATCTCTGGATTCCCATTCTTCAATCAGCACAACGCGCCCAGAGACTTCTTCCCTCACGTCATAGCGAAGACACCCCTCACCCTGGCGAATATCGGCAAGCACCTCATCCAGAATTCTCACGACCGTATCAAAGTGCCCGTCAAGAGGGGTCAGCGGGACAATAACGGTGCAGCGTCGAGGCATGACAGAAGTCTATTCGCCTGGAATTTCCCCTCCACGCAAACGCCCAGAGCAGCAGGAGAGCCACGCTAGACCGCCTATGAAAGGCCGGGAAGCGTGTCAAACGACAAGACGTCACCAAGAGGTTTTCTCGCGGACCGAGCAGGGGGGATTGCGGTATCGGCTTCACCCAGTGCAACAAAGCAAATGATTTCTTCGTACTCAGCAATTCCCGCCAGTTTCCGGACACCACGCGCTTGAGAATTTGTGGAAGAAAAGTTCAGAGGACAGCTTGACCAGCCATGGGCTTGAACGGAAAGCAACAGCTGCTGGAGGAAAATACCCCCATCAATCCACATCTGGTTTCGCTCCTCGGGCCCCGTGAACCCCCTGATGTCGACGCTGAGAAGGAGCAGAAGGGGAATAGGGGAACTCCCGACGTTTCCCTGCTGTCTGGTCAGTATCGCCTCAATGTCAGCCGCCACCGCGTATGCACGAACCCGCCAGCTCTGAGTATTGGACACACTTGGTGCTCGCATCGCCAACCCCACGATGGCCTCCAGTTCCTCCCTGGTGGGGGCCCGGCGCGAGCTAAAAGCACGGATCGAGTGCCGCGAGCCCAGCAAGGCTTTGGCCTCGGAGGAAATCCCAGAGATCGAAACGGAAGGCCTCGCCCCGCTATCGTTCCACCGGTCACGATCCTCCAGCGCCAGAGCGGCGTGAGCGCGCAAATCCTCCCCCAGGCTCTCACCGTAACGCTCAAGAATTACCTCGATGCGTCTCGCAGGCACGTCGCCAAAGGGCCGACGCGGCTCGGGAAGTGCCAACGCTCTTTCGAGCAGGTGAACGTCTTTCTGGAGCTCAGCTCGTGCCTGGGGAACAGTGGAAGGGGCGCGGAAACGCCCAAAATACCGGGCTCTGCGCCATCCATCCCAGAGGGCTTCGCGGAACAGTGCGAGCACGTTAACCACCGGTGACACTCACCCCTCCGAGGATTTATACAAGCCACCAGTTTACTCCGCTACCCCAAGAGGCACACGGTCCTAGATAAACCAGGCCTGCGGGAACACAATTTTCGCGCGGCTCAGCGCTGGGCTGAGTCGAAGGGGCTACTGTCATCAGCGCCTTCTTCTGGTGAGCACATAAACGCTTCGGCCTTTTCGCCACGCTCGATGAGTGCCCAATAGCTTTCAGATCCCGGCGCGCTCTCCTCCCTCGGGGTCTCTACAAGAACAACAGCCACCGCGCCTGGCTCGATTAACTCCCAGGCCACCGCGCCAGGCTCGGTCAACTCCCAGTCCCCTGCGTCAGGCTCAATCAGCGCCCAGAACCAATTGCCGTCGGGTGGTCTTTCCGCCGCCGAGGTCTGACCGAGGGCGCGCACCCTAGCGCCAGCCGTGTCTAGGGCCGAAGCAAAATTAGCGGCCGGCGCGACGTCCGTCGTCAGGGTGTCAGCAAAGACCTTCTGCACTCTCGAACGAGCAGCGCCGAGAGCCGAAGCAAAATTAGCGGCCGGCGCACCTCTGACGGTCGGAGCGTCAGAATCATTGGGCAGAAGAACCGACACAACACTCGCCGTTAAGTCAGCAATCAAGCCGCCTGCGAGCGTTCCCAGCGTCGCGTTTGTGTCTGCCTCCGGTGTAGCT
>CAYUJX010000146.1:0-2418 GCA_964445125.1 uncultured Microbacteriaceae bacterium
CAGCAGATGTTCTGGTACACCGTGTTCACACGAGCAACTATTGACTCGCCCGCAATGAGCGACGCCAATGGTGACCCTGTGTGGAGAATGGCTCCCAGCCCCCACGGTGCCTACTGGCAAGACGGCCACAAGCTCGGCTATCAGGATGCTGGTGCATGGACGTTCATGGCCCACGCTGATGCCGACAAGCGCGACGCTGCATGGCTCTACGCACAGTTCACTGTCTCCAAGACAGTTGACCTTGCAAAGTCCATTGCTGGTCTGAGCTTCATCCGCGACTCGACGATCCAGTCTGACTGGTTTACCGAGAATGCTGGCGACTACGGTGGGTTGATTGAGTTCTACCGGTCACCTGACCGCGTGAACTGGACGCCTACAGGCACCAACGTGCCTGACTACCCGTCGATGTCCGCCGAATGGTGGCAGGCCATTGGTTCTGCTGCTGCAGGTGAATTGACGGCTCAAGAGGCTCTTGATCAGCTTGCTACCAAGCAAGACGAAATCATGGCACGCCTTGAGGCTTCTGGCTCTCAGCCAGACTGTGGTGTGAAGCTCAATGAGGAACGCGACGCTCAGTACTGGTTAGACCAGCCAGGCGCTCCGTACCCCAAGCTGGCCAATGAGAAGGGTACTCCTGAAACCGTTCCTTACGACGAACTTGTCGCAGGATGGTTCGCAGGTGAGTCCTACCTCGGTTAGTCACTAACAGTCCAACCGATGATGCTGGCAGGAGAGTAATCTCCTGCCAGCATCATCCATTTACCCTCACTTTGAGAAGGAACCCGGGCATGAGAAGTAATCTTTCCCCGCGACTTATTCTCGCCGATGGTCACGAGATGCCTCAGCTGGGGCTCGGGGTTTACAAAGTGGACAACGATAGCGCTAGAGACCTCGTGGATTTTGCTCTTCAGAGCGGCTACCGGCTGATTGATACCGCAGCGATGTACGACAATGAGTCTGGTGTCGGGGAGGGGATAGCTCGCAGCGGAGTCCCAAGAGACGAGATTTTCGTCACGACAAAGTTTTGGATGGATGACCTGGGCTACGAAAAAACCCTTGCGGCATGCGTAAAAAGTCTCAAGCTTTTGGGCCTCGAGTATCTGGATTTATACATGATCCATTGGCCTGCTCCTGAGCGTGAACTCTACACAGACTCCTGGAAGGCGATGGAGAAGCTTCGCCAGGACGGATTAGTTCACTCCATCGGCATGAGCAACTTCCATCCCGAGCATCTCAATCGAATCTTCGAGATAGCCACGGCGCAGCCCGCAGTCAATCAGGTGGAGTTGCATCCATGGCTCAGCCAAGAAGATGTTATTTCCTACCACGCAACCAGGGGAATCACCACCCAGGCCTGGTCACCTCTGGCGCGCGGCCAAATTCTTGATGCCCCGGAACTTTCAGAGATAGCACGGTCGCATGAAAAATCCGTGTCTCAAATCGTGTTGCGGTGGCATGTTCAGCGGGGTTACAGCATCGTCCCGAAGTCTGTTCGTCCCGAGCGGGTGCTGGAAAATTCCCTGTTGTTTGATTTTGACCTCACGGCAGACCAGATGGTCACCATCTCCGGGATGAATCGCAACTTCAGGACAGGTGCAGACCCCAACGACAGGAACTAGAGTCCCCCGGATTTCGCCCGGCACCTCAATCCTCGACCTGCCTTGTCCGAAGCTCGCTACCGTCACCGTTTTTCTCTGCAACTCCCGAGTGCTCCCGTATGAGGAAGTTGGACGAAGCGGCAACTCGTGAAGGCATCCCTCGCCACGCAGTCCTTCTCGATACCGTGAACCTTGCTCGCGATGGGTGGGAGATGGACATTCGGGTAACTCGCTTTCAAGATCAATCAGAGAGCGCCATCGACTTACTGACGCTCGCTTTGAGGGCCCAGATTGACAGATCACTCGGGAGACCGCCTTTTGTTGTGAAGGGGCGGCGGAACTTAGCGCAGAAGAGAATCCTGGACTTTTTTATCTCAGGAACGCCGTGACAGCCCCGGTCTTAATAGTGTTTCGGGGCTACCTCTGTGTCAATCGGTTTTGTGGGTCCGTGTGTGGCCGGGAATTCTCAAACTGATCACCGCGGGCATGTGTGGGCTGAGGTGGATTAGGGATATCGGTGTCTTCGCCATCAGGGGCGCTGCATCGTGTGAATGCTCGACAAACCCCCAGTCCTTGGCGGTAACGTAGAGAGTAATGGCCAATACTCCTGACCCGGTAGACCGGATTCTCGCACACGATGAGGCCGAGTCTGCCCCAATCACGGTCTTTTCCTCCGCCGTGGATGGCAGCAGCAGCCCTTTTAGGAATCCGACCGGCGGCGACCTCGATTTGGAGGAACGGCAGGCGTTACGTCGGGTTGCGGGGCTCTCGACCGAGCTAGAAGACGTCACCGAGGTTGAGTATCGCAAGCTGCGGCTAG
>CAYUJX010000147.1:0-2366 GCA_964445125.1 uncultured Microbacteriaceae bacterium
AATGCCGGGTAGCGTGGGGCTATGGCTGCTAGAAGCCCTTCCTCGCGTGCTCGCGGCTCGACCTCTTCGAAGGCCTCGGGCGCTTCTTCTGCGACCAAACGTGCGCCCCGAAGCCGAGTCGTCACCCCTCAGGCAACAGGGGGCCCCTCCGTGCTGGTCACAGGGTGGATGGGTGTTGCGGGATTTGTTGGCCAAGGCTTCCGGGTTTTTTCCGCAGAGCCACTGGCCAAGGAATACCGACGCGATGGGATTCCTTTCGGGTTGCTGCTTTTCGCCCTTGCGGGAATTGTCGTGGAATGGTTCAACTACAACCAAACCTGGGCGCAAGTTCTTGATACTTTCACCGTGGGCGGATTGCTGGGACGACTCGCGTTTGCGCTCCCCGTGATTTTGATAGCGCTGTCGGTGTGGTTGTTCCGACATCCCTCGAGCGTCTACCGCAATGGGCGGGTGGCCATCGGGCTGACCCTTCTGCTCGTCTCTATCTCGGGTATGACCCATCTCGCTCAGGGACGGCCAGCACCCGGATCAGAAACCATCGCGGAGCTTGCTGCCGCCGGCGGGCTCGTAGGGTGGCTCGTCGCCGAGCCTTTCGTCTTGGTGGGGGCGGCCACCGTGTATGTGGCGTGGCCTGTCATGGTCTTGTTTCTCCTGATGTCCGTGTTAATCATGACCAAAACGCCACCCAACAAGATCGTGTCGCGCTCGAAAGACGCCTACGCCTATCTTTTTGGCGTGGACCTCGACGAGGTGAGCCGCAACAAGAAGGAAGAGCTCATTCCTAGCGCAGGGTTTGGAACGTTGAGTGATCTGGGTTTGGACATGGCGGATCCCGACTCGATGCCGTGGTGGCGCCGGGGTAAAAAGGATCGGAAAGACGCCTTTGACTCGCCCCTGGTAAGTACACCCCTCGAAGACACCGGAGAAGTGGAAACCCAAGAAGATCTGCTGGAACAACTGCGCAAAGCAGAAGCGGCCCTCGCAGCTGCCACCGCCCCCATGCCGTCTGCAGACCAAGCCCCCGTGCCCACCGTGTTACCGAGCCCGCAGGGGGGAGCTCTTGTGGGCTCCGCTTCCACTAAGCCTTACCGCTTGCCGGTGGCATCTTTGCTCGTTCCCGGGACGCCCCCTAAATCCCGCAGTGCCGCCAATGACCAGGTGGTAGCGGCCATTACGAGCGTATTTGACCAGTTTGATGTGAACGCAAAAGTGGTGGGTTTTGCCCGAGGCCCCTCTGTGACCCGGTACGAGGTGGAGCTGGGTCAGGGAACCAAGGTAGAGCGGGTGACAACGCTGACAAAAAACATTGCCTATGCTGTCGCGTCGAATGAAATCAACATTATTTCTCCCATCCCCGGCAAATCGGCCATCGGGGTGGAAATACCTAACTCAGACCGTGAAATTGTCTCCCTGGGTGATGTGTTGAGGTCCCCGGTCGCCACCTCGGAAGTGCACCCCATGGTGATTGGCGTGGGTAAAGACGTCGAAGGTGGCTTTGTGGCTGCCAACCTCGCCAAAATGCCACACCTCTTGGTGGCTGGTGCGACGGGAAGTGGTAAGTCAAGCTTTATCAACTCCATGATCACGTCTGTGTTGATGCGAGCAACGCCGGCCGAGGTGCGCATGGTGTTGATTGATCCCAAGCGCGTTGAACTCGCCGCCTATCAGGGGGTTCCCCACCTCATCACCCCGATCATCACCAACCCGAAGCGTGCTGCCGAAGCACTGCAATGGGTCGTCAAAGAAATGGACCTGCGCTACGACGACCTCGCCAGTTTTGGGTTTAAACACATTGATGAATTCAACCGGGCCGTGCTCGAGGATGACATCGAGCTTCCGGTCGGAAGCGAGCGGGTGCTTCGCCCCTACCCTTACCTGCTCGTGGTTGTCGACGAATTAGCGGATCTGATGATGGTGGCGCCCCGAGACGTGGAAGATTCCATCGTTCGCATAACCCAGCTGGCCAGAGCTTCCGGAATTCACCTCGTGTTGGCAACGCAACGACCCAGTGTGGACGTGGTAACCGGATTGATCAAAGCCAACATTCCTTCCCGGTTGGCATTCGCTGTCTCCAGCATGATTGACTCGCGCGTCATCCTCGATCAGCCAGGCGCAGATAAGTTAATCGGCCAGGGCGATGCTCTTTTCCTGCCTCAGGGTGCGGCGAAAGCCAAACGCGTGCAAGGTGCTTGGGTATCCGAGGCGGAAGTTGCTGCGGTGGTGGCACACGCAAAGCAGCAGGCCAACCCCGAATATCGAGCTGACATCGCGGAGGCAGCTGTGAAGGGAAGGGTTATCGACGCCGATATCGGGGACGATCTTGACGTGTTGCTTCAGGCAGCAGAGCTGGTGGTGAGCACCCAGTT
>CAYUJX010000148.1:0-2349 GCA_964445125.1 uncultured Microbacteriaceae bacterium
CTAGAGAAACTACATCGTGGGGGTCAATACCGCTCCTGTGATGGCCACTGTCGACTTCAATCATGAACTCGACCGAGGTGCGGCCAAGCCCGAGAGCTGCTTGATTAATGCCGGCAACGGAGTCAACACCCATTGCGATCGTCGCCTTGGGTGATAGTGCTGCAAGGCGGCGCGCTTTGTTGGGGGTCAGCCACAAGGGGTAGGCAAGGAAGATGTCCAAGATTCCCGCGTCGACAAAGACCTCTGCTTCTCCGAGAGTGGCGAGGGTGACGCCGCGGGCTCCGTGGTCCATCTGGAGTCGGGCAAGCTCGGGAGTCTTGTGTGTCTTGGCATGGGGTCTGGATGCGACGCCTTGTTGCTGTGTCCTCGTGTGGTGTCGCTCCAGGTTGGTGACGAGGCGATCGTGGTCAATCACGGTGAAAGGAGTGTCAACTTCGTGGAGGTCCATGACCCCAGGCTATCTATTAGGTACTGCTCGAGACCGATTCACTCAGTGCGGCTCCTTCGATGCGCCACGATTGGCCAACCCCTTCGACGAGGTAGCGCAGTGTCCACACTTCGCCACTGGTGGTGCGCAGGGTGACACGAGTTTGCGCTTGAGACGCTGAGGGGGTGTGGACGCACTCAGAAAGCGTGTAGCTGGAGGTTTCCAGGAGAAAACTGTAGCCCTCTTGAATTACTGCTTCGAACGCACTCTGGTCAAACCGCTCCTGAAATTCTGGGGACGCCACCGCGTAGGCGGCCGAAAAATTGCCTGCCTTGAGGGCGTCGATTTGTGTGCCGATTGCCGAGGAGATACCCCGTTCAGTAGAAATGTCGCAGTCCCTGGCTCCGCCGGCGTCGGGGGGAGGTGAAATATCAGGAGCTCGCTCCGAAGAGGAATCCATAGGGGAGACGACCACCGAAGGGGCGCATCCCGCGAGGAAAAAAATCCCCGCCATTATCGGTAAAGCAAGCCTGCGATAAGTCCTCATCATGTTCTCAATCCCTTCCACGTCCTAACTTGCCACGCGAACCTGAGCGCCACGAGTGGCGACCAAGATTCGTAGGCTAGCGTTAGCGGGTGAATTCTCTTATTCGTTTTATCACCGGTCCTAAAACCTCCTGGGTAACGCTCCTCGTGGGGCTGATTTTTGCCGTCCTGTCGTTTACCGCATTTGCGGCGGAGACCACAGACGCAGCACCCACCAACGGTTTGCCTGATAACGCTGAAGTGGTGTTGGTGGACGACGCCTTGGCGGCTATGCCGAATTCCGAGGGAACCGCAGCGGTCCTCGTTTTCGCCAAAGATTCGGGAGAGTTCACGGACGAAGATCTCCTATGGCTACAAGGTGAGTTTGATCCCACTATCCAGATGCTTTCTGGGGGAGCGAACGAGAATTTCCTGGAATTCACCAATGTTGAAATCATGGGCGAGGCTTTCGTTCCGCCTGCCACCGTCTCTGAAGACAACACCACTGCGGTGATCACTATTCCGATGGACGAAATCGATGACGTCGAGCCCCGAGGCGAGCGGATTGCCGAAATCCGAGCGATAGCTGCGAGTAACGCCCCGTTGGGTATCACCGCGTATGTGACGGGACCCGAAGGGTTCCAGGTCGATCTCGCCGGCGTTTTCGAAGGCGCAGACTTTGTGTTGTTGGGCTCGACCGTGATTATCGTCATTATTCTTTTGCTCATTACCTACCGAAGCCCCACGTTGTGGATCGTTCCTCTTCTCGTGGTGGGTGTTGCAGATGGCATGGCCGGCCAGATTGGACGCAATGTTGCGGCGTTCTTTAATCTGTCCGCTGATGGTTCTGTGACGGGAATTCTGTCGGTGTTGGTCTTTGGAGCGGGAACGAACTATGCCCTGTTGCTGATTTCCCGTTATCGGGAGGAGCTCCTCACCAACGAAGACCGGCACGAAGCCATGGCAAAGGCGGTCAAGGGTGCCGGCCCCGCCATTATTGCCTCGGGCGGAACCGTGGTCCTCGCCTTGTTGACACTGTCCTTGGCTGAGCTAGGAGTAACGCGCGCCCTGGGGGTGGTGTGTGCGACGGGGATTGTGGTCGCCATGATTTCTGCGTTGGGTGTTCTCCCCGCAGCGATTGTGGTCTTTGGTCGCGGACTTTTCTGGCCCTTCGTGCCCCGGTTTGGTGGAGTTAACAAATCACAATCAGGCTGGTGGGCAAAACTGGGAACAGGGGTTAGCAAGCGTCCGGTAACCGTGGCCATCATCGGCGTCGCCATCCTGGGTGGTCTAACACTCGGTTCCACAGGTGTGACAATCGGTATTCCCGAAACGGAACAGTTCCGGGTGAAACCTGAAGCAGTGGTGGGCATCGAAGTGTTGGGTGAAGCATTCCC
>CAYUJX010000149.1:0-2345 GCA_964445125.1 uncultured Microbacteriaceae bacterium
TAGTCGCCGTTGTCGCCTTTTTCTCTCGCGCCATTCGCATCATCCCCCAGGCAAGCTCCGGGGTGGTCGAACGCCTTGGCCGCTACAGCCGAACTCTCGAAGCAGGACTCAACTTGCTCATTCCCTTTGTGGATCGTCTGCGGCCCCTCGTTGACCTGCGTGAGCGAGTGGTGTCCTTCCCTCCACAGCCGGTCATCACGTCTGACAACCTGGTGGTGCAGATTGACACCGTTGTGTACTACCAAGTCACCAGCCCCAAGTCAGCTCTGTACGAGATTGAAGACTTCGTGATGGGCATCGAACAAATCACCATCACCACTCTTCGTAACGTCGTCGGCGGTATCGACCTAGAACAAGCGCTGACGTCTCGCGAGACCATTAACTCTGCTCTGCGGGGGGTACTCGACGAAGCAACCGGCAAATGGGGGGTACGGGTCAACCGCGTCGAGATTAAATCCATCGAGCCGCCCGAAACTGTCAAGGTAGCCATGGAGATGCAGATGCGTGCTGAACGCGAAAAGCGCGCTACAGTCCTCACCGCTGAAGGTCAAAAGCAAAGCCAGATTCTCATTGCAGAAGGGTCTAAGCAGTCAGAGATTCTCAACGCAGAGGGCAAGGCTAAAGCACAGGTGTTGCGCGCTGAAGCTGAAGCCACCGCTGTCAAACGGGTGTTTGATGCGGTGAAGGAAGCCGAACTGGATGAGGCAATGCTCGCCTACCGCTATCTCGAGCAGCTTCCCCTGATGGCCCAAGGTGACGCGAATAAAGTCTGGATTATCCCCGGCGAATTATCCGGTGCGATGAACAAGCTGGCACAGGCCTTTCGGCCGGAAAAATAGCCCCTCTCCAAAAACCAAGCTCGGAAAGACGCACGCGGGGCAGCTAACAATCCCTGCCCTGCGTGCGATTCTTTCCCCGCCATATCTGTCCTCGTCCACTCTCTCGAGATAAGACTTCTGCACGCGTGCCCCTTCCCACCGGTAGATGCGGGCTCCGCACCGTGATGCCGAAAATGGCACCGGCGCCACGGTTCTTGGTGCCGGCATTGATGTGCGCAGAATCCCTGCGGGAGAGGCCGCTCAACCATTCCCCCGCTTCTCTCCCAGGACCGCGGGGCTAGAATTGGGCGCTTATGACTGTTTTGTCTCCAGCACATGCTCAACCCGGAGTCCTCCGGGGTCTTGCGCGAATGCTTCCCTATGCGAAACCAGAGCTTCCCCGCCTGGGTCTGGGGATGCTGATTGCCTTGATGTCGAGTGCCTTTGCTCTAGCTATACCTCTCGCCCTTGAAGCCCTGGTGGATGGGCCGCTAGCGACGGGAGATTCCTCCCAAGTCTGGGGAGCAGCCGGACTGGTCGCCCTCTTGGGCCTCCTCGAAGCGCTCTTTGTGTATTTGCGCCGGGTGACGGTCCTCACCCCCGGAACCCGCATCGATGCCAAACTTCGCACGTCGATTTATAACTACCTTCAGGAGCTCCCCGTCTCCTTCCACGACACCTGGCAGAGCGGCCAGCTACTCTCCCGGGCTCAAACCGATGTGAGCCTCATACGCAGATGGATGTCCTTTGGTCTGGTGCTCTTGGTGGCAAACTCCATCACCATTGTTTTGGGTGTGGCGATTTTATTCACCTGGAGTCCGCTTCTTGCCGGTGTTTTCGTCCTGTGTTCTTTGCCCATCCTGATTTTTGGCTCCCGATTTCGGACCCGGTTTTCTGGGCTCTCTCGAATCACTCAGGACCAATGGGGCGATGTTGCGACGTCGGTCGAAGAATCCGTGCACGGCATTCGCATTCTCAAGTCCTTTGGCCGCGGACCGCAGGCTCTCGCCGCTTTTGGCCGGCGGGCAGGACGAGGTCGCGACCTCGAAGTGACCAAGGGCCGCACGATGGCAACCCTGGGTTTCTGGCTCGGCTGGATTCCTGACTTCGCCCTGGCTGCGTGCTTGCTCCTCGGGGTGTGGCTGGCGAGCACCGGTTCGCTCTCCACGGGCCAACTCTTTGCGTTCTTTGCCACCGCCGCAGTATTGGCCGGGCCCATCGCCTCCATCGGTTTTCTTTTAGCCCTCACACTCGAAGCGCGCAGCGGCGTCGATCGCATTTTTGACGTTATGGACACAGACAACACCATTGTGAATCATCCCCGTACCGCGTCACCGTCAAACACCGAGGGTTCCCTCGTGTTTGAGGGCGTACATTTTCGACACGGTGACACCCCCGATAATCGAAGCGACATCATCGATGGCGTCACTCTCGAAATCCGCCCCGGTGAGACGATGGCGCTGGTGGGAGCTACCGGCAGCGGGAAAACGACCCTCACCGCCTTGCCCACGCGACTGTATGACGTGA
>CAYUJX010000150.1:0-2300 GCA_964445125.1 uncultured Microbacteriaceae bacterium
CTGTGGGATAGCAATTCAGAAGACCTTCAAGCTTTCGGGGACATTGATGCGTTCGACTACATCCCCGAATGGGTCATCCAAGGCTCGTGGAAGGAAATCCCCGGAGGTAAAAGTCTCGGTTTCGAGCACCTCAAGGAAGATGGCATCGCACGGGATGAAGTGATCCCGGGCGAAATAACTTTTGACCACGAGGGCGCGCACTATTCGATTGCTGCTTTCAAAGCGGGCACGGCACTGCAACTGGTGTTCGCTGATGCCACAAGCGGCAAGACCACCTACAGCGTGGGACGGTTTCTTTTTCTTGCTCCCAACCCCGATGGGACGATCACGTTGGACTTCAACTACGCGATTCTGCCGCCGTGCGCGTTCTCCTATGCCTTCAACTGTCCGCTCCCGCCGGGCCAGAATCGCTTCCCTTTTGCCATTGAGGCAGGAGAGAAAAATGTGCTCCGAAGAGACGGTTCGCTGCTGCACCCCTAAAGCGGCGGTTGTCATTCACAGCATCTGTGCCGCATACTGAAGGGGCGCTTGTCGCAGAACTTCAGAGTTTTTCCTTTATTCCATGGTCGATGGGGAAGTCGAACCACAGGAATAGGAGAAGACTATGGCAACGCCTAACACCCGTGGGGTGCTATTTGTGCACTCTTCACCCAAAGCGCTGTGCCCCCATCTGGAGTGGGCAATAGGGACAGTGCTGGGATATCCCGTGAATCTCACGTGGGAAGACCAGCCTGTCTTGCCGGGCACTCTTCGCAGCGAATTTTCTTGGGACGGCCCTCCTGGTTCGGGGGCTGTGATGGCGAGTGCCCTGCGCGGGTGGGAGCATTTGCGCTTTGAAGTTACCGAAGAAGCTTCCCTCGGTGTGGACGGGGCCCGCTGGATGCACACCCCTGACCTGGGGATTTTCTATGGAGCGATGGACGCGGTGGGAAATACGGTGATCTCAGAGGACCGCGTTAAAGCAGCGCTCGAGCACGGGGGACACAATCCACACCTCATCGGCAAAGAGTTGCGTCTGGCGTGGGGCGGAGCGTGGGATGAAGAGCTAGAACCTTTTCGGTATTGCAGCGCAGACACGCGGGTGGTGTGGTTTCACCGAGTGGGTTAGTTAACACTCCGAAACGCCACCACCGCGTTGTGTCCGCCAAAACCAAACGAGTTACTGATTCCCAGCTGGGGGCCCGACCCTAAATCCCGGGGCGTAGTGACCACATCGAGCGGAATCTTCTCATCCTGGTCGTCAAGGTTAATGGTCGGTGGCGCCAGGCGGTGGTGGAGAGCAAGAATCGTGAACAGCGCTTCCAGCGCGCCGGTTCCCCCGAGTAAGTGTCCGGTGGAGGCTTTTGTGGCAGAGACTGGAATACCGCTCAGAGCATCACCAAAGACGGAATGAAGGGCCGCGTATTCAGCAATATCGCCTACTGGAGTCGACGTGGCATGCGCGTTAATGTGGGTCACATCCGCCGGCGCGGCACCCGCCTGAGCAAGGGCAGCCATGACCGCCCGCGAAGCTCCCAAACCTTCAGGGTCCGGGGCAGTGATGTGGTACGAATCACTGGTGACACCGCCACCAGCGAGTTCTGCATAAATCCGGGCGCCTCTGGCCTCGGCATGCTCCTTGGTTTCGAGAATGAGCGTTGCAGCCCCTTCACCCAAGACGAAGCCGTCTCTGTTGACGTCATAGGGACGCGAGGCGCGATGAGGCTCATCATTGCGTTTAGACAACGCCTGCATCGCAGCAAAAGCGGCAATGGGCATCGGGTGGATGACGGCTTCGGTGCCACCGGCGACAATCACATCGGCAAGCCCCAGCTGTAGGTGCGCATAGGCGTTAGCAACGGATTCCGTGCCTGAGGCACACGCCGAGACGACGGTGCGAGCCCCACCTTTGGCGCCCAAGCCCATGCTGACAGCGGCTGCCGCAGCGTTGGGCATCAGCATCGGAATCGTCATCGGCAACACACGCCGGGGACCTTTGTCACGAAGCGTATCCCAGCCGTTTAAGAGTGTCCACAAGCCGCCGATGCCGGTGGCATAGTCGACCAAGATTCTCTCGGGGGCGACGTCGGGGGAACCCGCATCCGCCCACGCTTCCCGAGCAGAAATCAGAGCAAACTGGGCAGAAGGATCCAAGCGCTTCATTTCTTGGCGCGCAAGGACGTCCTCTGCTTTGACTTTGGCTTGGCCGGCAAAAGTAACCGGAAGCTCGTGCTCTGCCACCCAGTCGTATTTAAGGGTGGAGATTCCTGATTCCCCCGCCAGCAGTGCCGCCCACGTAGAGGCAACGTCCCCCCCTAAAG
>CAYUJX010000151.1:0-2295 GCA_964445125.1 uncultured Microbacteriaceae bacterium
TCCTATTAGGTTAAGCTGTGGATATTATTCCAAATGTTAAATTCGATATTATCATTGATTTCATACCAAATATTAGCTCTAATGTTATTCTCGATGGTTTTGTCAATGGTGCTCTTAATATCAGCATAAATATTAACTTTTAAATGCTTAAAAATTTTATTATAGATCGTATGTTTTATATTTGTCATGTCCCCTCAGTTTGACTTCTAATGTTGCTATAGATTTCGTCCCAGCTATCCCAAATGTTACGCCAGATATTCCGTCCAATGTTTTGCCAGACGTTTTTATCAATGCTACTCCTAATGCTATTACAAGTATTATTATGAATAATATTTCATAGATTTGTCATAATTTATCAGTCTTTTTTATAGGTGCTGCTATAGGAACAACTTTATATGTAAACGTTGCGTCGCCTTGTTCATTTATAAAGTCATTACATTCTTGTTTTGTTCCACTAAAACATTCTTGTCCCTCTTCGGGTGTGTAAACTAAGTCTAATAGTTTATGTGTTTCCATAATTTATATACGTATTTAATGGTGAAAAAGTTTCCCCCTCACTAAGGGGGAAAACTTTTTTAGAATTAGTATGCTTTCAGGTCAAATTTAACTATAAGTTGTTGAATTAACTCAATAGCTTTCACTGTCAACAATATACCTGTTAAACCTTTGTTTACGTGTACTTCCATTTGTTTAGCATATTCCTTTTTAAAATTGGAATAATTGGGAGAGTTACGTTTCAACAAAGATGTATATGATGTTATGGTACGATTTACGACTTTTGTAAGGGTTAATTTCTCACGAGCCGCCAACCATTGGTCTTCATCAAATAGGTCAATATCAGGACCGTTTAATAGGTAGTACAATGTTTGTTTTTTACCAAAGCGATTTTTTGACCATTTCATTGTACGTTCGTCAGTTTTTTCCAGATATGTTAATTGAAGATGTGCATCAAACATAAATTTTATTTTAGCACTACCTGCAAATTCACCCTCTTTATTAAGCTGACCTATAACGATAGCTGTACCTTTTGTATCTTCTGACCAAGTACGTATTTTATTTATAACATAAAGAGCCGCTTTAAATTCAGACATTTCACAAAGGTCTTCATCCATAATAACTTGAATTGAGTCAAGTATTACAAGTTGAGGTTTAAGTTCATAAATTTCCTTAATGAACTCATCAAATGTAGCAACGATTGTACGGTCTGCTATATATGCAGACTCATTATTATGATTAAAACGTTTCATTTGTTTTTTCACAACTCCTGCTAACATTTCACGTGAATAAAAATAAGTATCAAAAGGCAATATTTGTTGTAACCAAAAAGCCAGTGATGTCTTCCCTCCGCCAGAAGTTCCTGTACAGAATACAGAAGAACCTCGAACAAATCCACCCTCTGTACTCCAAAAAGAGTGCAGTTGAGGTATAGAAATTGGAATTGCTTCCAAATTCACATTTCTTACGTCTTTATATTTTTTAGCTTTCATGATTGAAAAGTATTGGTTTATAGTTTATATACAAAGATAATTAAAGAATGTGGCAATTATTTTAGGATTGTTTTATAATTCTGGTATAGGCGTTAAACCAGATACGATTATTGATACCTTTACATATAATATTATTGACGTTATTCCAAACACTGATCATGATTCTAAGACCCATGTCATTATAAATTTTAGATCCGACATTGTAGTTAATCTTGTTACTTATATTTTCCATGACTTAATATTTAATTATAGCACATCCGTCAGAGTCTCTCTCTACTTTCTTGATCCCTTGAAAAGGGGTTAATTCTTTTATATGGGTTTCGTATTGGGTTCCGTATGAAAAGTTTTCACCCAGGCACCATCCAGTCCATTGACCTTTCTGGTGATAGTGAACTCCCACATACTTCTGTGATTTATCATTCCAGCCCTGGCCACGATATATATCTTGGATTATAACGACAGTTCGCGATCCTTTTTTGAATTTGATGATCTTATAAGCACCATCTTTATCTTTGGACCATTCGACCTTAACCCCGTGTATTATTTCTTTAAATTCCATATTTTTAAAAAGTTCTTATTCATTTTCAATTTAAGTTTATACTAAATCAACCGTACTACATATAACAATTTGTATAATGTATAGCCTAAAAAATATTTAGCATTGATACGTAATAAGCCAACAACATAGATATGTAATTACAATTAACCCTACTGCTATAGCAAGTGCTTTTAATAATATATTTATAAATTTATACTTTACAGCACAAATGAAAACAATTGCAATTATTATTATTACTGTTAAAATTCC
>CAYUJX010000152.1:0-2267 GCA_964445125.1 uncultured Microbacteriaceae bacterium
ACCTGGTCGGTCAACACCTGCCTGATACGAGAAACATCCGACAGGGAACCGTTCACATCAGAGAAGATTGTATTCACCAGCCCCAAGGAGTCCTCTAAGTGCTTGCGGGCATTGCTGATGGCACGAGACGTCGTATCGTGCGCTGCTCTTCTCGCATGCATGAGGACTTCCTCCGCTTGCTTTTCTAAATCGACTGCGCGCTGCTCCGCAGCTTTGGAGTACTGATCCGCTTCCCGGTACACCCGCATTGCGTAAGCATCTGCCTGGTCCCGAACTTCGGCTTCCTGACGATCAAGCTGCGTTTTTTGCAAACGCAATTGGCCGTCTTTGTCCTGCGCCCTCTTCGTTGCCTCGTCCCTGGTTGCTTGAGCATCGCGCTCGAGTTGGTCAGCTCTGGCCTGAGACTTCGCAACAATGGCGCTGGCATCCCGTCCGGCAAGAGCGATAATCTCCTCCGCAGAAGCTTTTGTGCGCGCTTTTTCGGCGAGCGCCTCGGCTTTGGCCTCAGTCGCGTCCTGCACGAGTGAGTTGGCGGAAAGTTCGGCTTGTTCAAGAATTTCGGCGGATTGATTTGTGGCTGCTAATCGAATCCGAGTCGCTTCGCTTCTTCCATGCCCCAAGACCACAGCGGCTTCGGCGCTGGCCTCCTCGACCTGTTTCACCATGCTGAGGCGAAGACTGGTGTTCACCGCAGTGGCTTCACCCAGTTGTACGTATATGGAGGCGATTTCTGCTTCAAGCTCGCCCATACGGCTATCCACGGCTTGCGTGTCATAGCCGCGCATCACTTTAGAAAAAGTTTCTTCACTCATTGTCCTACCCTAGCCGGTGGGAATTCTTTTTGGGTAAAATTATTGTCCCAATCGGGAGGGTCCCGCCCTAGTCCACCGGTTATGACCCACGACGGACATGAGGCCCACACAATCGGCCCACCGACCGGGCACCAAACTTCTTGTGTCACTCTTTCGTTTTTTCGCCCATGGCGCCATCGCAGCTTGACCGTCTGACTAGGGCTGCACCGTATTCCCGGAGCAGTGTCGAGACCAGAAACCTTCACCCCCGTTGAGGGCCTAGTGCTTTGTTGCCTTCGTAATGGCGTCAGAGTTCTGTGCACGACTACCTGCCGCCTTTTTGTCGGCTTTGGCGACGCGTTTCTCTTTCAGCGACTTCGACGCCACAGTTTTTGTGGTGTTCTTGCGCGCAGATTTTTCACCCATCGTACGTCTCCTTTAGTGTGGGCCTCTTCGGCCCGTTCAGCTTGATCGTACGCTGATGTTGCCAGATGTGTGCCGTGGGAGTGCCCCTGCCTACGAAGCCACCTAACCCAGAAACATCTGCACACCGACGGTCAGTAGCGGCGCGATGATGAGTGCGGGAAGCATGTCGGCGACTGCGACTGCGCGCAGGTTTAGCAGGCGCAGCCCTACTCCCAACAGAAGCACGCCGCCCGTCGCGGTAAGAGCCGCGATTGCTGCCCCCGACATGACGGAGCCGAGGCTGAAAGCAAGCACGGTCAGTATGCCCTGCCAGATGCCCACGGGTATAGCCGAAAAAGCGACACCCCAGCCGAGTGAGGCGGCAAACGCAATCGAGGCAAAGCCGTCGAGGGTTGATTTGAGGGCCAGCTGGTCGAAGCCCTGACCGGTGCCATCCTGAAAAGCTCCCAGTATGGCGAGGGGTCCGATTGCGAACACCAGTGACGCATCCACGAAGCCGTTAATAAATCGCTCACGGGCAGTAACGGTGAGCGGGGCATCTGTCAGGCCATCGGCGGTCGGCGGGGAGGCACCGGCGCCCACCGCGGTGTCGGATGCCGCACTGTCGTCTCGTCGCGTCAGCCTATTTTGTAGCCAACCACCCAAGCGTTCGAGCCACGACTCGATGCCCGCCAACGACCCGATGATGCTGCCAATGAGCAGAGCTCCGATGACGACGAGAAACGTGCCACCCGCGCCAACCACGTCCACGAAGTCCGCATCAGTGAGCGAGACCAGGTTAAGGCCGCCCAGCACGATGGTAACCAGCCCGAGAGCGTCAGTGACGACCCGGGTGGTGCGCTCTGGCAGTCGCTTGCCGATGAGGACGCCGATGGTGGCACCAACCACGATGGTGGTGATGTTGAGCAGGGTGCCGAGTCCGATCACTGGACAAGGATAATCGGTGCCACGCGCCCGGGGGTATGTCGAGTGAGTTAGCGGGCATGTAGAGCACGGCGCCTCGGCTGGCAGGGATGTGAATCTCGGTGTAGTTTCCACCGCACTATGTCT
>CAYUJX010000153.1:0-2208 GCA_964445125.1 uncultured Microbacteriaceae bacterium
CGAATGCGGGAAGCGCAGAAAACATCAGGACAGCACGGGGGTGCGCATCGTGGAGTGCCTCAGCGAGACGCTCGAACCGATTGATAGTCGCGCGCAAGGGTTTGAGGTCTTTCGCGTCGTTAGCACCCAAAGACACAAAGACGATATCCGCGGCGGTGCCGGGGGTTTCTGCGAGAAACCTCGCCAATATATCTTTTGTGGTGGCGCCGGATTGTCCTACAGAACGCCAGGTCACGCCTCGCTGGAGGCGCTCGTGAAGGGCAAGGCTGAACTGTGGGATCAGGCCCAGAAAGGCGTCGTCCACGCCCACGCCCACCACAGTGGAATCACCTACTCCAAGAACGTGAAGGGGGGCTGGTCCCTCTAGGACACCGTCCCAGGGCGGAGGAGCCGGCGGTATCTTCGGGACAATTCCTCTCACTTTGCGACCCTGAGCCAGAAGAAGGGGACTCAAAGCAATGGCCACAGGCCAGGCAACCCGCTGGGCCACAGAGGGAGGGGCAAGAGGGTGTGAGGATGGGCGCATAGCCACAGCTATCTCCAAAGTTCTTAGGTCGACGTGAGCCTAGTCACCAACTCTTGGTACCGGCTTCGAGTGTGGGCGACCAGGTCTTCAGGAAGCGCGGGAGGTCGGCCGGTGAAATCCCAGTTATCGCTCAGCCAGTTGCGCACCAACTGCTTGTCGAAGCTGTCGAGGCGGCCTATTCCCCCCTGGGAATATATGTCACCATCCCAGTAGCGCGAGCTATCAGAGGTGAGCACCTCATCTCCCAGCGTAATCTCTCTCGTGACGCGATGGCGGCCCCATTCAAATTTGGTGTCGGCAAGAATGAGGCCGCGGGCCCTGGCGATACCGGAAGCCCTTGCATAAAGTTCGAGGCTGAGGGTGCGGAGCGCTGCGGCATCCTTGGCGCCGAGAATAGCTTCAACCTGATTGAAGGAAATGTTTTCATCGTGCTCGCCAAGAGCGGCCTTGGTCGCGGGAGTAAACACGGGTTCAGCAAGTTCATCCCCCTCCGAAAGCCCAGCAGGGAGGGAAAGGCCGCAAATTCTCCCGCTGGATTGATACTCCTTCCACCCGCTACCCGCAAGGAAACCTCTGACGACGCATTCGATAGGAAACATGTCCAAAGGCTCGACCACCATTGCCCGCTCGATGACCTCGGCAGGGGCCTGCTCCTGCGTTAGATGATGGGGAATATCGGAGAGTAGGCCAAACCACCATCGGCTCAGCGCCGTCAACATGACGCCTTTGTCGGAAATATCGGGCGTAAGAATGTGGTCGAAGGCGCTGACTCGATCGGTAGCCACAATAAGCAGGGTTTCGGCATCAGAAACACTGGATGCCGTTCGTGGAATATAAAGCTCGCGAACCTTCCCCGAGTAGACAGGTTTCCAGTCGGCGAGTTCTGTCACTCGATGCCTAGGGCGATGTCACTGCGAAAGTGCGATCCCTCCAGGTGGATGTGTGCCAGGGCGCCGTAGGCCCGCTCGCGAGCAGATGCGAAGGTGTCTCCCCGCGCAACGACGCTCAACACTCGCCCACCGGTGGCCAAAAGGTCACGCCCATCCCATGCGGTGGCGGCGTGAGCGATACTGACCCCCTCGCCCCTCTCGGCTTCTTCCAGCCCCGTTATGACACGGCCGGTAACGGGATTTTCGGGGTATCCCTCATTCGCCAGCACAACCGTGATGGCGGCATCAGAAGAAAACTGGGGGGCTTCAACGCTGGGCAGGATCTCTCTTGCGGCGGCGTACAGCACAGGCGCTAGAGGTGAACTCAACCGCGCCAACACGACTTGGGTTTCGGGATCCCCAAAGCGGGCATTGAATTCGATGACCTTCACGCCCTGCTCGGTGAGAATCAAGCCGCAATAGAGAAGCCCAATAAAAGGTGTTCCGCGCTTGGCCATCTCGGAAATGGTCGGCTCAGCAACGGTTTTCTGCATGTCAGAAACAAAGTTGTCGGGGAGCCAAGGGAGCGGCGAGTACGCCCCCATGCCGCCGGTGTTGGCCCCCAGGTTGTTATCGAAGGCACGCTTGTAGTCCTGAGCAGCTGTCAAAGGAACGACGGTATGCCCATCGCTCACAAAAAACAGCGACACCTCCGGTCCACTTAAGAACTCCTCAATCAGAACGTCTCCGTGTTGCAAGTAGAACTCTGCGTGCTCGATTGCCGCGGCTTTATCTTCGGTGACTAAAACGCCT
>CAYUJX010000154.1:0-2199 GCA_964445125.1 uncultured Microbacteriaceae bacterium
TCTGACTACCAAGACCCCACCCTGGATGCCACAGTGGATCTTCCCGATGTGGGAGAGAGAGGAAGTAGGCTCTTCTATGAGTTGGAGGTTCGCACAAGCGAATCATCAGAGCGGCCCTCTGCTCTTGACCAGATTTCCTTAGATGTCGATTCCATCCTCATGGAGGAAGGATTCGCCACCACGGATATAACGGTTGATGAGGAAACAGGGGAGGAGTCCTCTACTGAGGTCGTTGACTCCTCAAACGTCTTTGTGAGTGCTGTTCGAGAGGCAACCCGGGCTGTTGTGGACTTCCTCAGCCGACTCCTAGGATTTGGTGACCCTCGAAGCTAGGTAACGCCTAGAGGTGGCGATAAAAACCTCCTTGGTGTTCGAATATAACAACAATTCGGACGGTGGCGGGTTGACCACAATATTTCGCACATGCCTTGAATAAAGGCTTGGATGGCATCGCTTTCCGGGAAGTAGTTCAGGGTAAAGATCCCCGAGGTGAACAATGCCTCGGAGCTCACCATAGATGCGGAGCTTCTCTTCGGCTGCTTCCCAGTCCTTCAAGCCACTGCGCCCAGTGCGAGGCCGAGGTGGCCTCATGAAAAGGATCAGAGACAGAGATCCAATTTACCCCGGCGCTTGGCCAATCACCGGCCTATGGTGCTCGGTCTGCGGGTGGCCAATGCACCCAGTGAACGAAAGAGACGGACACCACCCCACTTGCAACCCAAACCCAGACAAGGAGAAATGATCATGGGAAGACACCCCATTCCATTAGAGGAAAAAAGAAAAAGAGGGACACTCAGGCAGAACCGATTACCAGGCACCGGACTAGAGGAGGTCCCGCGCTTGCCAATTGGGGAGGATATTCCTGCGCCTCCAGAGCACCTCGGGCCGCGAGGGAGAGAATTCTGGGCAAAGGCATTCCAGGGAGGTAATTGGCTTTGGGGTGATGTGGATGGCACGCTTCTCCAGCACACTGCAGAGCTCCTGGATGAGCGTGAAGAGCTCAGGGATCTAGTCCAAGACCAGCCAGAGAATACTCGGCTCAGAGCAGGGCTCAGGCAGTTAGACAGGCAACTAGTGAGCAACCTCGCCCACCTTGGATTCACACCCTCGGACAGGGCAAGGCTTGGGCTGGTCAGGGTGAAGCAACAGAGCAAGCTGGAGGAGATGATGGAGCGCAGAGCGAACCGCGATAACCCAAACTGGCAGGCACCTGGCGGCGGAGAGGCTCAATCAGGAAAACACGAAAATTTAGGCGAGAGAGAGAAAAGGCTGCGCTAAGGGGTGTTGAGTCAAGGCCGCATAGGGTTTGACCCCACTCCCTATTGATGCCGGTGGGGTCGGGTTGCTTCTGAGGAAACGTGGGTGCCAGCCCATATGGTTAACAAATGGCCAACCAAAATCTCCACGGAGCGAAAAAGGCGAAGAACGACGAGTTCTACACTCAATTTCACGACATTGAAAAAGAGATGAACGCCTACCTCGAATACGACCCCGATGTGTTCAAAGGCAAGACTGTCCTGCTGCCGTGTGATGACCCTGAGTGGAGCAACTTCACAAAGTATTTTGCCCAAAACTTTGACAAGTTGGGGCTGAAGAAACTCATCAGCACCAGCTATGCGCCAAACAGCAAGCCCAAGGAGATTCCCTACCAACCAACATTGTTCGAAATTGATAGCCCAGATTTTGATGAGACTAAAACTTTCTCCAATGGAAAGATTTTTACCCTGTCTCACGACATTACGGGTGACAAGGTCATCAACGTGGATGATCTTGAATGGGGCTACCTCGAAGGGGACGGTGATTTTCGAAGTGATGAAATCAAGGCTTTACGTGATGAAGCTGACGTCATCATTACCAACCCACCGTTCTCGCTTTTTCGTGAGTTTGTAGCATGGACAGTTGAGGGGAACAAGAGGTTCGTAGTCATCGGCAACATGAACGCTATTACCTACAAAGAAGTTTTTCCTCTTATCAAAGGAAACCATCTGTGGCTTGGTGCCACGAATTTTAACGAGGGCATGTATTTTGCTGTACCTGACAGTTGGGAATACTCTGCCTCGTACAAATTCGAGCGAGAGCGAAACGGAATGAAAGTAAGCAGAGTGGCCTGACCCCATCTTTTAGGTCCATAAATTATGAGAGTCGTCTTGCAGCCAACAACAGTTGGCAGGAAGACTATAACCATGACGAACAAAAGAA
>CAYUJX010000155.1:0-2195 GCA_964445125.1 uncultured Microbacteriaceae bacterium
TCACGGGAACTTTGGGCTTCAACACCTCGAGGAGGTGCCAGGCAATCGCCTCTCCTTCGCGGTCCTCATCTGTTGCCAGCACGATTTCGGACGCAGTTTTTGCGGCCCTCTTGAGATCAGCAACCGTTTTCTTGCCGCGTTCTGTGGTGACGTAAATGGGTTCGAAATCGTTTTCGATATCGATACCAAATTTCCCTGCCGAGCCTTTTTTGACCTCCGGGGATAGGTCTCGAGGGTGGGCCAGGTCGCGAACGTGACCGACGGAAGCCATGACCTCATAGCCGTCACCCAAATACTTGCCGATGGTTTTCGCCTTCGCAGGTGACTCGACGATGACAAGTTTCTTACTGGCGGCCACGCTTCTCCTTACGTTCACACTCAACTCCGGTTTTCGGAGTGAGAACAGTGATGATTGAGCCTGACACTCTCAACCGGGCTCACGATACACAATAAATTATTGCTATTGGCCATTGGTCACTCCCGCTCGAGCGTTTCTCTCCCACGTTACCCCGGCGTGAGAGGCCTTCCCCGTGACGCGAAGGGAACCCAGCGCGACCGAGCAGGAGACCAGGTCAAAGCCTTCAGCCTCCAACACATCACGGGCATGCCGGCAGGGGATTCCTGGCACAACTCCCACCAAAACGTCACCGCCGGCGAGTGCTGCGCGGTCAACACTTCCTTGCAAAACATAGTCAGCAACAGCGAGAGACCCGACCCCCATCACACCGAAAGTGGCCACGAGGAGTATTCCGCACAAGCCCAGCACCCACACGGTGCCGCTGCCGGTCTCAGACATCATGGCCCCACCCTGGGATTAAGTGCACATGCGTGAGCTTCGAGGGTGAGCGGAACAAGTTTCCACAGTCCCTGGCTCAACACCCGTGTTTGGGTGACACACAGCCACTCACCTTCTTCTATGGCCGCCACATCACCCCCCAGGGAGGCAATCCGAGCGTTGGTGTTGGCCTCGTGGTGAAGCTGGTAACTCACCACACTGGCGTGAGCTCCCAGCATCATCACAGAGAACACCATCACCAACCCGGGCAGGACCATCATCGACTCAGCCGTGACCGCTCCGGACTCAGCCGCCAAAGGTGAGCGCACTGCGCACCAGGTCCAACAGAATCGCGCGAACTTCGTCGCTGCGCATAATGACGACCAGCAATCCTGCAAAGCCGACCGCAGCCATCGTCGCAATGGCATATTCCGCCGTGGCAGCCCCTTCTTCGCCCGAAGGGGAGCCAGGCAGGGGAGTGAAATTCTTCATGAGGGTGACCTTTCTTCGCCGTGGCCTCGTGGCCACTGGGACACCGTGGCAGAAAACAAGGCCCCCTGAGAACGTGTCTTCTCCTTGGGGAAGAGACCATAAAAAATCTGCGGATGTGGACAGCTAGGCGAGGGCTGCTTCGCTCCAGATGGCAAGACCCAAAGGAATAACGGCCACCAGCACGAACGCCGGGAGCACCAGCACACCCAAGGGGATCACCACCTGAACACCGAGACGGTTAATTCGCTCCAGGGCGTCGGTGCGCCACCGCTGACGCATCAGACCAGAGTGTTGTTTAGCCAAACCGCTCACCGGAACACCAACTCTTCGAGAGAGCTCACTCAACGCCGCAACCTCGGAGCTCTCGGAACCGGAAAGATCAAAGCTCACCAAGGCGGTTTGAACTCTTGCCCACGCCGCTTCGGGAAGAGCGCCCCCCGCGGTCGCAATCGCGAAAAGCTCCAGGGCGATTTCTCCGGGGTCTGGCCGCGCCAGCGCATTTCGCTGGAGGATGCTCATCCACCGCCCTGCAGCGCCCATGAGCACCCCTGCGCCCCCTAAAGCTGCGAGACCTACGGGTGTGCCAAATAGCACCTGGAAGCCATTTACGCCCGTAATAAGGCCTCCTCCCAAGCCGAGAAGAGGTAACCCCATCACTAAACGCATGGTGGCGCGAGGGCCCGCAAGAGTTGCTCTCACCTCTCTCATCGTGTGATCTCGATCCACCAGCGACGACGCTAAGGCCTCGAGCGTGGGAGCCAGCGGCGCTCCCGACTCTCTCGCGACACCCCAGGCCGCTCCGAGTGTGCGCCAAGCCTCTTCGCTTTCTCGCAGCGCCTCCTCGACGGCCTGGCCCAGCGGGAAACCCTGATCCATTTTGTCCACCACGGCCGCGCAAACGGAGTATCCCGATGATGTCGCGGGAATC
>CAYUJX010000156.1:0-2174 GCA_964445125.1 uncultured Microbacteriaceae bacterium
CCCGGAGTGGGGAATTTCAGTGAGCAGAACTGGGGAATTTCAGTGAGCGCCGTCATAAACCTTCTCATGAGCAGTTAGCTTAGCAATTCATCCACCAACAGGATGGCTCTCACAGATACTCGGCCGGAGCCTAACGAGCCAACTCCCTGGCTCGAATTTCGTTGTCGGAGGGTAAAATCTTGATTTGCTCAGCTCTTTCCTCGAGCATGAAAGCGTCAAAGTCTCGGTAAAACTGCTCAACCGGCATCGCGAATAATTCTTCGAACAAAACTTCCCAACCGCTTCCCGGGTTGGCGTTCTCCGTTTCCGCCCACTGTTCATAAAAATCGACCATTAATTTTTCATAATTTTATCGAGGACAACATTTTGAAGAAAATGTTTGCACTGGGAAGACCCCCAATCGAGATTGCCGCACAACTCAACAGAGATGAACTTGGGGTTTGCTACCGAGTGCTGACCCGCATCCTCGTTGTTGTCCCGCATGAAATAGTTGAACGGTTCAAGCTAGACCACGCCTACACGCCCACAGCCCTGAAGCCCGATAGGGGCACCCCGGCACAAAAAGGGAGTGGGGTCAAACCTCACGCAGCAAAGACCCAACACCCCTTAGCCCAGTGTTTTGTGCACACCGCCACACAAAGGGTCATAATTTCGGTCACCCCTACAAACAGCCAGAATCCCTGGTCGGCGCTGACCAATGGTTGGCTGCGCTGCTTTCTCGCAAGGAGCAGGTTTGGAGTTCAATTCCCCTGGGTGGCTCTCACGAAGGCTCGTCATGCCAACAGAGGTCAGCGGCAAAACTGGGGAGACCTTAGTTCTCAAAACTGATTTGAATGAGGTCTTCGTTCGGTTCGGAGCCCAATACTTCGAAAGTGACACCTTGGTGAGTTACGGAGTCACCCGGCTTAAGAGGGCGGGCATCGTTCAGTACCTCCATCGGCCCCTCTCCGTAACTAGCCTCGTAAGAATAGTCAGCGCGGTTATTTGTTTCTACCAAGTACACAATCACCCCCTCGCTTTCCAGGGCGGAGTCATACCCCATTGCTCGTCGAACTTCCGCCACTAAGGCCGAGCTTTCACTCAGGGGGACTACGGCAAGCTTGGGGCCAACCGGAGTTGCCAGAGGCGTGAGAGCCACCGTGGCGTCGGCAGTGATGCATTCCACTTGTGAGTCATCAAGCCACCGGAGGATCCATTTTGAATATCCCATGTAACCCGGGGCTGAGCTCGAAATATCATCCATCAGGCTATAGGGCCTAGTGAACCTTCCTCGACCGGGAAGTTTGGCACCATAAAGATCCGGTAAACCCAGTGAATGACCAAATTCGTGCGGGTACCACAATTCCCCCCAGTATGTTAGGTCTGCTACAGAGGTGATCGCGTTTGTCATAGTGTGACCGTCTGCACTCAAGGCGAAATTGGGTTAACCCATAAAGGTCGGCCCGTAAGGAATCTGTGTGGCATTGGGAGTAGCCACCACTAATACGGCTTCGGCTCCTGAGAAATCAACGTCCGCATCGGCCAGGTCGATTGCCTCTTGTATCCAGTCGCGGTGGATGCGCTCCATGAAGCGGAGGGGGCGTTCTCACCGTCGCGGGAGTTTCGCTGAGTAGATACGGCGGTCCCAACAGCTTCAGGGGACCGATGGGGCTGTCAATAACCTGCACCATCTTGTTGTGGGCGACCTGGGGGTCTGCGAAACCTTGCTCCAGGGTGTTGACAGGAGCAACGAACATGTCCTCCTTCTCCATCAACGCGAGCCACTCGGCGGTGGTGCGCTTGGCGTGAAAATAACCCGCCGCTTGATTGTGGGCGCCAAGCAGGCGTTTTCAACCCACGTGGATTCCAGGCGCGAAGCCCCCATGCGTCTTTTTCGCTCTCGGGTTCTCTCTCCCGGGCTCCTCGTCGGATTACTGGTGCCGACCCTGGTGTTGGGGCTTGCGACCCCAGCCCTCGCTGTAAACGTCGGGGTGGTCTCGTTCATGCAGAACTCACAACCCTCTAACTTCATTGAATCCTTCTACGAGTTTCCCGAGAACATTGTCCAGCCTGAAGAGCCCCTCAATGTGGTGATGATCTATGTGGAATCCCTCGAGAACACCTATCGCAACCCAGACCTCTGGGGTGAGAACCTTCTGGATTCTCTCGACTATGAAACTCGCGACTGGGTTACC
>CAYUJX010000157.1:0-2160 GCA_964445125.1 uncultured Microbacteriaceae bacterium
TTACCAGCCACGGGTGCACACTCCCCTTGGCGTCAGTCCTCTTGTGGATAGAGGTCGAGCAGAAGCTTGATGTGTGATGTTAGGTCGCCACTCTTATAGCCCTCGACAAGCACATCTTCATATTGGGCTTTGATATTCGCCGGAATGAGGATGGCATCGTATCCGTGGGACATCAGCACGGTGTTCATCACGTACCGTCCGGTGCGTTTGTTGCCGTCGAGGTAGAACTGCTGATAGGCCGCGAAAGCGGCCCAGGTGGCGCCTCGGACTACCGGATGTTCAATCTGGCTGATGCGTGCTAGTCCGGCCTCAAGAACTGCTGGTGTGATTCGCGCGTCGAGTGCTCTGAACTCTTCGCCACCTCCGAGCCGGACTCGTGGCCCTTCGTGTTGTTTATCCTGATTCCCGCGGAATGCTATGGATGCGATGCCAAGCGAAGCGCCGATGAACACATGCAGGTCGTCTGAGATATTTTGTCCAGGCTCAATCGCATTTCCCTCGTCTACACAGTTAAGCATGTAGTCGCTGGCTTGTTTGAGCCCCACAACCTGTGCCTCCTCGCCCACGGTGTGACCGGCCACATGGCCTCCGTTGAGCAGTGTGACAATGTCAGGTTCGGTGAAAGCGAACCCTTCTAGTTTTGCATCGTTGTACAGCGAATTTGATTCGCGTGCGATGTATCGCTCTACAGCCCGGCCGCTGCCCTTCGAGCTTACGCCGCGCAGTGTCGAGCTCAGATCGTGCCACTGCGGCTCAGGGACTGCCTGATATTCGCCGGGGAAGGTGGGGAACTGAGCCAGTAGCTCCGCCCAGTTCTTTCCGACATTGGATGGCGCGACGAGCTTCGCTCCGGGATCATTGTTTTGACCCCGGAGCGAGTTACTTACTCCACGGATTCTGTGTTGGTTGGAACCACGCCCGCCTCCTGTTTTGCCCGCCATCAATGCATTTTCTCGAGACTTGCGATAAGAACTCGCACCATCATGTTTCCTTCACCCTGCCTTTTGCAGGCGACAAGTGCCCGACGATATTCGGCGTCGAGACGGTGAGGCACCCACAGCCACGGGTAGCCATGGTGGGCAAGGAACCCGCCGGTGAGGTGGCGTGTGAATGCGGGGTCTGCACCGTGCTGGGTGGCGCGCACGAGGAAGTCCATGGCCTGTCGTGGCACATCCAGCGCGGTGTTGCCAGAAATCAGTGCACCGCGGGCGATGACATTCAAGGTCGGCTCCATGCCGCTTTCAATTACTCGAAGTACCTGCTGTGCAGATTCACGGAGTTCCTGGATACGCCAGATGGAGAGTTCATCGCCTGTCACGGTCGTCCCGTTGACCAGAGTCTTAATTTGTCCCCATGTGACGTCGAGGTGTTCTGCTGTCGCGTCCGCATCCACGATGACTGCTTGGTCCTCGCGTGCACGTTTCACCTCACGGGGGCGATCCGGAATCCATGCTCGTAATGGCGCCAAAACGTCTGGGTCGAGCCTGACCTGCGTTTGGCGTACCAGGGCGACCGGGGTGTATGTCTGATCGAAGACGTTAAAGAGGCGCTCGGCCGTGTCGAAACGAGGCACCTTCGTGCCAGCTTCATATTCCGCGATCGTTGAGCGAGAGGTGTGGGCGATGTCGGCGAGGCGCGCGACAGACACCTTCGCGCCCGTGCGCGTGGTGCGCAGCGTTTCAGCAAACATCTGAACCTCCTGTACCTGTTTAGGTACATCATACCCGTACTGTCCTGGATATGGGTGGCAATTGTCAGCTCTCGACCGGGGCGGCAATCTTTGCAAAACAAAAATTTTCTGCCAGCCGGATTGAACACAGGGGCGGAAGCATGCGTACGGAGACGGCAACTACTAAAACTCTCAATAACGTCATCTTTTAGGTTTCGCTATTGCGCGAACACCAAAACCGCTCCCAACAACGAAAAACCCCCGGATTTCCCGGGGTTTTTGAGTGAGCGATACTGGGATCGAACCAGTAATCTTTTCCAGAACGCCAAGAACGGTGCTCAGCGGCTTTCGCTATCTATCTCCATCGGCATTGTTCCCCTCGGAGTGAGCCTCACAGCCTCACAGTGGGGGAGTAGGAGAAGAGAAAGCTCACAGTCTGCAGGCGCGCACAAACTCCGTGGCTGCGCCTTGAGTTTCGGCAAGCTGGGAGG
>CAYUJX010000158.1:0-2095 GCA_964445125.1 uncultured Microbacteriaceae bacterium
GACCTGACTCGTGCCACTTTCTTTGGTTCCATGGTTTGAGTACTGTTTTTCGTTGATTTTTGGGGGTTTCGGATAGTGCGTTTACGCACTAACGCGTGGCTTTTAGACTGCATGAGTGGGCTTGTTCGTGCGGAAGGTGCGCACTGCGTCTGGTGCGACCGCAGTGCAGATCGCGCATACCCGTCGGGGCGTGCAGAGCATCGTGGAGCACATTGGTTCCGCGCACGACGACGCTCAGTTGGCGGCGTTGGTGCAGACCGCGAAGGACAAGATCCACGCCGGTCAGCAATCGTTCGACCTGGACGCGTTGACTCCCGGTCCGTCGGTGACAGCGGCACCGACGGTCGTAGGCAGCACGTCGCGAGTGTTGTGGGCGGTGCTGGAAGACGCGTACGCCCGGCTCGGGTTCGACACGGTCGACGATGACGTGTTCCGGCAGCTAGTGCTGGCCCGGGTGGTGGAGCCGACTTCGAAAGCAGACACGATCCGTGTCCTGGACGAGCTCGGTATCCCCGCGCCGTCGTTGCGGACGATCTGGCGGACGCTGGGCCGCTGTGTCGAGCACGATTGGCGGGACAAGGTCAGTCGTGCTGCGTACGCGCACGCGACGAAGGCAAGTGGGCTGTCGTTGGTGCTCTACGACGTGACGACCCTGTATTTCGAAGCTGAGGACGAGGACGAGCTCCGCAAGGTGGGGATGAGCAAGGAACGCCGGGTGGACCCGCAGATCGTCGTTGGGCTGTTGGTCACCCGGGGTGGGTTTCCGTTAGAGGTGCATGCATTCACCGGGAACACCGCCGAGACCGTCACGCTGATCCCCGTGTTGCGTTCCTTCCAGGACCGGCACGGGGTCGATGACCTGGTCGTCGTCGCCGATGCGGGGATGCTCTCTGCGGGGAATCTGAACGCCCTCGAAGACGCCGGATTCTCGTTCATCGTCGGGTCGCGGATCAGCAAAGCCCCGTACGACCTGGCCGAGTACGTCACCCTTGGGGCCACCCTCCACGACGGGCAGACCCTGGAATCGAAGAGGGTGATGGGTGTCGGTGGAAACGCGCGTGAGCGGCGGGTGGTCTACCACTACTCTGCGAAACGAGACAGACGAGATAACCACACGTTGGACAAACAGATTGAACGCGCCCAGAAAGTCATCGACGGGACCAGGCCCCTCAAGAAGGACCGGTTCGTGAAACTCACCGGCACCCGACGTGGCATCGACCAGGGCCTCGTAGACCGGGCCCGGCACGTCGCTGGCCTCAAGGGATACGTCACCAACATCCCCGCGATCCGGCTCGACGGGCACGGCGTTGTCGCTGCGTATCACGACCTATTCCAAGTCGAACGATCCTTCAGAATGGCCAAGACCGACCTCCGCGCGAGGCCGATGTTCCATCACCAGCACGACTCGATCCAAGCACACCTCACGATCGTGTTCACCGCGTTGGCCGTCGCCCGACACCTGCAGGAGGTCACCGGGGTCAGCATCCGCAAACTCGTCCGCACCCTCCGGCCCCTCCGCGACATCACCATCCACATCGCCGGGAACGAGATCGTAGCCACGACCCCGCCCGGACCCGACGCCGCGGCCATTCTCTACGCGATCACCCAGCCACGCGATACGCACTAAAGTGGCACGACTCAGGACAACAACATCCTGAACACGGTCCGGTGTTTGGGGTGTTGGATGTCAGCAAACCCTGCATCACTCCAGCCCCAGCGGTTTGAGCTGGCAAACGCACCCACAAAAAACCGGTGACGGCTCTCGAAATGGGGTACTGGGCAAAGACAGAGGGTCGCGTCAGGGAGCAATCGGTGGATGTTCTATGCTGATTTTCACCAGACAAAAGCATCGTTAGGAAGCAATGGAACACTTCTCCATTAAACGCGCGGCTGTTCCAATCCTGATCAAGTGGTCTTAAGCCGGCAGGATAAACTTTGAAAATGGGAAAGAGCATCCGGGTACTTACCCTCGGTACTGGAATAGCGCAGGGCATTATGCTACTCGGGATAATTGTCCTGAGCCAGTTATATTCTCCTTCAGAATTCGGGGTCTACGCAGTGACGCTTGGATTTGCAACCATTGTCAGTGCAGCGT
>CAYUJX010000159.1:0-2007 GCA_964445125.1 uncultured Microbacteriaceae bacterium
ACCGTGGTGTCGAAATAGACGCCGGGGCTTCTCACGAGTTGGGACACGACAACGCGCTCGGTGCCGTTGATGATGAAGGTTCCCTTTTCCGTCATCAAGGGAAAGTCCCCCATGAAGACGGTCTGGGTCTTGATTTCACCGGTGAGGTGGTTCATGAATTCGGCTTCTACATACAGCGGAGCCGCGTAGGTCTTGCCCCGCTCCTTACACTCGTCCAGCGAGTACTTTTCTTCTTCGAGGTAGGGGTTCTGAAATGACAGCTGCATCGTCTCGCCGGAGTCCTCGATGGGGGAAATCTCTTCGAAGATTTCCGTCAGACCGCTTCGCTCGGAAACAACCGTTTCGCCGGCGGCCTTCGCTGCGGCTTGGCGCTTCTTCCATACAGGGGAACCGACGAGCCACTCGAAACTCTCGGTCTGCAACGCAAGCAGATCCGGGACATCGACCGTGTCAGAAATTTTGGCGAAGGTGAGGCGCTGGGCGACTCGACCGTTCGTGGGAGTTGTGGTGGATGCGGGACGGGCAGCAGCCAAAAGCTATAACCTCCAGGGCTCACAAAAGAGCCAGATTGTGGGTGACCAAACCGGACAATGAAACATCACCTGGAACTCAGCACAAAAAGTTCACCCCGCCGCTATTCTCGGGGCACTTTTACCGACCACAATATGACGGCAAAGTAAGTCAGGGAAGCAACCTCTAACTGTATACCGGTTGGTGACGATTTGTCCAACCGAGGTGTGTCGACCCCCTGGCAGACGATGGGGAGAACTTCAGCGAGCCGCGCTGAACTCTAGATAACCTGATTCCATGGCCGATTCTAGTTGGGTTTCCCCCAAAGCCCAAGAGCTTCTCGCTACGCACGGGCTTCTCGCCGAGTGGCGATTTGAATGGGACCGAGCCACCACACGGTTTGGGCAGTGTGACCACCGCACAAAACGCATCACGCTGTCGAAATACCTCACCGAGCGCGCGAGCGACGAAGACGTAGAACAGGTCCTGCTTCACGAAATCGCGCACGCGCTTGCTGGCTCACGAGAAGGCCATGGCCCCAATTGGCGCTCTATCGCCCGCAATATTGGCTACACCGGTGGCCGGACGCACCAGTTATCACCCGCTCACGAACGCGCCAAGTGGTCAGGCCGCTGTCCGTCCGGTCACGAAATCATCCGATTTCGCAAACCTGCCAGACCGACGTCATGCGCAAAATGTAATCCCCGCTTTGACCGGTCCCACCTGATTGTGTGGTCTGTCCGGGATACCTACTCCGCTACGACAACGTCTTTTGCGAAGCAGACATAACCGGCAAAATCAATTCCCACCCGGTCCACCGCTCCAGGCAGAAGATCGTGATACGCAAAGGCGCGATCTTGAAATCCCTGGCCGTCCACCGTCACGGTGTAATACGTACATTCACCTTTCCAAGGGCATCGGTAGGCGGTGGGACTCTTCTCGAGGTAATCGAAGGTCACAGAAGCGGGAGGAAAATACCAATTTCCTTCGATGCGGGCCAAGTCCGACTCGGGTGCTTCAGCAATGATGCTGCCATTCAGGGTTGCTTTCATATCTTCACGGTACCCCTTCAAGCTGAGCCGCAGGTGGAGTAGGGCAAGCTGGGAGTCACATGAAAATCTCCCTCACCACCACACTGGCGTGTTCTGTTAACGAAGCTTGGGACGCGCTGCAGAATCCCGACGTGTTCCGAGCGGTATCTCGTCCCTTCCTGCGTTTTCTTCCGGTCAGACCCAACACCTTCCCGCAGCGGTGGGTCAGTGGTGAGAGCTACCTAGTGAAAGGGCTGGCGCTGAGTCTCATTCCCTTGGGTACTCAAGAAATAAATCCGGTGACCAGCGCAGAGGGGATGTCTAAAACCTTTCGCGATCACGGTCGTGGAAAAAGTGGGGCACTCGGGGTAGTCCGTTCCTTTGCCCACACGATGCGCCTCGAGCCCAGTCATCTCGGATCCACCATCTTGCGCGATGAGCTGAACTTTCGCGCCGGAGCTCTCAC
>CAYUJX010000160.1:0-1975 GCA_964445125.1 uncultured Microbacteriaceae bacterium
GAAGGGTAAGAATCTCTCGGTCGAGGCCTCGCGTCACGCTGTTACTGGTGCCATCGGGACCTGCGGTGTTACCGCCAGAGGTGGTCACCATGGTGGCCCTCATCCACTCGGGTGCGCCTGGTTGCAAGAGTGACCGGAAGGAGTCCCGCGCGAGGGGCTCTGTCAGGTCGAAAGCGAGGCCGGGAGTGGGAAACAGCTGATGCACTGTCACCGGGCGAGAGCCTCTTCGACCTGTCGTTTTATTCGCCACAACATCCCCGACATCCCTCGAAGGCGTAACATGCTGACAGCGTTTTGGAGACCTAATTGCAGAGGGAAGTCTGGTGGAGTATCGAGTATTTCCTGCGCGCTCAAGCCCCGAAGCCCGTGCACAAGAATCGAAGCAAAGCCTCTCGTGGTGGGCGACTCAGCAGGAGCAGTTGCCAAAATACGCACCTGAGTGTCATCTGCCTCTACAGCAATGAAAACGGGGGATTGGCACTCTTCTACCCTTTCCCAGTGTTCGGGATTTACCGTCCCCTCCGGTACTTCTGGGAGGGAGTCTGAGTATTCGAGCAACAATTGAAGACGATCTGGAACATCGAGTTCCAAAAATTCTTCCCGAATTGCTGCCAGCGTCGGGGGCAGGTTGTCGGGGGACTCAGGCATGGTTTAGGGGGCTTCTCCTGGAATGTTTCCTGTCTGAATGGGAACCCTCACTGCGGAACCCCATTCTGTCCACGAGCCGTCGTAATTTTTGACCGAGTCGAACCCGAGCAGGTATTTCATTACAAACCACGTGTGGCTCGAGCGCTCGCCAATGCGGCAGTACGTGATGACTTCAGCGCCAGGGTCGAACCCCTGTTGGGTGACGTAGAGGTCATGGAGTTCCTCGTGAGACCTGAAAGTGCCGTTATCGTTGGCGGCCCGAGCCCAAGGAATGCTCTTTGCGGTCGGAATGTGGCCGCCGCGCAGGGCACCTTCTTCGGGGTATGCCGGCATGTGGGTGCGCTCTCCCGTGTACTCCTCGGGGCTCCTCACATCGATTAGCGGTTTGCCGAGGTGGGGGAGGACTTCGTCCTTGTAAGCTCGGATGTCAGAGTCATTGCGTTCCACGACGGGGTACTCGGTTGTCGCTCTCGTGGCAACCTCGCGAGTGAGTCCCCGGTCTTGGGCAATCCAAGCGTCCCTGCCGCCGTCGAGAAGTCGAACGTCTCGGTGGCCAAAAAGGGTGAACACCCAGAGCGCGTAGGCAGCCCACCAGTTGCTCTTGTCCCCGTAGAGGACAATCGTGTCATCGCGGGAGATTCCCTTGCGCGACATAAGGGCCGCGAAAGCTTGCCCATCCACGTAGTCCCGAACAACAGGGTCGTTCAGTTCCGTGTGCCAGTCCACTTTGATCGCACCGGGAATATGTCCGGTGTCGTAGAGCAAAATGTCTTCATTAGATTCGACGATAGCCAGCCCGGGAGTATCGAGATTTTCCGCTAGCCATGCGGTCGTGACCAAACGTTCGGGGTGGGCGTAGGAGGCAAGGTTTGCAGTGGGGTCGTGGGCTATTGGCACTGTTACTCCTTGGTTCATGTCAGGCTCTCATCTTTTGCCCGTTACGCTGGAATCTTATTCTGCCAGGCCCCCCTGAATTGTAACGGGGAATGTGACGAAGCGAGTCTGATGTCAGAGCACCCCCCGAAGGGTCACACCCGAGTGAGCCTGTGTGATCGCCACCCGGAAATGTCCATCGATGCGATGCTGAAACACTTTGTGCCCCCGGAACAATTCCGGGGCGCCACGTTGGAGAACTATGTGCCAGATGCGCGGTTCCCCTCGCAAACATTTGCGAGGGAACGGGCGCAAGCCTTTGTCTCCGGAAACGGTGGCGCCAAAGTGGCCAAAAAGTGGGGAGCAAGCGCGAAGGGTGCGCCTGTGCAACCCGGCATTTATCTTGATGGTGGTTTTGGGGTGAGATCGGAAGAGCACACGTCTGAACTCCAGT
>CAYUJX010000161.1:0-1949 GCA_964445125.1 uncultured Microbacteriaceae bacterium
TTCGCCATTGACCAGCAGCAGTACGCACAGGGCTACCTCTCGGTCGTCTTGTTGTACTTGAACGCTACCAACGCACACTCGCTTGGTGGTGGACTGCCGATGTACACCGGTCCTGGATTCGTTGACGCAAGCAACGTTGAGCAGGTCATTGGATTGGTTGCAGCGGGTACCCGCTAAGTAACACCAGTTCATGCGCTGGGGGGATTGACTAAGGTAAGCCTTAGCCAATCCCCTCACGTGCTCACTACCTTCTGCGCGACCGAGAGAAACAGAGACAATGACGACTCAAATAAAAGACGAGCGGGTGTCGCAAACCTCGTTCGCTACAAAAATGCTGCAGCGCCCCGAATTAGGTGCGCTGATCGGCGCCGGTGTAATTTTCTTCCTTTTCTGGAGCGTTGACACCACAGGAAACTTTGCCGCCATCGGCGGCACCGCCGGGTGGACGGATATTGCCGCCCCGATCGGAATCATCGCGGTGTTTGTCGCCTTGCTCATGATCGGAGGCGAATTCGACCTCTCTACCGGAGTCATGGTCGGCACCTCCGGACTGATGGCCGGGTTGCTCACTACGGAGTACAACCTCAATGTCTGGGTTGCCATCGCTCTTGTCTTTGCCTTCGCGCTTCTCGTGGGCTTCATCAACGGCATGGTCGTCGTGAATACCGGACTTCCCTCCTTCATCGTCACACTGGCAACCTTCTTCGTGTTGCGCGGTGCGAACCTGGCTGTCACCAAAGAACTCACCGGAACGGTCCGGGTAGCAAACGTCGAAGACAGTAACGGCTTCGACCAGGCGCACGCGATCTTCGCCTCCAAGATGATGATCGGCACCTCGAACTTCCAGGTGTCCATCATTTGGTGGATTCTCGCCACGATCTTTGCCACCTGGTTGCTGACCAGGACCCGCTTTGGAAACTGGATCTTTGCTTCCGGTGGTGACAAAGTCGCCGCCCGTAACGCCGGAGTTCCGGTCAATCGCACCAAAATTATTTTGTTCATGATGTCCTCGTTGTCCGCGTCGTTTGTGGGAATCATGTTCGTGCTCCGTTTGCAGGGCATGCAGGCGGGGCAGGGCGTGGGTATGGAGTTCTTCTACATCATTGCCGCAGCCGTGGGAGGCACGCTCCTCATGGGTGGTGCAGGCTCTGCTATCGGAGCGTCCATTGGAGCGGCCATTATGGGAATCGCCGACATCGGTATTCCCTACGCTCTCTGGGATCAGGACTGGCGTTGGACTTTCATCGGCGTCATTCTTTTGGCAGCAGTGTTGGTCAACACCTGGATAGGCACGAAAGCAAAAGGAGCAAAACGATGACTGATATCGCTTTGGAACTGAAACAGGTAGGCAAAGCATTCGGAAGCGTTATCGCGCTCTCTGACGTGTCCGTCAAAGTCCGCAAAGGAGTGGTCACCTGCATCTTGGGAGATAACGGTGCGGGTAAGTCCACGCTGATCAAGACCCTCTCTGGTGTGCACAAGCCGTCCAGTGGCGTCTACGAGGTCGATGGTGTTCCGATGACATTTGGGTCTCCCCGTGATGCCCTTGCCAACGGAATCGCGACGGTCTATCAAGACTTAGCAACCATCCCGTTGATGTCGGTCTGGCGTAACTTCTTCCTGGGCAATGAAATCACCAAGGGTTGGGGTCCGCTGCGTCGACTCGATGTCAAGAAAATGCAGGAGCTCGCTAAAAAGCACCTGATGGAAATGGGCATCGACCTTCGCGACACGGGTCAGCAGATCGGCACGCTGTCTGGTGGAGAGCGCCAGGCTGTGGCCATCGCTCGCGCCGTGTATTTCGGGGCGAACGTGCTGATTCTGGATGAGCCCACCTCCGCTTTGGGTGTGCGCCAGTCGGGAATCGTGTTGAAGTATGTGTTGGCAGCGAAAGACCGCGGTGTTTCCGTTGTTTTCATCACCCACAACCCTCACCACGCCTATCTCGT
>CAYUJX010000162.1:0-1924 GCA_964445125.1 uncultured Microbacteriaceae bacterium
TCGTTAATGGAAATTCTTGGAGCACTACTTCTCATAAAACTTCTTGCCATTATTCCACGTCCTCTTTGACATTATTTACGTCGTCCATTAATTCTAAGTCTAAAAATCTAATCATTTCATCTCTTGTCATTTCTGCATCAGTATCTTTGAAGTCTGGAGTATCTAATTGAATAATCCACCCAACTATTTGTTCTCTTATCTCTCTATTCTCTTTTGAGAGTTTTATTGCTAACTGTCCCCAGTATTCTAAGGCATTATGTTTCTTCATTGTTTATCAACTCCGTCATTTTTAGAAAATGGGAACAGTTAATCTTCTTCATAGTAAAAGTCTTTATGCTCCAATTTAATATCAGCAGTAATTGCATCCTTATCTTGTAGAGTATATGTTATTTTTAATAACCTAACTTCTCCATTGAATGCTTTAGCTAATTCTCCAAGTTCTTCTTTTGGAATTATATCTCCTAACTTCATATCTTTTAAGTTCTTCATTGTCCCTCCATCGTTTTCTTCATGTAATGCGTCGTGTTTTTCTGTTTGCTTTATTATTTCGATTTGATTGAATATTAATCCTTGTATATTATTAAATCCATGAATAGCTCCTGCTCCGATAACACCCTTAAGGCTTTCTAACCTTTCTGTAATAATTCCTAAAAATTCTTTGTTTTCTATCATTCTACTACCTCTTTCGTTTTAACTGAAACAAAAATTCTTTTTTTTTCACCTTCTCTTATGGTATGGTTGAAATATTCAATATATAATTTATAGAGTTCTTCTACCGATAATCCTGAAACTTTATGAGCTTTGAAATTGTCACCTTTATGTATTTCATCACTACCTTCTTGCTTAAAACATCCTTCAATAAAAATAGTTTCATCACACCATGTTTGTTTCTTCATATAACAGAATCTTCTAAATGGGATTAATCCTACAGGGTCTAACATTTCTCTACCCCGTCGCTTGAGACATTTAATGCGAATTTATCTAAAGTTTCTAATCTACATTTCCGACATAATTGAATATTTGGGAATGAAACATCCATTCTTTTATGACATCTAGCACAAAGTCCTCTCTTTCTTATCAATCCAATTTCTATAATATATTTATCTGGGATTTTCATTCTATTTTCTCCTTGACATTCAAAGCGTCTTCGTAACCTTTATCGTAACCTTCTAGTTTGGAAAGAAGACAATTTAATGTATCCCAATCTGTACTAACTCTTGTCCCGTCTTTAATGAATGAGATTTTTTCTATCCTTCTTTCAATCTCTTCTTTATATTTCAACATTTTCATTCTGTTGTCTCCTTGACATTTAATGCGTCTTTAGTTTTCTCTGGAAGAGTTGGTTCTGTGGATTCTTCATCTTGCAATGTAATAATAACTTTTCTTCCTACGAGTTCCATTAGATTAACACTATCTGATTCTTCTATGTTTAGTGTGATTGAATTATCAAAGTTTCCACCTTGCCATGAATCTATTGTTCCTTTAATTTTTTCCATTCGTACACCCCTTAGATTGTTTATGTATTGTTAAATTGAAAGCAACTTGTCCTTCAGTAGAACCTATAATTCTTTTACCACAATTACCACATCCTACATTAAGTTTAATTTCCATTATTATACTCCTGAACCTTTTTATCCTGCTCATCTCTATTCATTTTTTTCTCCTTCACCTCGTTCTTCTGTTTAGGTGCGTCCTGTCTCCGTTTTACGACGTTTAGCTCTTCTCCACACCCACAAGACCATACAACAAACTCTGGTTCTTCAATCAAATCCATCTCTCTATCACACTTCGGACATCTTGGTTTTTTCGCTACATGAGTACAATCATTATCAACATTAGGACTCATTTTGACTCTCCTGCGTCGTCATCTTTTTGTTTTACGTCGTCTTTAATTTCAACTGTTATATTTTCTGCTTCAATACAT
>CAYUJX010000163.1:0-1819 GCA_964445125.1 uncultured Microbacteriaceae bacterium
GGAAGAACAGGTTCGCGGCGTCTTGATCGAATGGGATGTAGCCGACTTCGTCGCAGATCAACACGCTGTAGCGGCGCAGCCGGGCCAACTCTGTGGCGAGTTTCCCGCGCGAATGGGCTTCTTGGAGGCGGGCGACCCACCCGGTCGCAGTGTTGAACAGGACTCGGTGACCGTGTTTGGCGGCCTGAACGCCCAACGCGACGGCGAGGTGGGTCTTCCCCGTGCCTGGAGGCCCGAGGAGGACGACGTTCTTGCCCTCGGTGACGAAGACACTGGTGCCCAGGTGCGCGATCAGGTTCCGGTCTGCGGAGGGCTGGTAATCGAAGTTGAAGTCCTCCAAGGTCTTGTGCCCGGGGAACCGGGCCGCTTTGATCCGCAGGGCGGCGCCGGAGGCTTCCCGTTCGGAGACCTCCCGGGAGAGGACCGCGGCGAGGTATTCCTCGTGTGACCAGCCCGCGTCGCGGGCTTGGTCGCCCAGGCGTCGGAACGCGTCGCTGATCCTCGGGGCGCGTAACGCGCGGGCGTAGTACTCAATCTGAGACGCTGCCCCGGTCATGCGAGCCTGCTCAGGTTCGCGAGACCATGACCGGTATCGACGGCGAACACGTCGTCATAGTGGGACAAGTCAACCGTTTCGACGAACGCAACACGGGCTTGGGGCCGTTGATTGCGGTGCAGCGTTTGGAACTGGGCCCGCAACACAGCCGCCTGGGCGACGTGGTCGGGGTTAGTGACGGTCAACTGCCTGGCCCATGCCCGGTCGTGGGAGGTGACGGTGACACCGTTGTGGGAGACGTGGATCTGTTCGAGGTCAGCTGTGACGTCCACGAGCCGGCCGATCAGGCCTGGCGTGACGGAGTAGTCGTTGGAGTGCACCCGAACGTAGTAATCCCTCGGCAGTCGAACCGTGTTGCGAAAGAGCACGTCCGGGGCGACCGGCGACAACGGGCGCATTCCCGCCCGGTCCTGTTCGATCAAGTCGATCGGACGCGCCCGTCTCGACCGGGAGTGACGCGAGTTCGCCACTGGCAACCAGGCCGCCATCTGCTCGTTGAAGTCCTGCGGCGAAGCGAAAACCCGCCCGGGCATGAACGACGAGCGGAAGAACCGGTTACGGCGCTCGACCATGCCCTTGGACTCCGGGTCTCGAGATTTGAGGAGCTTAACCTCGGTCCCGAGGGTCCCCGCGAACGCGGCCGTGCGCTCGGTGAGTTTGCCCCGGCCGATGCCGGTCTCGTTATCCCACAGCAGCCGCTTCGGCACGGCTCCAGCGGCCTGGAGCAGGGACCACATCCCGCCGAGCAGATCCGGCGTCGACCGCGACGGCAGCATCAGGCCCTGGAAGAAACCGGAGAACGACGACGTCATCACCAGCACCGGCGGCGTGCCCTCCTGGCCGTTGCCGAGTGGGAGCGGTTCGTGCGGGAACCACAAGTCGCACTGGACTTGCTGACCCGGCTCGTGGACGAGACGGTCCGCGGGGTCGGGTGGGACGTACTCCGGCCGGATGCCCGCGACTTTGACCCGAAACACCGACGCTGACCCGACCCAGCCGACTCGCTCCGCCAACGTCGAGGCGGGCATCGTCGGTGTCGACGCCAACAACACGCGAACTTGCGGCGCGAACGCATCAAAACTCGACCCCACAGCGGCACGCTCGTACTTGCGTGGCCGGTCCGTTTCAAGCGCCCGATCCACGGTTCCCCGGGAAACCCCGACGATCCGGCCAATCTCCCGTTTCGAGTGCTGGCCCGTTGAAAACAGTTGGCGTATTTTCGCCCAATCATCCATATTAATCACCTTCCATTCTGGTCGGTGG
>CAYUJX010000164.1:0-1809 GCA_964445125.1 uncultured Microbacteriaceae bacterium
AGCATCATCATCCCTGGTTTCCGAGCCTTCAGTTCTGAGACCGCACCGGTGAGGAAAGGCTTGCCTCCCCACACGTACATCACGGTTCCCAGCACAGGAGAAATTGCTGCAAAAAACAGCCCTTCACCCAGCGAGTAGCCCAGAAAGCTGGCGAACATGCTGCTAAACCCGGCGACGGGCAGGGCTATTACGAGCATGATCCAAAACAGGCGACGGAATTGCCCGACGTGATCTGCGTGCCCACCGTGGCCGGCCATGTCCTCGTGCTCCCTCTCCTGGTGGTCCTTGGAGTCGTGGCCCTCGGGCGGTGAAGCGGTGGACGCGGTGGAGGTCTGAGGTTCTGTCATACTCCCCACGCTATACCCCTGAGGGGTATACCGTCAAGGTAACCGGCGGCTTGATTCTTGGGCGTGACCACGGTAGGTTCATACCCCTTTAGGGTATAGAAAATGGACATGATGATGGGTTACGCCGACAATAAGAATCGAATCCTGAAGCGACTTCGTCGTGCCGAAGGACAGGTTCGAGGCATTCACCGCATGGTGGAAGAAGACACCTACTGCATCGACGTCCTCACCCAGGTTTCTGCTGCGACCAAGGCCCTGGAAACAGTTGCCTTGGAGCTGTTAAACGACCACCTCATGCACTGTGTAGCTGAGGCCAGCGCCCAGGGGGGCGCGGTCGCAGACGAGAGACTTCGCGAAGCATCCGAGGCAATCGCCCGCCTCGTTCGCTCCTAACAACCACAAAAAGGAAGAAAATATGTGCACCTCAACCGTCGGTAACGACCTTGGCCTCAGTGCTAAAAATCACGCATGCGCGTGCTCGACTGATAGCGGTGGCGCGTCACCCGCTTTTGTCCCCCAGGGAGGCGTTCGTGAGCTGTACCTGGTCGAGGGAATGACTTGCGAGCACTGCGTCTCCAGCGTGACCGGAGCGCTCGAAGGTCTGGACACCGTGCACAACGTGAGTGTGGACCTTCGCGTCGGGGGAACCTCACGAATCACCCTCGTTAGTTCAGCCCCCGTGCTAAGAGATGCAGTGCGGGCAGCGGTCACCGAGGCCGGCTACTCCCTGGCCACCGACTAGAACCGGCGTTCGGTTCCGCCAAGCGGACAATGGGGCCACTCTGAGGCCGTGGGGTGGTGTGGATTGCAGACGGAAGGAAGCATTTACACCCCAGATGCGCCCCCACGCCCTCTACGGCGCGGGATATACCGGGTTTTAGCCCGCGCGTCGTAGGTTTGACACGTGTGGCGCGCCGACAATTATGATGTCTCGACTGAGTCGGGTGGAGGCCTCGACGCCTCTCCGTGGTGGTCGAGTGATTTGGCGCACCAAGTGACGGTCGGAGATTCCGCTGCGACGCCCGTGAATGAAGCTGCCAAAGCATGGGATCAGTGGTGGCAGGACATCTCTCTCCTGGGCGGCGTGAGCCCGCTGATTCAGTTTCAAGACCGCGGCGAGAACCGCATCGACATTTCCCGCGGACACCCCGGGGGTTTAGCCCGGTTTCTTGCCGGGTCCCCCACTGTGCTGTCAAACCTCATCAGAGATGATGTTGCCAGGAGGCCCGCCACCCTGGCGGCACTGCGCTTAGCGGACCATGCCCACGAACTGGCCAACACACGGGGGTTGTCTCCGATGGCGCTCGGTATTGGCCTTGTCGAATGGAACCACGAAGGGGTGGACTATTGCGGACCACTGCTGATGCGCTCCGTTCACCTACGCCGCCGTGGAGGCGACATCGAACTGACCTTGAAGAAATCTAACGTCACGCTGAACCCCGGACTCCAGCGCGCCTTTGCC
>CAYUJX010000165.1:0-1806 GCA_964445125.1 uncultured Microbacteriaceae bacterium
CTAGGAGCGTGGGTCAGTAACGGCAAAGTTTAACACGCCGCCCGATTTCCCGGACTTCGGGCTGGGGTCTGGGAAAATTGCTTATGATCGATTCGGATGGCCTGTTTCCCGCGGTTGAGCTTGAGCATGTTGACCCCGTCGAGGGTGGGGTGGAGGCTGGGGGGGGCGTGAATAAACGGTTTCGGGCGTTTGAACCGGCTGCGGTGATGTTGGTGCCGCCGTCGTTGGATGAGTGGTTACCGCAGAATCACCTGTCGCGGTTCATCGCTGACATCGTGGACACTCAACTCGACTTGCAGAAGTTTTATGCGTCGTATGCGAAGACGAAAGGCCAGCCGCCGTATGACCCGAGGCTGATGGTTCGTGTCCTCCTCTACGGTTACTGTGTCGGGGTGCGCTCGTCCAGAGAACTGGAGCGGGTGTGCGTGGATGTGGTCGCGTTTCGGTGGTTGGCCGCCCAGCAAGCACCCGATTTTCGTTCCATCGCCCGGTTTCGGAAACGACACTTGTCGGCGCTGGGGAACGTGTTCCTGCAAGCGTTGGAACTGTGCCGCGCGGCCGGGATGGTGTCATTGGGGCAAGTCGCTCTCGATGGGACGAAGGTGCGCGCGAACGCGTCACGGCGCAAAGCGATGAGTTACGCCCGCCTGAGCGAGAAACAGAAAGTCCTCGCGGACGAAGTATCCGCACTACTCGCGGATGCGGACGCGATCGACACTGCGGAAGACACTCGTTTCGGGAAAGACACACGTGGCGACGAACTACCCCCAGAGCTCGCCCGGCGGGAATCCCGCCTGGTCAAGCTCGCCGAAGCGCGAGCCGCGTTAGAGGCTGACGCCGCTGCATGGGCGAGGAAAGATGCGGAGAAGAAAGCTCGCGAGAAGGGCGATGACTCTGAGACTGCCGCGAAGAAAGGTGAGGATGCGGCCATAAACGCGGTCGTCGCCCCGACAGCGCAACGCAACTTCACCGACCCGGACGCCCGAATCATGAAAACTGCCGACGGATCGTTTCACTACGCCTATAACGCGCAGGCCATCGTTGATCAGGACCATCAAGTCATCGTCGCAACAACGCTGACGAACATTGGGGTGGATGTTGAACAGGTCGTACCGCTGATGAAGAAACTCCACGACACGGTGGGGGGTCTGCCCGGGCAGGTCCTGGCTGATGCCGGGTATTGTTCAGCCACGAACCTGGACTACGCGAAGACTGTTGAAACCGCCACCGGCGGCACGACAGAGTTTTTCATCGCGACCGGGCGGGTCAAGCACGGTGAACGTGTTCCCGATGTTCCACGGGGTCGGATCCCGGCGAATGCGACGTTGCGAGAACGCATGGCACGCAAGGTGAAAACGAAGAAGGGGCGTGCTGTGTATGCGCGGCGCAAAGCGATCGTGGAGCCCGTGTTCGGTCAGATCCACACCCGGCAAGGAAAATTCGTTCTGCTGCGCGGGATGGAACAAGCCGCCCACGAGTGGGACCTCATCGCCGCCTGCCACAACCTGATGAAGCTGCACAGTATGCACACCCGAGCCATCGTAGCCGCGGGAACCGCGCTGACACCCCGACCGGTAACCTGAAGGACAGGCCCCAACCGCCCTGCGGCACTGGCCCTGTTTTCGATCGGCAGGACAGCGCGACGACCCGGCCTCGTTGAACTCACCCCGCCAGGCTCAGGACGTCCCTCGGCAAAGTTGACCCGGAATACCAGACCCCGAATCCGATTACGCGACTACAGACCCACGCTCCTAGAGAAACTACATCGTGGGGGTCAATACCGCTCCTGTGATGGCCACTGTCGAC
>CAYUJX010000166.1:0-1784 GCA_964445125.1 uncultured Microbacteriaceae bacterium
GACCTGGTGGAATTAAAAAAACTTGCCAAAGCTGATATTGAAATGGAGGATCCATCGGACTGGGTAGATGAGTTAAATAATTCACCTATTATGAGTAATATCGTCCCACAAGAGGCATATATCGCCACAGCTGGATTTATTAAAGATGGGATTGTAAACGAAATAAATAACGAATTAAAAAATAAATTTGCCACAAGCTTAAAGAAATTGAATTTCTCCCTTCCCTCGGAAGCCAAAATAATCGCATTTTCATACCTTTTCAGACAATTGACATTTAGGCACAGATTCTTCAGATTTAAAAAGAGCAAAATTATTTTCAAATATGGGAAATTCAAAGAAAACGTAACTTGCTTTGGTTGTACTCCTAAAACGGCAGAAAAATATAAAAACGATATTAGGATCCGGAATTACGTGAATAAAGATGACTTTGTGTTGCAATTGCTACATTCAAGTTTGAAGTGCAACTTATGTTGATAGATTAATAATGCCAATTGATGTATTATCATTAATCGAGCAAGATTAATCTCCGATAAAGGAGTTGCCATGAGCAAGAAATACAGTCAATTGACATTACGTGAAAGATACACCATGGAGAATTTAAATCAAGCTGGACACACACAAAGTTTCATATCTGAAAAGCTTGGTTGCGACAAATCCACTATTTCTCGAGAGCTGAGAAGGAATAAGAATGATTTGGGCGATTACTTGGCGGAGACCGCCAGCGAGTTGTGCAAGGTTCGCCGAAAGCGGACCAGATTTAGAAAAATCACCAAGGAAGCTGAAAAGGTGATAGAGGAGAAATTGATTGTTAATTGCACCCCCGAGCAGATTTCAGCCCACTTGAGAATCGTGTTTCGCATATTCGTCAGTCATGAGTTGATTTATCAGTACATAGCGTTTGACCGCGGCAATGGAGGGAAACTGCATCGCCTTCTTCCCCGCAGAGGCGACAAGTATAAGAAACGGAACGTGAAGACATCTAGACGGAACTGGAAGAACGCGAAAAAAAGGAAGAGCATAGAGGATCGTCCCGCCGCGGCCAACGAGAAAAAAGAGATCGGTCATTGGGAAGGAGACACGGTAGAGGGGAAAGCCCATAAAGGCGGCCTCGGGACATTCGTCGATAGGAAAAGCATGTTTCTCGTGATGGGAAAGGTTGAGGATAAAAGCTCCGAAGCCATGAAAAATATGATAGTGGAGCGTTTCAGGCATTATCCTTTGATAGTAAAAAGCATAACGGTTGACAACGGAACCGAGTTCGCTCTTCATGACGAGGTTGAGGAAGCTTTGAAGACAAAAGTCTATTTCGCTCATGCGTATTCTCCATGGGAGAGAGGTTTGAACGAGAATACGAATGGACTCATAAGGCGGTTTTACCCCAAAGGAACTGATTTCTCGGAATACTCGGACGCTGACATTCAGCGAGTGCAAAACTCACTCAATGATCGACCGAGGAAAACTTTGAACTATAAAACACCCAGGCAGGTATTGTACGAGGAACTACGATCGAGCAATAGTTATCAAGGGATAATGAACGCCGTGTCGTTTTAGTTGATGTTTCAGATATATGTTGACCGTGAGGTCGAGTGTGAGTCAGCGTGGGGCAATGTGACTGCCCTCATCGCAAAAAAAAGGAGGTGATGGTATTCGTAGACCACAGTAGATTATGACGTCTCAAGCAGGCGCATCTCCCTCCGGGAGATCTCTATCGCGCCTAATCAAGAGCGGCTTTGCCGCGATATTAATAAATTAGTTTCAAGTTGCACTTGAAACTTGAAAGCAAG
>CAYUJX010000167.1:0-1768 GCA_964445125.1 uncultured Microbacteriaceae bacterium
GTTCTCCTGGCGTATTTCCTTGGCACCGCAGAGGTTGTCGATGTGACGTGTCCGGGGGCCTAGAAAGCCCCGGGGGGACTGCCCCGGGGAGACCACAGGCGCCGGGGAACCTCTTTATCGCCCGGGGTACCCTGGCGCTCTATCCCTACCTCTTTCAGGGCGCAGTGTTTTCCGTGATGGCGGTGGCCTCAAGTCTTGCGTCCCACCTTTTTCTCCCACTGGCACTGGGCGCAGTCCTGGCCGCCTATCTGCTCCTGGTGGCGACCCTCAAAAGGCTGACCGATATGGGGCGGACATGGTTATGGATGCTGCTCATGGTGCCACCGTTTATTGGTCCTTTTTTGCTGTGTTTTGCCGTGGTGGGCGAATCGGCCACAGCACCCCCACGGACTGAACCCTTGTTCCGCTTTCCCTTTGCCGTCTCGACGGTTTTTCTGTATCAAACTGCCTTCTTTTTCTCCGTGGTGTTGTTTGCTATAGCCAGTGACGGCAACGATTTCTTTCTGCTGTAGGAACTGAGTCACGGGGCAGTCTCCAGAAGTGAGAGGCATCCGTTCGACCTCTCCGTATCCTCACTGTCGAAGCCCATTGCGCCATCTCCGCGCTCGTCCGCATGTGGCCCGCTCCTCAACACCCTGAGGCGAGGGTGTCAACACGACAGTCACGCCAGGAGGACAAGAACCAAGGGCACTATCGGGAACCTCTGGCATTTCGTGTGCCGTGGGGCATGTCAGTGGTGGGGTATATGGTTTTTTCTCACCCACCTTGAAAGGCTGTATCTATGGAATCTAGTCCCGCTCTTACTGTCTTAGATCACACCATCAGCACTTTTGCTGACGCCGACTGCGACACCGGAGCCATCGTCACCGGCTGGACGCTAAGCGTGAGTGTTGTCCACCCGGCAATCCCCGGCAGCGATGGGTACTTTGTCGCGCATTCCCCAGGGTTGCCCTATCACTCGCAGCTTGGGCTGCTGCATTCAGCACTGGACGAAATGAAAACCACCATCTTGGTTAACCACCTGAAAGGAGAAACACCGTGAAGAAGGAACCTGATCACTGCGAAGAGTGTGACGCTCCCTGGGTCCCCGGTCATAGCGTCTGTGCTGACTGCGGATATGACCTCATGGACGAGGGCGACGTGCACAGCGGCCCCGCGGGGTATTCACCCGGCACCGCGTATCCCGAAACCCAATACGGCAGTGGTTTCGACGAAGAAGCCGAGTGGAATCAGTAGCGACAGCTCGTATTCACGCTGCGGACACCCCATAGCCGATGGCGGTTTAGGGAGAAAATGGCACACGAACCGCTAAGAAACCCATCAGGCAGATCCCTAAGTAATAGTTTCAGGTTCCGAGCCGACCAGAGTGCGCTCTGACTGAGTCGTCGCGTTTACTCTCCTGCGGCAACAGACTTGCGCGTCACCGAGTCCACCGCTTTGGAGAGGAAGATGGCGAAGACGAGCGCCACGACAATGGCGGAATTAATCCCTAATTCGATGACCGCACGGTTGAACTCTGCCTCGGTCTTCCCGTCGCCCAGTGTCATGTACGCACCCACTGTGAGGATGTGTCGCACAGCGGCGATGATTCCAATAATCAAGAAGTTGTGCAGCTGGAAAACACCATCGGTGTAACGGGCAATGACGGTGCGCAGAATCTCCAAAATGATGATGATAAACAAAATGTCATTGATGGCTTGAATCATGCCGATGGGGAAAAAAGGTGACGTGGTGAACACCCGGATCACAGAGTAAATCAGCGCGGCGA
>CAYUJX010000168.1:0-1743 GCA_964445125.1 uncultured Microbacteriaceae bacterium
TAAATATCTACCGTGCCGTCGTGGACTTCCCACGTCATCTGGGTTGACTCGTCCAAGAACCATCGATCGTGGGTGACCACGACAAGGGCGCCACTACCCGAGGGCCACCGCGTGCTCAGGTGTTCAGAGAGCCATGCCACCCCTGGCACATCGAGATGGTTGGTGGGTTCATCGAGGAATAACACATCCCACTCATGAACCAAGAGCGCTGCAAGCGAGACACGTCTGCTTTGGCCACCACTGAGGTCACCTACCCGCGCATCCCACGGCACATCAGAGAGCAACCCGGTGATGATGTCTCGTACCTTGTAGTCCCCAGCCCACTCGTGTTCCTCCCGCTCGCCCACCACAGCATGGGACACGGTTGTTTCTGCAGGTATTTGGTCGCTCTGGTCAAGCAGACCTAGCCGGAGGCCCCCGCGCACCGTCACGGCGCCGGAATTGGGCTGAAACTTTTGAGAGAGCAAACGAATGAGGCTTGATTTCCCGTCGCCGTTGCGCCCGACAACGCCAATACGGTCACCCTCGTCGACGCCGATTGTCACCGAATCAAGGACAACGCGGGTGGGGTACTCGAGGTGGAGGTTGCTCGCTCCTAGTAAATGTGCCACTGGTTGAGCCTAAGCCCTGGGGCTGAGTGCAACGTCGGCCGAGCGTCTCCATACATCTGGGCTCTGGTGCCCCCCGGTGTGAGACAACTCGTTAAACCACGGTGGCTCTGACCACGCAATCGGCTCCGAGTATCGGGGGGATGGCCGGCTCCGACAGTTTCTGCCTGGGTACTTCTATTTTTTCGGGGAAAAGAAGGCGGGGAAGCAGAGTAAAAGGGCCGGGATTGTCGGTGTGTATCCACTCCCGAGAAAAAAACCGCTACTTCTTCGAGTCGGGTTCTTCGTGCTCTTTGTTGCTTGTCACCCGACCTGCGTGAGCGATGGCACTCGGGTCTTGGCTCGACTTGATGAGACTTGCGACGATGGATACTCCCAAGATGGCAGCGATGACCCAGAGGCTGGTGCTGGTTTCGATTTTGGGGAGGAATTCCCATATGTCGTGTGCCCACAGCAACATCAGCTTCACGCCAATGAAGATGAGAACAAAGGACAGCCCCAGAGACAGATAGATCAGTTTGTCTAGGAGCCCCTTCAAAATGAAGTACAGCGCGCGAAGTCCCAGAAGCGCGAAAGCATTCGCGGAGAACACCAGAAAAGGCTCCTGCGTCACACCAAAGGTGGCGGGGATGGAATCCAAAGCGAAAAGAATATCGGTGAAAGCAATAGCAATAATCACCAAAAACATGGGGGTTGCTAAACGCTTCCCATTCTCTTTGATAAACAGTTTTGTTCCGTGGTACTCCTCAGTGAAGGGAGTAACTTTTTTCACCTGGCGTACCAGGAAATTTTCGGAAGGGTCGGGGTCTTCGTTCCAGTGCCGCATGAGACCGAAACCGGTCCAGATTAAGATTGCGCCAAAAATGACGAACGTGAAGGCGAAGTAGGCAAGTGCCACGGCGCCGATGGCGATAAAAATCGCCCGCAACACGAGGGCCAGTAACACTCCTATGAGAAGCACTCTTTGTTGGTATTTCGAGGGCACCACAAACTGCGTGAGAATAATGGAGAACACAAAAACGTTATCCACCGAGAGGGATTTCTCCACCAAATAGGCTGCAAAGTATTCGGTGCCAAAGGTAGAGCCCGCGTCAAACCACACCCAGATCCCGAAAACAATGGCTACGCCGATATA
>CAYUJX010000169.1:0-1659 GCA_964445125.1 uncultured Microbacteriaceae bacterium
TTACCTCGGCGTGGTGTTGGTGCCACCCGTTGTGGTTTTGCTGTGGCTGACGGTTCACCCGACTCTCTCGGGACACCATTGGGTTTTGACCAGTCGGATGGCCTCGCTTTTTTCGCTGCCCGCAGTGATGAGATGATCAGGTCCTACATCAGTTTTAATCTGGTGTGGGACTCGCTATTCGCGCTCGTATACGGCCTCATGTACATCAGCTGGCTGTCGGTGTTGTTTCGTCCTGTTGCGCACAAGACCCGATTAGTCAACCTTTTACCCGCTCTTCAGGTCCTCTTCGACTGGCTGGAAAATATGGTCTTAGCTTTTTTAGCAAATCAATTTGTTGCCGAAGGTTCCCTCTCGCCGATCGGGGTTCAGATCGCATCGATATTCTCAATCGCGAAGTGGTCCATATCCGTCGCGGTGTTAGTGATGGTGGTAGCAGGCATTGTGTTCCGTATTGCCCAGGCAGTGAGCAAACGGGCCTGAATGCGGACTGAGCCTCTGCGTACTGAGCCTCTGCGGGCTTGGCGAAGGTTTCCTCGTCGGGACGTGAGAATGGCCCTCACTTCCACGGGACAATCAGGTCGCGAGCTATTGCCCAGAAGACCCAGCGATATCACCGGTCCTTACCAGCGAAGCGTCGTAGGGTGACATGTGTGAACAGATACGCCACCTCCTGCGTGGCGGTGATGGCGTTGTTCCTGAGTGCCTGCGCCACAAACCCCACAGTCGATGCCATTCCCGCGCCTGCACCCACGGCCCCGGTTGACGTTTCGTCACAGGCACAAGCCCCCGCCAGCACCGACCCGTGTGATTTGTGGGAACCTGCCAGCCGCGACTGGTTTGAGTTGACAGCTACCCAGGAAGCCGAGGGTGAGACGGCGATTGTGGCCTCCTATCTTTTGCCGCCATCTGGTGCGCCGCGCTATAACACTGTGCTCGAACTGTGTCCCGGCGTGTGGTGGGCCGTCACCTACGCCGGGGAAAGCCGGTTCATCGATGTCGATGCAGACGTCTGGTCGGTGGGGCCCTCGCTCGCATCATCGGGGACCGTGGACACCGTGTCGGCTGCGGGAGTCCAGTCCGGTGGACCCACCTGGGGGTTTCGCGACTCAACTCTCGCCGTTCACACCGTCTATCTGTCTGACGGCGTCCTCGACACGGCCGAAGAGTGCGTGAGGGTCGATGTCCATACCCTCGCCCTGGGGGATCTGTTGGCCAGCCGCGCAGACGAGCCTCTTTCCACCGAGGTCGCGTACCAATCGTCGCCGTGCGTTTCCTATACCGCCGCCTGGCGATCCGGGTCACCGCTTCGGACCCATCTGGGGTCGGCCCTCACGTTTGCTCCAAAGCTCGGTAGCGTATTTCTTACCATCGGCGACTTCCATCTCGGCGCCAGCTCTCTGGGGCAAGCCGCCACCATAGGCATTGCCAACACCGAAAAGGACTATGCACTGCTCAGTGCCGAGTCCGCAGCTCTCGGGGCTCTCGTCAAAATCCCGACCAATGGGGACAGACCAGAGATTGTTGCCAAGGGTCTGCGTAACTCGCTGGGTATCACCACTGACGGCAACGGGTCGCTCTGGATTAGTGACCATGGTCCCGCAGGAGGCGATGAGCTCAATCGCTATGCGCCAGGTGCTAACTATGGCTGGCCGTACACGA
>CAYUJX010000170.1:0-1658 GCA_964445125.1 uncultured Microbacteriaceae bacterium
GAGCTTTCATTCGGGTAGGAGCACGTCGCAATACTTTTGCGCTGTGGCGGCAAATTTACGATCCGTTGTTGCAAGGGCGATGTCTAGTGTTTGCGCGATGGCCACATACGTTGCGTCGTAAAGAGAAAGATCGTGGCGAAGCCCCCACAGGCGGCTGCCCCATTCACCGTGACCCACAGTCGTCCACCCGAAAGCCAGAACAGACGAAAACTCGTCCTCAGCCGCTGAACCTGTATGGCGCTCCCACCGCGCTAGGGCTGAGGCCACCTCGGAGAACAAAAGTTCTGGAACAAAACAGTGTTCTTGCAGGATCGCTCGACACCGATTACCTCTGACTCCAGATGAAACCATGCCATCGACGACTACCGAGGCATCAACGACGAGCGCTACCACTGCCGAGCTTCGCGATCTTCCCTTGCCTCACGAATCCATCCCACGATGTCCGAAGCGTTGGCGTCCGATCCACCAGCGTCTGCGGCTCGCTCCGCTGCCGTATCCATCAGCTCGGCCATCGTGGGTCGGGAAGCGAACTCCCTGAAGTGTCGCATCAGATACTCCTGGAGCGACAGTCCCTCCGCAAGAGCACGTGCCACAATCACTTCGTGGACGTCTGCTGGCATGTCTCTGATGAGGACGTTGGGGCTCATCTCCTCACCATAAACTGTGTGCTTGCATTCTGCAAGGACTTGGCGAAAGTCGTCTTTCATTCCCGCACCGTATCCACCCTTCGGCGGGAATGAGGTTGGGCTCTGCCAACGGTTGAAGGAAACCTTTCCATCCCGCGCGGTGGACACCCTAGGCGGGCGGTAGATCGTCACATTGAATGGCGTGATGAGTGTCGACGCTCTGTGAACAGCAGGCCCCTGTGGTGTTCCTAGTGTGTGTGGCCTGCACACATCGGTGACAGATAGTGCGCTACACGCAGGTCGTGCTAGCTCTTGAGCAGGTTCACGGGCTTCAGAGAAGCCATGAACTCAGAGCGGTCTGTCGGCTTCTTCAGCATGAGACCGGCTGGGCAGTAGTTCATCACCCCTGTCACCAGCATGAGTGTTCCGGGGATTGCCAAGAGATAGGCCCAACCACCCTCCATAATCGCAAAGCTCCAGAGCACAATGCCTCCCAGAAAGCGGCCTCCGCGGCCCCAGGGTCCCGACATAAAGCGGATTATGGCGATGGTCTGTGCATTCTTCTTCATACCCGCACTATCCCCCAGGGGTATGGTCCAGGTGACGGCCTGAAGGCTTCGATCCTAGGAGTAATCTGGCCATTCGAGCTTCACGGGTGGTTCATCACCCTCTCGCACGTGGCGGCTGTAGGTATACCTCGTGGCGGGAAGAACCTCTGAGAGTGCGATCGGTGCACCGGGAATGTTTTTCCCACTCACCGTGGCAACCGATGCCCCGTTCTGGCAGGGATCACACCCCAGCAGTTCATGGGTGAGCTTCCGGTGCGAGCTCCACAAGCTTGCAACCTCCCTCGACCGTGAGACATACGGGCCGCCCACACGCTTGGGCGAGAACGTCAGTTCACACCCCAGCGACAGCGCGCACGGCGCCCCGGCCAAGGCATGAAACGACCAGGCGTAACCGATGGACTGTGTGCCATCAAGAATTAGGGGATGAACCCTGCCCCTGTCGAGCTGCACTACCGCTCGCTGG
>CAYUJX010000171.1:0-1638 GCA_964445125.1 uncultured Microbacteriaceae bacterium
GAAATTATTTTTATTGGTTTTGGCTTTAGTGGTAACTATGTTTTTAGTAGGTTGTGGTGGTAGTGGAATACTCACTACTCCTGCCACTGATGAGGCAAAAGTAAAAAGTGTTGTTAATGAATATTATTTAGCTCTTAGTAATCTGAACTTTAGCAAGGCAAAAAGTTATTGTGTTTATGGATCTGATAGATATTATGCTGTTGCTCAAGTGGAAGCTTTAGTCAATAACATATATTTATATTGTAATGTTGTAACCCTTAACATGGTAATAGATATTCAAAATGTATCTATTAACGTTAATTATGCTACTGTTTCTGGTTATACCAATATGATTTTGACTTATTGTGGTTACTATGAAACTGATGAAGTTAATAGTTACTTTTATTTACAGAAAGTTGGTAATAGTTGGAAGTTGTATTAGTCATTAAAATATTTAAGATAACCAGGCTAATAGAAAGGGTTTGACCTTTGGCTATAAAAGATACTGGAACGCTTTAGAAGGGCAAAATTTTAACGATTTCGGGCTATTCTGAGGGAATTATTAAATAATATGAAGGGGGTATTTAAGAAAATGAAAAGGAAATATTTTTTTGTAGTTTTATTTTTATTATTAGCGATTTTTCTGAGTGGTTGTAGTGGAGTGGTAACTCCAGATACTTACGAGTATAAAGTCGAATACAAGATTTCAGGTACTGCGACATCAGTAAGTGTAACTTTATCCAATCCTACTGGAGGAACTGAACAATATAGTGATGTGATCTTACCAAAGGTTTATAGTTACAAATATTTTAGTGATAATTTTCTTTATATTTCTGCTCAAAACAATGGATCTTCAGGAACAGTAAATGTTAAATGTTATTATAAAGGTGTATTGAAAGATAGTGCACATTCAGAAGGGGCTTATGTAATTGCGACAGCGTCGTATTATGTATCAGACTACTGGTAAGAATACAATCGAACAATATAATGATATTCTTTATTGGATAGAATAAATAATTAAATAAAATATAAGGGAGTTTTTAGAAATGAAAAAATTAACCGTATTAATGATTTTTGTTTTATTATTTTCAATAACCACACTGGCCGGGGATTTATCAAAAGAAGAAATTATTAACGAATTAGAAAAAATTACCGTTGTTGCTAACAAAGATATCAGATTAGAAATGTATGACATTTTAGCTGGAAAACTGGGGTTGGAGATTACAGAAGATCCTATCATAAAAGAGTTTTCGGGGAGTGGAACGAAAACTACAAGGCCATTAGTTTTTCAAACTGCCTGGGAAATATACTGGGAATCAAAAGAGGGGATAATAATTACTCTATATGATAAAGATGGAAATTTTATTGAACAGGTAGCCAGTCAAACGGAATCAGGTAAAGGAAGTTCTTATAATCCAAAAAAAGGAACATTTTGTCTAAATATCTTTTCGATGGGAAATTGGGAAATTAAAATTATTGCAGTTGAATAATAAAAAAGGGATCAGGGGAAAAGAATGAAGGGGAATGATTATAATATTACATATCCGGAAGTTTGCTTATTGCTAAAAAAAAGTAAGCGGACAGTTAGCCGATATATTAAAAAAGGACTATTGAATTCTGAAAAAATTGGTAATCAATATCTATTTAATCGAAATGAAG
>CAYUJX010000172.1:0-1635 GCA_964445125.1 uncultured Microbacteriaceae bacterium
CCGGGCGCATCTCGATGGATCAGTTGAGCGTGGACGTCCACGATGCTCCTGTTCGGGAAGGCCAATGGGCCGTATTGTGGGGAGACCCCGGCGAAGGTGAACCAAGCGCTAATGAATGGGCCCAAGCGGCGGGGACCATTGCCTACGAGATTGTGACCCGGTTGGGCCCCCGCGTCCCTCGCGTGGTGGTCCCGTGAAACACGTCGTCCCCACGGCCGCCGCGATGGAAGCTTTGGGCGCTTCGATTGCTGTGCTTTCTCAAGCCGGTGACGTTTTTGTATTAACCGGTGAACTTGGGGCAGGAAAAACGACGTTCAGTAGAGGGTTTGGGGAGGCCATGAACCTCGAAACCCAGGTGTCGAGTCCCACGTTCGTCGTGGCGAGGGAGCACCTCTCCAGAACTGCGGGGGGACCCCCTTTGGTGCATATTGACGCGTATAGGGTGGGTTCCGCGCAAGAACTGGACGAACTCGATATCGATGTTCCCCACTCTGTGGTGGTCGCCGAGTGGGCCGCTCCTTTCGCCTTCGTGCTGAGCGATAGCTGGCTGGAGCTAAGTTTTGAGCGACCTCACGGCGAGGCCGACAATCTCGAGGCAGATCAACCTCGCACTGTCAGCGTGGCAAGCCACGGAGACAGTGCAGAGTTCTTTGCCCGCATCGCTCCGGCTCTGGAAGTCGCTGATGTTTCTCGCAGTTGATTCCTCTCTGGGCACCCAGGTGGCGCTGGTGGACACCTGGGGCGTCACGCGCGCTGAAGCATCGAGTGTGGACCCCCGAGGGCACGCTGAGATTATCGGGGTTCTCTTGGAGAGCGTCTTTACCACAGCTGGTGTGCGCCCGGCAGAGGTGACATTTGTCGTGATGGGAATAGGTCCGGGCCCCTTTACGGGGCTTCGCGTCGGGATGGCGGCTGCGTCGGCTTTCGCACTTTCCCGAGGGGTGCCGCTGTTGCCTGTCCTTTCTCATGATGCCCTGGGCTATTTTGCCGACGGCGATGTAGTGGTCGTCACCGACGCCAGACGAGGCGAAGTGGCGTATTCCGTTTACCGCCGTGAGCAGGAGAACCCTCGGGTGCTGGGACCCGCGCTGGTGAAACTTGAAGACTTGGACCATGTTTTGGCCGAAGCCCGGGATGTTCCTCGGATACTGGGCGCTGAGATACCAGCAGCAGAGCTGGCTCGGGTGGCCTTGGACTACCAGCACCGCGGAGTCGCCTTCCCAGAACCCACACCCCGCTATTTGCGGGCGCCTGATGTGAGTGTGCCGAGGTGACCTATTTGCTTACGCGCGCTGGGCTGGAGGACTTGCCGGAGATGATTGAGCAAGAAGCGATGCTCTTTGGTGCTGATGCCTGGTCGCCCGAGCTCATGGTGGAGGAGGTGTCGCACCCCTTCAGTTACTACCTGGTAGTCAGGGCGAGCGGCTCCGACGAATTGGCAGGATATGGCGGGCTTCGCGCGGCACTGAGCCTGGCCGAAACCGGTGATATTCAGACACTTGCCACCGCGGTGGAGCATCGGAAGAAAGGCGTGGGCCGAATGCTGTTACGGGCTCTGCTGGGAGAAGCCCATCGGCGAGGGGCGGATGATGTGTTTTTAGAGGTTCGAGCCGATAACCCTGTCGCGCAGAGCCT
>CAYUJX010000173.1:0-1615 GCA_964445125.1 uncultured Microbacteriaceae bacterium
TCAGAAAAACGCTCCTGGAGAAGGCGTGTCACGGGGAAAGCAATCCACTGCGGAATCAGTGCGGTCCCCCTGCGAAACACATAGTCGCGGTCAATAATGACCGAGATGATGGAGGCATAGGTAGAAGGGCGTCCAATGCCTCGCTCTTCCAAAGCTTTCACCAAGCTTGCCTCGGTGTATCGGGCGGGTGGCTGCGTGACATGTGCTTTGGCAATCACTTCGCCAATGCTCGTGGAATCCCCCACTTTCAGGGGCGGCAGTATCGCGTCTTTGTCGCCTGCGGGCAGATCCTCAACGGCCTCTTCATCTTTGCTCTCTTGATAGGCCTGCAGGAATCCTCGCTCGCTCAACACCGTGCCTGATGCGCTAAATTCCGCGCGGGCGAAGGTGCGCCCTTTGACCTGTGGCATGGGGTCTGCTTCGAGGGTCACGGTGACGGTTTCGCCTTTGGCATCCACCATCTGGCTGGCCACGGTGCGCTTCCAAATCAAGTCGTAGAGCTTGAGTTCATCCGAGCGCAACACCGAGGACAGACTAGAAGGTGTGGGGAAACTTTCTCCAGCCGGTCGCACCGCTTCGTGGGCTTCCTGAGCGTTTTTGGATTTTCCTTTATACACCCTGGGTTCCGCGGGAACCGCAAAGGTTCCGTAGAGAGCGGTGGCCGCAGCCCTGGCGGCAGATACCGCTTGGCCGGATAGAGATACAGAGTCGGTTCGCATATAGCTGATGTGTCCGTTTTCATACAAACCCTGGGCGATACTCATGGTTTGTTGAGCGGAGAAGCGGAGTTTTCGACCTGCCTCCTGTTGCAAGGTGGAGGTAGTGAAGGGCGCTGCGGGTCGACGAGTATGAGGCTTTGCTTCAACTTTCGACACCGCGAGTGCGGCCGCTGAGCTTTCCAGGGCCTCGGCAAGAGCGGTGGCGTCTGCTTCACTGAGCAAGACGGCATCAGAGGTAAGTTCACCGGTTTCAGAAAAGTCGCGGCCACTGGCCACTCGAGCTCCATCGAGCCTGACCAGGGAGACTTTGAAGCTTTCCTTCGCGTCAGTTGTGGCCTGGGCTTCGATATCGGCATAGGAGCCAGAGACAAAGGCGCGGCGCTCAAGTTCACGATCAACAATCAGCTTCAAGGCGGGTGATTGCACGCGCCCGGCAGATTTTGCTCCGCTCACCCGACGCCAGAGGATGGGGGACACTTCGAAACCATAGAGGCGGTCGAGGATGCGCCTCGTTTCTTGGGCATCCACGAGTGCGACATCGAGATCTCGGGTGTGCTCCGTAGCTTTGGCAATACTTTCGGGCGTGATTTCGTGGAAAACCATTCTCTTCACGGGAACTTTGGGCTTCAACACCTCGAGGAGGTGCCAGGCAATCGCCTCTCCCTCGCGGTCCTCATCTGTTGCGAGCACAATTTCAGACGCAGTTTTTGCGGCCCTCTTAAGATCGGCAACCGTTTTCTTGCCGCGATCTGTGGTGACGTAAATGGGTTCGAAATCGTTTTCGATATCGATACCGAATTTCCCTGCCGGGCCTTTTTTGACCTCCGGGGACAGGTCTCGAGGGTGAGATCGGAAGAGCGTCGTGTAGGGAAAGAGTGTTCACAGCAGTGTAGATC
>CAYUJX010000174.1:0-1606 GCA_964445125.1 uncultured Microbacteriaceae bacterium
GTTCTGCGGTAGTCCACTGAGCGGGGGGTGAGATTTTTTGGGCTAAAAGAGGGTCGTGGAAATCGAATGCTCCTGGCATCTCTGTCCACCAGGGGTTGCCCATGTAAATCGCTGGTATGCCGGCGGAGGCAGCCTCGATTCCAATTTTTCCTGTCATGGTAAAGACGTAGCGAGCGCCGTCGATAACTTCGGCTGAGACGGTGTCGACCCCCAATAGGGAAACATTGGGCAAAGACGCTATCAATTGATAGGTGAGGGCGCTACGGCCCAATTGCCCGCGAAGGTTCGAGGCCTGTTGTGCGTAATGTTCTTTGACCACCAAATGCACTGAGTCGGGCAGAAAGTTCCTGACGGCAACGACTGCATCTGTCTGAGAAAGAAAAGGCAGGCCCTCGGGCATGCTGGTCCGCTCTGGTTCGTAGTGAAGGGCAAGAACTGCATAATCTCTAAACCCCCCGGTCGGTGCGGCGGGAAGACTCAGAATGGCCTTCTGAAGAGACCTTCGAAGCGAGCGACTAAGCAGCAATTCGAGTCCGTTGTGGACCCATCTCCGTCCAAAATTATGGCCAATTAAACTCACCATTGGATTCCTTCTCGGCCCAAAAATTGCCCGCAGGGTGAAAGATTTCGCTCTCACTCGGGAGGAAAAGCCCTTAGCGGTTGTGTCCGCTTTTTTTTGCCGGTCGAGGAGCATCGTTCCTTCACCTCGCAGCAGCTTCTCCAGGACCTTCCTCGAGATATTAAATACCTCCTCAGCTTCGGGAAGGAGAGGTTGGGGCCAAACGGGGGGCTTCACTTCTAAAATTGTCGAAATTGAGGTTCGAGCAATAATCTGTGGCCCGACCAGACTCGGTTGAAAGAACAGCGTCTTGATTCCGTGCCACTGCGCGATAAAAAACAGGGTGAAATCGACAACTTCATGGGGGGTCTCGTCGAAGACCACATGGGTCGGCTGCGACACCTCTAACCGACCCAGGATGGATAGGTATAGGCGCCTCAGGACAACCTCTCGATCCAAGGTTCTAAACGTCCCAGAGAAATCGCGACGGGACAGCATTGACATCGCTATTCCGTGATTTTTTGTGAAATCACCATCTTCGATGAGCGACTGATACAAAATCAGCGTGCTCTTGTGGGGATCTTCTTCCCAAATGTCTGCATGGGTAACGTCTCGTGGAAAAAAAACAAGTGATTGAGTGGCGAGAATGTCGTCGACTTCATCTTCCTTGCCGCGTGCCAATCCCACCAACTGTTGATTTCCGGTATCCAACCCTCGAATCAACCTCCCCCAGGACCGGGACGGAGTGAGGTCTCGGCTCGTGATGACGACAAGCCTCGAGTTCGACTCGGGGGCATCGTTTTTGTCAGCAACTGCAGTTTGCGTCATCTCAGTACAGTACCCAACATAGTTTTTTGGCAAGGCAATAGCAGGGCTCCTTGTTGTGCCCAGGAACACTTTTTCTGTCATGGATTGCAAGACTGATGCCCTCGTAATCCCGCCCAGGTTGCGTCGATTAAGCCTGCCGTAGACTAGATAAATGACAGATTCTATTAAGCCGCGATCACACGCGGTCACGGATGGGCTCGAAGCGACAACTTCTCGGGG
>CAYUJX010000175.1:0-1541 GCA_964445125.1 uncultured Microbacteriaceae bacterium
TTCTCTACGACGTGTCTGCAGAGTTCCAAAAAGGCATGAATGTTCTGGTGGGTCCGACACTCGCAGGCAAAACAACTCTGATGAGATTGATGGCGGGGCTGGTGCCTCCCACAGAGGGCCAGATGTTTCTCAACGGCATAGATATTACGTCCAAAACGGCCCGGGAACGATCCGTATCTTTTGTCTATCAGCAGTTCATTAACTATCCGGCGATGAGTATCTTCGACAACATCGCCTCGCCACTGAAAGTGCAAAAAACTAAGCCCAGCAAGGCGGAAATAGCGGACCGAGTTGAAGAACTTGCGGAGCTGCTGGGCCTCACGCCACTGCTGAACCGGAAACCGTCCCAGCTCTCAGGTGGGCAACAGCAGCGAGTAGCTATTGCTCGAGCTCTTGCCCGCAAGTCTGACATTGTGCTGCTCGATGAGCCACTAGCAAACCTGGATTACAAGCTTCGCGAGCAACTCCGTGATGAGCTGCAGAAAATCTTCTCCGATGCCGATAACGTCGTGATTTACTCGACGGCAGAGCCAGCGGAAGCCCTCGACTTCGGTGTAAAGACTTTTGTATTGTCCCGCGGGCGGATCATTCAAGAAGGTTCAGCGCTGAACCTGTACAAAGAACCCACCAATATCGATGTGGCACGGGTCCTCAGTGACCCGCCCATAAACCTGGTCACCTCTCGTCGCAGCGGGAAGAAAACAACGTTCGGAGATGCAAGTTTCTCGTTCAGCAACGACCAGCTCGAGAATCGAACCGAGTTCACTCTTGGCATTCACCCCCACCGCATCAGCGTGGAGAGAAAAAGCCCCCAAGACGTCGCATTCACGGGGACCGTTGAGCTTGCCGAGGTCACGGGCAGCCTCACCTATATTCACCTGGAACTGACGACGGGGGAGTACGTGGTGATCGAGCTCGATGGCGCCCACACCGTCAACCCTGATGAGGCAGTGACCGGGTATTTCCACCCGAAGCACCTTCACGGATTTGACGCCGACACCGGAATGGCGCTGTTTGCAACAACCAAGGTGAGTGGCTAAATGGCAACGATACGGCTCGAAAACGTCGCCCACAGTTACGACGGCGGAGAAACCTACGCCCTGAAGGAATTCAGCATGACCTGGGAGGACGGCAAAGCGTATGCGCTGCTGGGGCCTTCGGGGTGCGGCAAGACGACACTGCTCAACTTGATGTCGGGAATTGTCACCCCCTCGCAGGGACGCATCTATCTGGATGATGTTGACATCACCGATAAGCCGACCGAGCAGCGCAACATCGCTCAAGTGTTCCAATTCCCGGTCCTCTACGACACGATGACGGTGCGGCGAAACCTTGAATTCCCCCTGAAGAACCGGAAAGTTCCTCCAGAGCGTATCGAAGAACGTGTCAACTACATCGCAGAGCTATTGGGTCTTGAGGACCAACTCGACGTCCGCCCCGCAAAATTGCGCTCTGATTTACAACAAATTGTGAGCCTTGGCCGCGGACTTGTTCGAGAAGATGTCGCTGCAATACTCTTCGACGAGCCACTCACTGTGATT
>CAYUJX010000176.1:0-1475 GCA_964445125.1 uncultured Microbacteriaceae bacterium
AACTCATTTATTTGCCTTACAAAATTATCTCTTACTTTCTTTATCTTTTTCCAGGCTTCCTGATAATAATCTAAATGTTTCAAAACTTCCCCCGCCGCCTTTTCCGCTATTCTATTTACTCTAAAATATCGACCAAAAGCAGCTAATTTTTTTATATTATGAGAATTAGAAATAGCAAAACCCAAGCGCAATCCGGCTAACCCAAAACTTTTAGAAAAACTTCGGGAGATAATTAAATTTGGATATTTATCTATTAGATCTATTACTGTCTTTCCCAAATAGTCGTAGTTACATTCATCTACTATTACCATCCCTTTTGCTCTTTGTAATATATCTATTATTTTATCTCTGAGGATTTCGCTACCAGTGGGATTATTAGGATTGCATATCCAAACCAGAGAAGCTTTATCTAATTGTTGAGTAGAATAGTTAATATTATATTCTCTATCCTGCAAGCAATTAACTAAAACCTTGGGTAAACCTAATCTGTCAGCACTGAGTTCATAGTGAGAAAAAGTAGGAATCGGAATCAAGACTTCTCCCTGATAAGCTCGAGTAACTATTTCAATTACATCAACCGAACCACTGGCTGGAAAGATATTCTCTATCTTTAGTCCCACATAATCAGCTAAAACTTGTCGAAGTTTAATATACTCCCCTCCAGAAGGATATCGATTAATATTTTTTAGCTCTTTTGCTAACTCTTCTATCGTTCCTTCCGGTAAAGGATATCTAAAACAAGAATAAGTTAAATCTATTTTTTCTTTTTTTATTGGTTTCATCTTTATTTATTTTCCTTTCTAAATACTTTTATTTCTTCAATTTTACTTACATAGGTAAGTACTGGGATATCTAATTGTGCACCTATGCTTGGGCCTACTTGTCCTGTTTCATCATCAGTTGCTCTTTCTCCGCAGAATATAATGTCAAATTTACCTAACTTTTTAAGCACACATGATAAAGTATAGGCAGTTACTAAAGTATCTGCCCCGCCAAATTTTCTATCTTATAACAAATACCTTCAAAGAAAATGGTTTTTTAAATTAAAAAAATGGGGGAAATTATCATGTTTTTACTTGTAGAAACTAAAGAATCTTTTAGTATAGAAAATTTTTTTTCATCAAAACGAGCTGTTGGGATACTAAAACTTAAACTGGCACAGACATTTCCACTATTATCTTTCAAGGCAACAGCTACACAAAAAACTCCCAGCATATACTCTTCGTTAACAAAACTATAACCTTTCTGTTTCACCAGCTTTAATTCTCTTTTTAATTTATCTTTACTGGTAATAGTATTTGGAGTATAAGATTTTAACTTTACTCTTTGTAAATAATCATCAATTTCTTTTTCTGGTAAAGAAGCTAATAAAACTCTTCCTAAAGCTGTACAGTAAGCAGGTTGATTTGAACCAATCTTCAAATCTAATTTAAGGGTATTATCACTGCCTACACTATAAAGATAGGTAATTTCAT
>CAYUJX010000177.1:0-1454 GCA_964445125.1 uncultured Microbacteriaceae bacterium
CCATATGCTTCTACTTCGAACGATAATTACAATAATTGACGGCTATCTTGCCTACGTCGCGGGAATCATAAATCGTTTATACAATATCTTCCATGTATCCGCCCATGGCGCGTATCTGCCAAAAGATAAAAATACCTTCCTCGCATGGTGTGTTACTCGACATGCCATGTAGATGAGATCCTGAATAACGGTGCGTATTCTTCGTCTGCCCGCCTTGCGTCGATATAATGGCCTTTTTGTAATTGTACCATTGTCTTCCCGTAGGCTCTCCTGTCCGCATAATCTCAAAAGGTTGTACGCAAGCATGCCGATCAGGAGTATCAGTGCATTAGTCGTGAAGTCTTCACTCGGCAGTCTCTCAAGATCCATGTCTGATTTTATCTCGGAATGGTATTGCTCTGATGTCCCATGATCATGATAAAGCTCTATGACGTCGTATGGATCATCTTCCAGGCTTGTCCAGTATGTGTCAACCGCAATCTCCGGCAACAGCAGTAACTGTCCTTTCTTGATGGTACGTTCCGTTACTTCAAATACTATCCGTAAGGGTGTATCGATACCAGCTGTTTTTCGATATATTGATCCCCTCCATACAGTCTTTCCGGTACGGGGGGAGTGCGATTCTCCACTTTCCTTCGCTATTCCCAGCCATGTGTCGAGGGATTCTTTTCGAAGGTTGCGCTTTATGATCCAGTCGATACCTTCTTTTATGCAGATCTTTGTGTTGTCAATGCTGTCGTTGCCGGAGTCCATGCGAAGAAGAAGGGGTTTGTCTGTTATCTTTTTGCCGTAATAAATGGCTTTTTTGAGAAAGGCCGGTGTATCTTTCTGGCAATGCTGTTTCCCCTCACGAAGTTCAAGGTTATTCAGGTATCCCTCTTTACCAACATATGCAAATATGGGTGCAAAACCATCGGTGCCTTTGTATGTCCTGGACACGCCCTCTTTCTTCGTCTTTGAGTTGTCGAAGGGGCTGACATCTATATCAAGGGGTATCAGTTCTCCCTTTAATGTGGAAACTCCGGTTATGTCCACCGCCGTGCTGTTAACCACTCTTGCGGATTCTTCTTTCAGGATTGTGTCAAAGCCGCCTCTTACAGCTTCCAGTCTCTGTCTGAGTGTCGCACTTGATGGACAACTGTCCATCCCGAGGCTCTGTGTGAAAAAAGGATTGTCTCTGAATGGTTCTATGGCATCATAGTCGGGCTTGCCAAGACACATAAGACCTGTCGCTGCATATATGATATCTGCATGGGAGATCTTCGGTTCTCTGCAATATGGTAATATTGTCTCGGAAAGGCGTTCCTTTAATCTGGTTCTGTTCAAAAGTGCTCCGATCAATGCCAAACCGGAATGGCTTGACAATCTCTCATCACCTTCGGTAAACTCGTATCTAATCAACCTCATCTTCACCTCGCTGGTGCATAGTTTTGAGGTCTTGTATAACATATTTA
>CAYUJX010000178.1:0-1441 GCA_964445125.1 uncultured Microbacteriaceae bacterium
TTAGTAATTTCTTATTAGACTTTAGTAATTTTCTATCATTCTTTAATACTGATTTATGTCCTGTTGTTACGTTCGGTACATTACTGAACTGATTTTTCTCTTTCATTACAGACCATTCTGCTTTCATTATGTTTTTTGCGTCAATAGGGTTGTGCTGAAAATTAATCTCGTCACTTCTTTTTTTACGTGCATATTCTAAATGTTCTTTTATCATTGCTTCTCTATCCTCGTTCTGATACCTTTCTAGCTCACGTTCATTTGACGATTTCATTCTGTCTTCTACCAATTTTTGGAATCTTACTTGGTCTGACATCTGATTTATCATCTCTTTCTTTTCTCGTTGTTTCTCTCCCAAGTTTTTAAGAAAATCTTTTACTCCCATTAAGGTACGCAAGTCTGAGCTATTATGTCAGCACTTCCTCCTAATAAATTTATTCCAATTATAATACCAACAAACAAAATTACCAAAGCACCAATAGTCATCTCGTTTAATTCGCCATTCTTGAATAGGTAATAAGCAACGAAACTTAAGATTAACAAAGCACCAGCTATTAAGATTAAATTGTATAAGGTTCTATCGGTTGAACTGCAACCATAAGTCCATTCTAAGTAATTTGAAGTCATGCTAGGATCTATATTGTTTAACTCAATAGTTACCATATCACCAACGCAAGTGAACTGGCTATCAGTAAAAGATTGAGTGTCGCCTGTGTCAGAAGTGTAAGTTATTCTTCCTACTTCAGAACATCTACCCATTTCAAATGTTACACTTAGTCCATCTAACTTTTCACTTAAACTATTTGTTATGTGTAAACTTTTACTTGTCTTTTGGGTTATTGCGATTGGGCTGTTAGTTCTTGAAACATCTTGAGTTACGCTAAAATCATCTAATACGAAGCAATCGCCACCAACACCAATAGTAATATTAAGATGTCCATCGTTTAAACTTATATCAGAACTAGAACCATTACATAATGAATTAGATGAATCATACATTAAAGAATTTATCAGACCATAAAAATAAGTAATACTTTCAAGTTCGATTTTATAATAATCAGCAATATTTGAAATTAAAATGTTTTCAGAAGAAGCATACAATCTAAAAGGTCTATCATTTATTAAGGAAGTCCCAGTATTGTTGGTTAAGGTGTTGTTTGAGGAAGAAGATAAATAAATTCCACCATAAGTCCCAGAAGTCCCAATATTGTTGGTTAAGGTGTTATAGTTTGAGGAAGAAGATAAATAAATTCCACCATTAGTCCCAGAAGTACCAATATTATTGGTTAAGGTGTTATAGTTTGAGGAAGAAGATAAATAAATTCCACCATTAGTCCCAGAAGTACCAATATTATTGGTTAAGGTGTTGTTTGAGGAAGAATGTAAACGAATTCCACCATCAGTCCCAGAAGTCCCAGTATTGTTGGTTAAGGTGTTGTTTGAG
>CAYUJX010000179.1:0-1409 GCA_964445125.1 uncultured Microbacteriaceae bacterium
GATGCCCGCCTCTGGTGAACGCTTTGGGGTATGAGAAATGGGTTATCAGTGTCGGCCAGAACAGAAATTACGGCGAAGTATGCGCGTGCGTATCGGATAGCGTCCCGGGTGGTGAAGTCGCGCTTGTTGGACGAGGTTATGGCCGTCACGGGCTGGTCCAGGGATAACGCCAGGAGGCGACTGGGGCAGGCGGCGAAGCCCAGAGCGGTGCGGCCACGGTCGGGCAGGCCGAGGAAGTTCTCACAGGAGGCAATCGCGATTTTGGAACGCGTGTGGGCGATCAGTGGCGGATCATGCGGGAAGTATCTGGCGGTAGCGATGCCTGCCCTGCTGGAAGCGTTGGAAAACCATGGGGAACTGGTGCCAGGTAAACGCGCCTATAACCTTTCGGTCCGCAGTGAACTGTTGGGGATGAGTGCGGCGACAATCGACCGATACCTTGCCAAAGCCAAAGCCCGCGGAGCATTGCACGGAATGTCCACGACGAAGCCGGGCACGTTGCTGCGCACCTCTATCACCATCCGCAAAGCCGGCGACGAGGTCGAAGCTGACCCCGGCTTCTTCGAGGCCGACACGGTGGCCCATTGCGGGCCCACCCTGAAAGGCGAGTTCGCGCGCACCGTGAACCTGACCGACATGATCACCGGGTGGGTGTTCACCACCGCGATCCGCAACAACGCTCGCGTTCACATGTTGGCGGCTCTCGACCGTGCTCTGGAAGCGATCCCGTTCCCGGTGGCCGGTCTGGACTGCGATAACGGGTCCGAGTTCATCAATCACGACGTGATCGCGTGGGCCGCAGATCGTGACGTGTACTTCACCCGGTCAAGGCCTTACCGAAAAAACGATCAGGCCACCATTGAGTCCAAGAACAACCACCTGGTGCGCCGTTATGGATTTCATTGGAGATACGACACCCCTGACGCGTTGATGCTGTTGAACCGGCTCTGGCCGCTCGTCAATGACCGGTTCAACTACTTCACCCCCACGAAGAAACCGACCGGCTGGGCCACGACCTCCAGCGGGCGCCGTAAACGCATCTATGACACCCCAAAAACTCCCCTTGAACGGTTACTGGACGCCCAAGTGCTCTCACCACAGCAGACCGAAGAGCTCATCGCCCACCGCGCAAGGATCAACCCCGCCGAGCTTGCCCGTGAGATTCAACGCCTTCAGGATCACCTCACCGGCCTGGCGAAACGCCCAACCCTTGACCTCGTCGCCGCGACTACGAAACCTCTCCCAGACACCACGCGCGGCATCACACTACGCCCCACCGGCTGACCACACTCGCGGGCACCCACTTATGAGGCACCACTCAGATTACGCGGGCAGTTTGACATGAGGCACCGCGGCCCTGATGGCAGGAGCCACACGTCCCATAGATGTCGACAATGTGCTGGGGGTCC
>CAYUJX010000180.1:0-1403 GCA_964445125.1 uncultured Microbacteriaceae bacterium
AGACGTTGTCATAGAGCCGGACCTGTCCAACGCCGCGCCTTTTCTTGCGGCACCGCTCATAATCGGCGGTTCAGTCAGTATTAGGGGTTGGCCCGATCACACTGCCCAGGTAGGGGCGCTTCTACCCGGGCTTTTAGAACGCTTCGGGGCAAAAGTGGTCCACCAGGGAGGCGCCGTCACCGTTGACGGTGGCATCGGATGGCAAGGCGGCCACAAGATCCGAGGCGTCGAGATGGATCTTTCTCACGCGGGCGAGCTTGCCCCCACCTTGATTACCCTGGCAGCCCTCTCAGAAGAACCCAGCCGTTTTACCGGTATCGGCCATCTTCGAGGTCATGAAACAGACAGGCTGAGCGCCCTTGTAGACAACATTCAGGCTCTGGGGGGGAAAGCCCACGAAACAGCCGATGGCATCAATCTTGAGCCTTACCCCCTCGATGGGGGGCCATGGAAATCTTTTGAAGATCACCGCATGGCCACGTCTGGGGCTGTGATAGGCCTAGCTATCAGGGGTGTGACGGTGGACGACATATCGTGCACATCGAAGACCCTTCCCGAGTTTCCCGCACTGTGGGACACCTTGGTTAACTCCCCCACGCCATGAGCCGCCGAGACGATATCGACTCCTACGACGACGACTACTCCCCCCGGGTGAGGGCTGATCGACGGGGCAGCAGACCTCGCACCAAACACCGTCCTTCACATCAAGGTGCCCTCCCGGGGTTCGTTATCGGTGTCGATCGCGGTCGCTATCGGGTCATCCTGGGCGAAGGTGGCGCAGACGAACGAGTCATTACCTGCGCCAGAGCGCGAGAACTTCGAGGCGAAGCCATCGTCATCGGCGATGTAGTCGAATGTGTCGGAGACACTTCAGGGGCTGAAGGCTCTCTTGCCCGCATCGTTCGGTTGCGGCCTCGAACCACCGTCCTAAGACGAAGCGGGGACGACACCGACACGATTGAGCGCATCATTGTGGCCAATGCCGACCAGTTGTTTATGGTTGTTGCTGCGGCTTCGCCAGAACCCCGCTTGCGACTCATAGACCGTTATGTTGTGGCGGCGCTGGATGCAGGGCTTAGGCCGCTGATGTGTGTGACCAAAACGGATCTTGCCTCTGCGGATGAACTTCGCGCCTACGCACACGCGTTGAGCATTGACCTTATCGAGCGTTCTCCCGACTCCCCCGCTCTCGAAGAGATTGCTCCGCTCTTACAAGCACACACCACCGTGCTGGTGGGCCACTCAGGCGTCGGTAAATCCACGCTGGTCAATGACCTTGTTCCGGGGACCAACCGAGCCATCGGCCGTGTCAACGAAGTGACCGGTCGAGGCCGCCACACCTCGTCTTCGAGTGTTGCGCTCCCCCTGCCCACGGGTGGGTGGATTATTGATACTCCCGGTAT
>CAYUJX010000181.1:0-1401 GCA_964445125.1 uncultured Microbacteriaceae bacterium
CCCGCCAGGAGCTTTTTTTGCGGTGGCGTAGCTTCTGAACCAAGGAGCAAAAATAATTTTAATTAATAAAGGGTTTTTACCGCCTTTTTATTTTAATCATAAAACCCTACCATCTCTCTCTTATTCATCTACTTAATATGCAATTTTTGAAAATCTGATATTTCAAGACATAATATAAAACCCCTGCTTTCTTAAGGCAGGGGTTTTATAAGTATTTTATTTCATCTAATTAGCATATATTGTTTATTTATAAAATATTTTTTATTAAAGAATATCCCAAAAAATTATAATGTAAATAATGAATCTTAGAATAATGTTTTATACAATTGTTTTTAATATCATTTCTAAGTATTTTTCACTAATATCAATAGAATTTTTTATACAATTTTTTATCGGTCGAAGAATGCCATCATCTATGAAATTTATTATTTTCATTTGTTGTTTAAAATGCTTATTTAACATACAAGTATAATCGTATTCATAAATCTCATATAATAAAAGCCAAGTATCTTTTGGGAAAAAATTACATGCATTTATAAAAAAATATTGTGACTTTTTTTGACATCCAGATGGAGTTTTTGTTGTATAGGGAGGTTTTTCTATTGATGTTGTTCTACAAAATAGAAATGGCTCGTTTTTTCGCGGTTTATTTAACAAAACAATTAATTTTTCACCAATTTCATTATCTTTAAATACAAACTTTGTATCAAAAAGTATACAACCTGGTTTAAGTTCTTGCATTATCTAACATCTCATAGGTTTCCTGAATAAATTTTTGTCTTACTGTGGCTCCTTCTTTGTTAATAGATTCTACAGTATCATCAAGAGCCAACATATAATCTATTTTCTTTTCTCCTTTGCTTTTTAAAGTTGTATACCAAGGTTTCCCTTTTAAGTGACTTATTTCGGTCATATCTTTTGCTTTGGCATATTTATATATTTCGGCTACTTCTTCTAAAATCCTTTTTTCACGTTTCGAAAAAACTGATAGATTTGGTTTTTTTTTGGGGTATATTTCATGCAATTTTTCTCTTTTTATAACTTCAATATATTGTTGAAATTCCTCTGAAATTATATCTCCACTTAATTTATAAAATAAACTTTTTGGAACAGGCCCCCTTTCCCAAGCATAATAATCCAAACCAGTGACTGACTTCCCAGCCTCTTTAAAATGTGTAAAATCCAGATTAAATAATAATTTGCATATTTTAGTTTTTCCCGGATACTTAACTTTTTTTGTAAAATAAAGAATACTATTTATTAATTTTTCCTTATTTATATACTCCATAAACACTCATTCCTTCTTAATAATCAATTATTAAAATTATACAAATAATAATATAATTATTTTATATTATTATATATAATACTACAAATCTTTCAAAAATCCTTCTTTTTTTT
>CAYUJX010000182.1:0-1388 GCA_964445125.1 uncultured Microbacteriaceae bacterium
AGTTAAAAGTTAAACTTTGTTCTGTTGTATAGTTTGCGTCTGCTGTTGGAGAGTTTAAGGTTATTGTTGGTCCGAAAACTGTTGTATATTGCCCACCTTCATATCCATCTTTTTGTGCGTCATATAATTCAGTTACCTCGTCGCTAGTTAAGGCTCTTTCCCATATTCCTACCTCGTCTGTTATTCCACTTGCTTTTGAAGCTGAAGATTTACCTATTTTTAAATTTTCGGTGTTTTCTATTCCTGTCGAAAGCGTATCTGTAGTTCCTGTTTGTAGTACTCCGTTAAGATAGAGAGAAACATCATCCCCATTAGTTCCAGCTGTAACTACTACATGATACCATGTTCCAGTTGAGTATGTCCCAGTTTTAATATAATCACCACGTCCTATATGGGAATATCCAATATTCTCATTCCTTAAATTAAACGCAAATCCATATGCTCCTGAAGATGGTCTATCTGATACTGTTCCGTAATATCCTGCTGCACTACCTGCACTACCCTTAACCCACATTGAGATTGTTTTAGCATCGTTTGCTTTAACATCTGCAAAACTACCTAAATCAATATAATCATTAGTTCCATCAAAACTTCTACCATCATTTATAATACCACTTGTGTTTGTTGTTCCGTAATTTGTTCCGTTGTTAGTTCCCAAACTATCCGTAAATAAATTATTATCTAACTTATAATAAGAAACAAGATCGGTGTTTAAATCTGCTGTCCATGTTGCCCACTCCTTAATCTCTACTCCGAATATTGTTGGAACCCAATCCACATGATCTCCTATTTTAACATCTGTCCAAATACTAATAGTTAATTTATCATTTTTCTTAAAAGATTTTTGTGTTAATTCTTTATAAACTTTTTTCTGTTCTATGTGAGAACCTACTTTTACTTGTTCACAACTTTGAGAAATAGTATTATTTATTATTTTAGTTTCAGTTAAATTAGTTGTCTTAGCATCAGAACAAACTGTTTTATAATCAATAACCTCAACATCTTCAATAACTAAATATTTTAAATCATATTCTCTTTCAATACTTTCTCCGTTTTTCATATCTTTAAATTTTAATTTTTTTAAAGCATCAGTAAAATCTTCGTTTGGTAATAGAGCAAATTCTCCAATTAAATTATAACCTGCACCAACCTTTACATTCAATGGAGTATTCAAACTTGCTGTTCCTACTAAAGATGTTGGAATAAAAGCAAAGGAATTTCTTATAGTTACTTCTCTTTTAACTGAATCATAAGATTTAACATTATCCCATTCTACTGCAGAAGTAAAACTAAGCATAAATAAACCTAGAAGTAAAAAAGTAAATATCTTAGTTGTTTTCATTGTCTTAATCCTCCAGAGTTTCTTTTACTATACATTATAACAACCA
>CAYUJX010000183.1:0-1384 GCA_964445125.1 uncultured Microbacteriaceae bacterium
ATCAATATTAGTAGTAGAATCTAATAAATTACCTATTTCTACTTCTTGTGTGGGTGAGATTGAACCTATTGAAGCAACACTATGGCAAGGAAGTCCTACTTCAGGTAATTTATTAGATTCTACTACTAATATTGATACAAATAGTATTTCACTTGAGGAATGCACTCATAATAATGATTGTTATGACTCAAATTATTATAGTTTAGATCTTTGTGAAGATCATGAATGTAATAATTATTGTTGTGAACCATCATATTATATTGAAAGTGATACTTGTGCAGATTTAAATAATAATTATATTAATAATCATATTGGATATTTGGCTGATGGTTCTGAATGTACAAATACTAATCCCTGCGAATGTGAAGTTTATCTTTATGAGTGTCAATGTGATACTTGGTCTGGAAATGCTGGATGTGAAGGAGGGGGAATTGTTTTAAGCGAGGATGGTTGTCCTAATTGTCAGAGTCCATGTTCTTTGGATGAATATCAATTAGATGAATGTCTTTGTGTAGGCTCTACTAGAGTTATTTTAAACACTGAAGCAAAATGTAATGATAATGGGGGCAATTGGAGGGAATGTGGTACATTTCCAGAAGTAGAAATTACAAATCCAGATGATAATGAGAAATTTAGTTATTATGAAGGACAAAATAATCTATGTTTAACCATTACAATATCTAATTATGTTAGTACTTCTGATGATATTTGCACTTATACTATTACTAATACTGATACTGGTGAAACAACAGAACTTGTGCCAGGATTATGTGGTCATTGTGTAGATTTCCCCTTTGATGATTTTAATCCTCCAAATGGAGATTATATAATCGAACTTGAGTTCTATGCAGCAGATTTAGATGAAACATTTCCTGCTGATTCTATATCTATAACTATTTATCCTGAGATTGAGTTTAATGTTGTTAACACAAATTGTTATGAGGCAGTTGGGCCTTCTTGTTATTATACTTATCATGTTGAGGTTACAGGAGGAAGTGGAGTGTTTAATTGGGGCACAAAGAGATATATGCTTTCTCCTATTTCTGGTTGGGCTAATTGTTTTTCTGGCTTAAACTGTAATAATTTTGATCAAACGAATGATCCTCTTCCAATTGTGGTAGAAGTAGCGGATGATTCAAGATATTCCCCTCCTGGTCCTCGCTATGTTTGTGGATGTTTAATAGTTCAAGATGCAGTTACAGGCGAATATAAACGTTTAGATAATATTAAGATTTCTGCACTTCCTGAGTGTCCTGATGAATGTGCGGCACCTTAATAAAGAATTCTACATAATTTTCAAACAACATAACAAACCCCTACAATAAACTTTATAAACAATTACATATTAATATATAAATGAGTATACTAGAATGCAATATTGGTA
>CAYUJX010000184.1:0-1347 GCA_964445125.1 uncultured Microbacteriaceae bacterium
ATCGTATACAGATGACGCAAAAGGTACACTTAAGCCCGAAAGGATACTTCTCTGATTTAAGGCAGTTATCATCTGGTTTGCAATGTCTATCTTATCGTCAAGCTGGTAAAGGTTGGAGCTCAGTTCATCTTCTAATGCTTCATTCAGTTTTTTTGAGAGTAACTTAGCCTTAATAAGTTGTGACACCTCGTTGAGGCCAAAACCAACAAATACACCAAGAAGTGCGATTATCCAAGCGGGCATTTTAAATGTCTCCTCTACATACAGATAATGATTAAAAATACCTGCCTCTATGGAGTGTCAGAAAAGAAAGGTCAGGTGGATTGATTTGATTGGTTAGGTGCCATTTTACGGTTTTTTTGCAAAACCAAAAAGTTTGTCGCATAATGTTTCCAAAATAGCCGATTGCTTTTCTTCAAATGATAGTTCTTCAAGCGTTGCAGCTATTAGCAGTCTGTTTTTGCGTTTTACATTTTCAGTAAATCCCATTTTCTTTCTGGCATTATTTTCCGCTTTTTCCCATACATCCCTACCAAAGTCTTCAATAACAACGTCGTCTATTTTTGTTTTCCACATAACTCCTTGTGAATGCCATAAATTATCGGTAGGTAAGGGATCGAAGTCACTTAGGCCGCAAAGACGTAATATGCAAGAGTTGTCACGTGTATTATTCTTAATGTCATTTTCTTTTTTTTGATTTGCATCGGAATCAAATACAACAAATGCAGGAATATGGAGTTCCTTGCAGATAGCAAGTGCTCTGCTCAGTGATGTTTTACCATCTCCAACCACAAAATGACATCCGAATTCTCTAAACTGTGGCCACTTACCTGATAACTGAAGATGTGTTGAAATGAAAGCTATATCTTCGATACCTTCTACAAGGATTGCAATACGTGTGAAATACAATTCATTTTGGGATGGCTGCATTATTTGGGCTATTCTGGCCATTAATGAAGTAGGTGAGGATGGTGATTCACCCATTGCATTTGCCAACCTTTTTTCTACTTGCTTATATGTTGTACTATAAACAACAGAACATTTATTATCTATTTCCTTTTTGAAAGCTCTTATATTTTCAAAACCTTTTGACGATATAAAATATGGACTATGCGTACTTAAAATTATTTGGGTGTTTTTTTCTGGGTCTGTAGCTAAATCTTCTAAAAGACTTGCCATATGCTGTGCCTGGGAAGGATGCTGATAAAGCTCAGGCTCTTCAAAGCCAAGAATGAGCTTAGGGCTTTCCTCTTGATCGCCCACCGCTAGCTCTTGAAGGATGGAAACAATAAATGCTCTCTGCATTCCATGGCCGAATCGGGCAACTTCCCCGATAAAATCATCTTC
>CAYUJX010000185.1:0-1325 GCA_964445125.1 uncultured Microbacteriaceae bacterium
TTGAATTATACTTTAATCAATCGGGAATAACAATCTAACAAGGAGAAGAATGATGAGTGAAAAGAACGAAATCCAAATCCAGCAACCAGCAGAATTAATTATGGCTGCGGTAAAAGCTGATACCGACTTAGACAAGTTGGAAAAGTTGCTTGAGCTTCAAATGAAGTGGGAAGGTAACGAAGCTAGAAAGTCTTATTTTAAAGCGATAGCTTCCTTTAAGGAAGAAGCTCCAAAAGTAACAAAGGACAAACAAAACAAGCAGTACAATTCAATGTATACAACATTGGGAAATCTTATTAATACTGTTAATCCAATTTTAAGCAAACATGGATTATCTGCAAGTTGGGATATTGAGCAAAATGGTGTGATTAAGGTTATTTGTAAATTGACGCATGAATTAGGTCATAGCGAGATTGCTTCAATGCAGGCTGATTCTGATAAGTCGGGAGCAAAATCTCCAATTCAACAAATTAAATCAACAATTACTTATTTAAAGGCAGTTACCTTTGAATCAATCTGTGGACTTGCTTCATCAGATGCAAATTATGATGATGACGGAAAATCAGCAGGAGTTGAGCTTATTGATGATAAGCAACTAAGTATTTTGATTGATGGGCTTGTTTCTCTTGATAAAGACGAATCAAAGTTTTGTGCTTTCCTTAAAGTAGACAAGTTGGAAAATCTTCCTAAATCTCAATATCAACAAGCTATTGCCGCTCTTGAAGCAAGTAAAAAAAAGAAAGAAGCTAAATAATGGAAATATTTGATATGGAACAAGGAGAGTTAGATTGGTTTAAGGTCAGGGTTGGTGTACCCAGTGGATCTAACTTCTGTAAGATTGTTACGTCAAAAGGTGATCCATCAAAATCAGCAAAAGAATATATGTACAGGTTAGTTGGTGAGGCGGTATCAGGAATATCAGAAGAAAGTTATAAAAGTAAATCAATGCAAAGGGGGAACGATCTTGAAGAAGAGGCTAGACAATTATACGAGATAATAAATGATGTAGAAGTCAGGCAAGTTGGATTTTGTAAAGAAGGTCAAGTGGGGTGTAGCCCAGATGGACTTGTGTCGGAAGATGGAATGATTGAAATAAAATGTTTAGGTAACGTTGCTCATGTTGACATTTTACTTAAACAAGAAATGCCAATAAAACATTTTCAACAAATACAGGGTCAGTTATTAGTGACTGGGCGTAAATGGTGCGATTTTTTCAGCTATTCACCCGGATTAAAACCATTCTGCAAAAGAATAGAACGTGACGAAGTATTTTTGGCAAAGTTAAAGACAGAGTTAAAGTTATTCTGTTTAAAATTAGAAGAAAC
>CAYUJX010000186.1:0-1324 GCA_964445125.1 uncultured Microbacteriaceae bacterium
GTTTTAGATGAGGCACCGGGACCCCTACGCGGGCAAAATAGGTGAGGCACGTCGATTCCTTGAAGGTGCCCTAGGTGGCGGGTAGAGTAAGGCCACGCACCGATTCAAGGAGGACGGCCCGAATCTCATGGCACAAAAAACAAGAACTCTAGATGAAAAAATATCTCGCCTGCGGACCTACAACGTTGTAGCCGGGTTCGCGCACCTTCTCCAGGCCGCAGGGCTGGGATATGTGCTTACTTTTCTCGATAACCAGGTCACATTCCCCGTCACTGCCGACTATTTGGGAGGCCCTCCCGGTGTCGCGGCGCCGGCCGAGCGTGTGGAGCTTTTCGACGTCAATGTGGGAATCGGCGTGGTCGCCTTCCTCGCCATGTCGGCTTTCTTCCACTTTCTGATTTCCTCCCCGATCTTCTTCCAGCGGTATTCCAATGGGTTAAAGAAGAGCAGAAACTATTTCCGGTGGACAGAGTATTCCTTGAGTTCCTCCGTCATGATCTGGCTTGTTGCCCAGATAACGGGGATCACGGATATTGCGGCCCTGTTCTCTATCTTTGCTGTCAACGTCTCCATGATTATGTTTGGCGCTCTTCAGGAGAAGTATGAACGCCCCGGCAGCGGCGGCTTCTTGCCCTTCGTCTTTGGGTCCATGACAGGGATTGTTCCGTGGATTGTCATTCTGATTTATTTCTTCGCTCCCGGCTCTGAATCCGAGGTGGCAGCACCGGCCTTTGTCGTGGTAATCATCATTTCGTTGTTCGTCTTCTTCAACACCTTTGCCATCAACCAGGCGTTGCAGTATCACCGAGTGGGCGGATGGGCTGATTACATCAGAGGTGAGCGGATGTACATCACACTCAGCTTGATTGCTAAAACAGCGCTGGCTTGGCAGGTGTTCTCCGGCGCGATCATCCCCGGACTCACCTCCTAGAACTGGTGGGCGACACAGGCGACAAGCTCGCGGTATTTCGCGAGCGCAGAAACCTTGCTGCCCGCCAACCTCAGGGTGCCCTTGCGCTGGTGAGCGTCCAGTGGGTGGATATGGAGCAGACGATTTGGGGTGTCCCCGGAGTGTGGTCACCCCGGGCGGATGGTGGCTCTGGTCTGACCCTTCATGCGCGCCTCAGCGACAACGTTTCTGTTGACGGCGACCTCGTGAATGGCACGGTGATGGTCAGAGGAAGAGATGATGAATCGCCCTCCGCCGTGGTCTTTAGCTCTACGCAATCGGGCCACGTCATCGTCAATGACGGCAGTTATGGCCTTCGACTGTGGGATAGCAATTCAGAAGACCTTCAAGCTTTCGGGGACATTGATGCGTTCG
>CAYUJX010000187.1:0-1317 GCA_964445125.1 uncultured Microbacteriaceae bacterium
GGTCGTATTCAGACCACGGAGACCAGAGCAAAACGTTTGCGCCCGCTGGCCGAGAGACTCGTCACCTTCGCAAAGCGCGGTGACCTACACGCTCGCCGCCGGGTGATGACAACCATTCGCGATAAGACCGCTGTACACAAGTTGTTCACGGAAATCGCGCCCCAGGTTGACAAGCGCGAAGGCGGTTACACGCGCGTCATCAAGACTGGCTTCCGCAAAGGCGACAACGCCTCCATGGCGGTCATTGAGCTCGTGTTAGAGCCAGTGAACCCGAAGCCCAAGACCAAGAAGGCTGAGCCCGTCGCGGAGCAGGCAGCGCCAGCGCAAGAGATTGTGGAAGAGGCCGTCACGGTCATCGAAGACCCGACGGCCCTCGAAACGTCAACAGAGGCAACGGAGTCCGTTGAGGTTGCCATGGGTGCGCCTGCAGAGGGCGACAGCGAAGAAGTTGCCGAAGAGGCCGATAAGGGCGACACCAAGTAGAGCTTTCTGTAGGCACCCAGCCTGACATGGCTGGGTGCCTCAGTTATTTCTTCGCGGTTTAAATCGCCACACCAGTGCCTTCTCCAGTGTGGAGACTGGCGTATTTCCTGTTTGAGAGGCCGGAGCAGCACAGCCGTCTCCGAGCAAGATGACGCGGAGTTAGCCAACAGTGCTTACACTGGCTTTCGTGACAACGAGGCTTCGGATGGATTGCGCTTACCTGGGTACGGCATATTCCGGGTGGGCGAAACAACCACGCCAGCGCACCATTCAGGAAGAACTGGAAACGGCTCTCGCTACTGTCTTACACGCGGCTAAGAAAGATGTCAGCACCGTGGTGGCTGGTCGAACCGATGCTGGAGTTCACGCTTTGGGCCAGGTGTGCCATGTGGACCTTTCCGATGCAATCACCTTGACCCCTGCGGGCCTTGCCAGCTTGCCAAAAAGGGTCAACGGTGCGCTGGGCTCCGACGCGATTGTGGTCCATTCTGTGCGCCGGGCACCTGAAGGGTTCAATGCAAGGTATTCAGCATTGTCTCGGCACTATGAATACCGGCTCGCCGATCGGCGTGCACTCAAGAACCCACTGAAGCGGGATATTACTGCCCGCACACCCTACGATCTCGATGTCGACGCTATGAACGACGTGGGAGAGGCCCTTCTAGGTTTGCATGATTTTCAAGCTTTTTGCGCGCTGAGAGCTGGTGCGACCACGATTCGGACATTGCAGAAGTTCACATGGACGCGCGATGCCGAAGGCGTGCTGGTGGCCAATCTGTCTGCTGACGCTTTTTGCCGCTCGATGGTGCGGTCTTTGGTAGGGGCAGCGGTGGC
>CAYUJX010000188.1:0-1309 GCA_964445125.1 uncultured Microbacteriaceae bacterium
TGACAAACCTGTCATTCCCCATATGTAGTGGTTTTGGCGTGTCGCCAGGATAACTTCGGTCTCCAACAGAAAAGGCGAGGGACCCCGGAGGCGTCAGCGTGGTCCAACGCCAATATGCTTTCAACCGCCAATAGAGAAGCCACTCCGGCTCGTTCTTCTTGGCAAAGATGGGCTTAGTAATGTCTTCGCTCAGTCCCTTTGGGGCGATTTCTGTTCGAGGTCCATAGAAAAGCTCCACTGATACTCCTGGTTCGCGAACTCCCAAGCTTCATCAAAAATACCGACCGCAGTCGCCGGTCGAACCGTTTCTGTGTTCTTGTCAAGCTTTTTCAGTCGGTCTCGAGCGCAGTGCCGGCCAGTGTGTCCATCAGCGCTCTTGCCGAGGTAGAGCCGCTACCAGTGGGTGGTCTGCTGGGAGGGGGCCGGTCTTGGCCGCCCCGCCGGGTGACCCCAATTCGCTGAAGAAGTCGACGTTGACTGTGTAATACTCGGCCCACTGCTCCGGAACGTCATCTTCGTAATAGATTGCCTCAACCGGACACACGGGTACGCACGCGCCGCAGTCGACGCACTCGTCAGGTTGGATGTAGAGCATTCGATCGCCCTCATAGATGCAGTCGACGGGGCATTCGTCAATACAAGACCTGTCCTTGACATCTACGCATGGCAACGCGATGACGTACGTCATGGTGTGACCCGTTCTCGTGTGGTAACTGGTGCACTACGACCCGTCATCCCGGGGGCGCAGGCGACGAACAACTCCTGAAAGGTGAGCGTCCCGCCCGCAAAAATATCGGACACGACGGGCGTCGTCGAGGAGGGGTGAAGCGTCTCAACGATGCTCACCGTAGGAACTCACTCTCAAGGCTGGCCGAGCTTGAAGACGTTGCAACCGGAAAGGCATTCGAAGGGACGAACGTGGTGCAGGCGTGTTGCCCGCGGGCCAGCGTCGTCTGGCGTTCGACACGAACCCCGAGCAGCTGTGAAAACGCGTCGGTCTCAGCGTCGCAGAACGCCGGGAACTCAGTCGCGACACTCTGAATAGGGCAATGCCCTTGGCGCAGCTGAATACCCGCAGCGGACGTCTCAGACCCGACGGGTCGGATCGTTGCGGCGAAGCCATCGGCGCTCAGTGCCGTCGCCAAAGCTTGCACGCGAGCCGTGACGTCTGCGGCTACTGTGGCAAGCTGCCCGGCGTACCGCGCCTTCAACTCTGCGCTGTGTTCGCGGGCAAAGTCTTCAACGGCATCCGCGCCGGCGCGTTTAGCAAGAAAGTGCAATGCGGAGGTTGCCAGACCGGCGTAGTCAC
>CAYUJX010000189.1:0-1285 GCA_964445125.1 uncultured Microbacteriaceae bacterium
GTACCTCGTGTTGTCAGCTCGCGACGTTCTTGCGATTGTGGAGCGCTAAGCGCACCCCAGCATTTCATCGCAGGCCCCACACGCTGTGTGGGGCCTGCGTGTTTTAACCACCTGGTGCCGGGTATAGCCTGTGTCGGTGGACGACGCCAAGCAAGCAAGACAGGGTTTTCTTTCCGCCCTTGCCGCTTATGGCCTCTGGGGGCTGCTTCCAGCTTTCTTTGTTGCTCTTGACCCAAGCGGGCCGTTGGAAATCTTGGGCTGGAGGATTGCCCTCTCGCTGATTTTCTGCCTGGGAATCCTCCTTGTCTTGCGCAGGATCCCGCTCACCCTGGGCCTACTGCGCAACCGCAGCCTTCGCGGGCTCTCCGCGATCGCCGCACTGCTGATTCTTGTCAACTGGTCGGTATACGTTTATTCCTCCTTGAACGGCTTCATTGTGGAGGCAGCGCTGGGGTATTTTATTAACCCTCTCGTGACCGTTGCCCTGGGCGTGATTGTGCTTAAAGAAAAACTTCGCCCGCTGCAGTGGGTGTCGCTGAGTTTGGCGGTGGTTGCTGTGGTGGTGCTGGCTGTGGGGTACGGGTCGGTTCCGGTGATCTCGTTGACGTTGGCATTGTCTTTTGGCTTTTACGGTTTTGTGAAAAACCGGATGGGACCGAGGGTTAAATCCGTCGACAGCTTGACACTGGAAACACTGTGGCTTACTCCGGTTGCCGTGGGCTTGTTGATTTGGGTGGCCCGTGGTGAGGGACTCACCCTGGGCACACTGGGGGCGGGCCATACGGCCTTGCTGTTGATGGCCGGCGCGGTCACAAGTATTCCGTTGCTCTTTTTTGGAGCGGCGGCAAGACGCCTGCCGTTAACCATCATGGGACTCATGCAATACGTGGCACCTGTCATGCAGTTCGCGTTTGGAGTGTTCATTATGGGCGAACCGATGCCCCTCGAGCGATGGTTAGGTTTCGGCGTGGTGTGGCTCGCGTTGGCGCTTTTGAGCGTCGATGCGCTGACATCACGCCGGAACAGGTTGTCCAGGCCCACAGAATTGCCCTAGATCCCTCGCCTGGCACCCTCGATGACCGTCCAGCATGTTACAGGGATGTGATGAAACCAGCTTGTTTACGAAACATCTAGCGCCTACGGTAGGGGGGTGGTCGTGTTTTCATGGCCACTTTCTTGATAAAAAGTAAAGGAGAAACATGAGCGTATTTACCAAGGCCGCGAGTGGCATTGCCATTCTTGCTGCCTCCGCGCTAGTGCTCAGCGGCTGTGCAGCCGCTGAAGA
>CAYUJX010000190.1:0-1284 GCA_964445125.1 uncultured Microbacteriaceae bacterium
GGGGGTTCGTTATCTGATGTGTCACGACATAGTTCCCACCAGAATGAGGAATGTCAAAGTCACGAATCATTGTTCTCTCCGTCACCCAACAAGGCCTCACGAAAGCCGAAGTCGCCCGAAAATATGGGGTGAGCTGGCGCTGGGTCCACACCCTCGTCACCCGCTACGAAAAAGACGGGTTAGACGCCCTCGAACAATCTCGGAAACCGAAATCTAACCCTCGACACATCAGCCCCACCCTCACAAACCGGATTATTGAGCTGCGCCGCGAACTCACCGCAACCGGATTAGACGCAGGACCAGGATCAATCCGGTCCTACCTCAATAAAGAGGGCCATCATGCCCCCGCTGAGTCCACCATCAGTCGAATCCTGAAACAGGCGGGCCTGATAATCCCCGAACCACGCAAACGGCCCAAGTCCTCCTACATTCGCTTCGAAGCCGACAAACCCAACGAGACATGGCAATCCGATTTCACCCACTGGAGACTCGCCGATGGGTCTGATGTTGACATCATCAACTGGCTTGATGACCATGCCAGGTTCTTACTCTCCTTGGACGCCCACAACAGAATCACCGGCGCCATTGTGATCGATACTTTCAGCCACAACATTGACCGTTACGGGCTTCCAGAGTCCACCCTGACGGACAACGGATCTGTTTACACCTCACGATTCACCGGAGGCCGAAATAGCTTCGAATACCTCTTAGCGGCACTGGGCATCCGCCACAAGAACGGTTCCCCGGGGCACCCCCAAACCCAAGGCAAAATTGAGAGGTTCCACCAAACCCAAAAACGGTGGCTCGCAGCCAAGCCACCCGCTGCGACCATCGCTGAACTCCAAACCCAGCTCAACGAATTCCAACACGTCTACAACACCACACGGCCCCACCGATCACTCCATGGCCACACACCCGAGCATGCATACAACGCCACCCCGAAAGCCGCGCCACGAACCATCGCAGACACCACCCATTACCGGATCCGCATCGACCGCCTCGACAGCGGAGGAAAAGTATCACTGCGGCGAGCAGGAAACATGCACCACCTCGGAGTCCGCGCCGAAAACGCACGCAAACGCGTTCTCCTGCTCATCGACGAAACAACCGTCACTGTCACCGAACTCACCACCGGAGAAGTCCTCAGCCAACATCTCATCAACCCGAAACGAAACTACTGGCCCAACACACTCAAACCCGCAGGTCGATGGCCGAGGGAATGACCAGGTCCCGAATATGAACGATCTCTCGAGACATCTATGAACGATGTCCCGAGAGATCACA
>CAYUJX010000191.1:0-1254 GCA_964445125.1 uncultured Microbacteriaceae bacterium
GCGTTGTGAACACATACAAAGAGCACGGTAGGAACTGTCATGCTTTTCTCCCTTAGTTTTTGTCACCCTAGGGACGATGGGTTAACGCGAGGTTGCCAGAGTCTTTCTCCCAGAAGTAGCACGGCCACGATGGCCACGCCCACTCCCCCTGCGACGAAGGTCGATACGGCACTTTCGCCGACGACGAGCAGCTCCCTTCCTTCGCCTTGCCAGGGCCACAAAGCTCGCAGCGAGCCCGCCATCAGACCCGTCATCACGGCGAGTGTTGCGCCTGGAGCTTTGTCCAAGAGAAATTGCAGTACCCGCACAAAAAGGGCCAGCCCGATAATGGCCCCCAGGATAAAAACAAAAAGGTAACCAAAGTCTCGTTGGTTCACCGCCCGGAGAGTGGGTTCATACATTCCCAAGGTGAGGAGCAGAAAGGACCCTGAAACTCCCGGGAGCACCAAAGCGCACACCGCAATTGCCGCCGCAGGGGCCACCAACCACAGCGTTGGAGTGCCAGACGCTAAAACGGGGATTCCGCTGAGGAAAAACATCGACAGCGCCGAGAGGCCCGCTAGCAAATATGCCCTCCCATCCCAGCGTCCCACCATCCGGGCAGGAACCCACAACGAGGCAAGAATCAACCCGGCAAAAAGAGCCCGGGTCTGAAGCGGATAGGCACCGATAATCGGCTCAAGGGCCGCAGCACCGAGCACAATCCCGAGAAACATCCCCGCCAACACGGGAATCACCACCCACCACGAGACGCCGGCCAGTTCGGTCTTGACAGCGCCAGAGCGTCTGGTGACGAAAGCGACACCCGCGCGAACCACTCCGGCCGCTCCCGCAATAAGCGCTCGATAGACGCCCACGATGAGCGCCACAGTGCCTCCGCTCACCCCGGGGACAATCTCTGCCAGCCCGATCAAAACCCCGCGACCCACGGTTAGTGCAACCACAAAGATTTTCGCCATCAGCCCACCTGCCTTCCGTGAAATAGCTCGCTTGAGGCTAGCTCACCACGAGGTTGCGCCCCGTGTCACGAGCCACACTGTGGAAAAGCTATAACAACAATCTTGAACACTTTATGAGCCCGAGAGGTCAAGAATTTGGGGGCCCGGCACCGCCGCAACTGCTATTGCCGCCGCCGCCCATCCCATCACTCACCGCGGTCGAGCGGGGCGTTGATCACGGTGGGTCATGCCCAGAGGATGGACGCGAGCCATCCCTCGTGTTTTTCAGGAAGCGAAGGGTCAACCCTCTAAACTG
>CAYUJX010000192.1:0-1238 GCA_964445125.1 uncultured Microbacteriaceae bacterium
AAAAACCCCTCAAAAAGAAAAACCTTTTTGAGATATTTTTATCTGAAGTAATGCCTGGGGAAAAAGAGCATACAATAATATCATTTTGTCTTTTCTTTTTTAAGTGTCTATTTATTATCCGGATCTTTGTATTCGGCACTGACAGAGGGAGAACACTGCAAAAAAATCTACGCTAACATTTCTGGCTTTTTGCGGTGCTTTCCCTCCGGAAGCGCCCTCGGTGTCGCACATATAAACTCTTAGGATAGTTTTTAGTAAATATTATGTCAGCATTTATATTCCATCTTTATAAATTCATCACTGCCTATTAAAGTATCCTTTTGGTAAACATCGGTTATTTCAAAACCAGCCTTTTCATAACATTTGATTGCTCGTTTATTGAAAGAACGGACTTCTAAAGCAATCTTTTTGCTGCCATACCTCTTTTTGCACTCATTTTTTAGCAATTCCATAATGATATTGCCTAAACCTTGCCCACATAATGAAGGCTTTAATCCCAATCCAACTAAAACAAAATCCTTATTTTCTACAAATCTTATATGCCCACATAAATTATTACTTTCATCAATAACGGCAGTAAATTCATTCTTTCTTTTCTCCTCTATTGTTATCCACCATCTTTGTTGGTTTAGAGTATCCCAATCCGGAAAATTATAAATAGAATAAATTTCTTCGTATTTCCAACAACATATTTGTTTTGCATGATCTTCAGTTAAAATTTCTAATTTTAAATTCATTATCTATCACTTACTTTCTTTATAACATAATTTAATTATACAATATCATATTGTTGTCACATAGATAATATGTATAATTCTCTGTAAACCGCTTACTTAGTATTTTTTATGCTGATAAAAAAATATTAAAAACGTAGGAGAGTAGTGATCAGGAACAGAAGATAAGCCATGCGAGGATTAGGAATAGAGATTTAGCCCTACGATAAGAAGTATCTAATTTAGCCCGCCTTTATATTTTTAACCAGGCTAAAAAAGCTTTTTGCTGGTTAAAAATATAATGCTTTTTTTGCTATACATAACAAAGCTTTATCGGATTTTGCATATGCTTTCAGTTATACCTGGCTGCAAAGTCCTATAGAGTCTTGTTATGTATAGGGAGACCTTCAAATATACTCCTTAGCAAAAAAAGCTCCTGGCGGGCGGTCGTGGTAGAAGTAGATTAGCCGGAGTGGTTGAGATGGGTTAATTAAAGTGGCTGGGGTGGTCTAAAATTGATGGGAA
>CAYUJX010000193.1:0-1159 GCA_964445125.1 uncultured Microbacteriaceae bacterium
AGAGCGGCCTGACACTAAGCCTGTTGTGGAATGAATACTGCGAGTTATGCCGGCTCAGCAATGAAATCCCTCTCAAGTATACCCAGTATTGTAATTATTACCGGAAGTTCGCGGTCACCACCAAGGCTACCATGCATATCAACCGGAAGCCGGGAGAGCAGTCCGAAGTGGATTGGGCCGGTCAAACCGCCACGATCATTGACAGGGATAGCGGGGAAATAATCAATGCTTATATCTTTGTGGCTGTCCTGTCCAGCAGTCAATATACTTATGTAGAGGCATTTCTAAGACAAGATCTGGAATGCTGGATAGCCGCACATGTCAATGCCTTTCGGTTCTTCGGCGGGGTTACCAGAATCCTCACCCCGGATAATCTCAAAACAGGTGTCGATCAAGCGTCATGGTATACCCCTGTCATCAACAAAACCTATCATGAGATGGCCGAGCACTATGGAACCGCCGTCATCCCTGCCCGTGTCAGAAAACCTCGCGATAAGCCCAATGCAGAAGGCGCCGTCGGAGTGATTTCGACCTGGGTTCTGGCCGCTTTGCGCCACCAGAAGTTCTTTTCTCTGTCTGAACTAAACGAGTCCATTCTAGATAAGTTGGCAATCTTTAACAGCAAACCATTTCAAAAGAAAACCGGCAGCAGGCTGAGCGTCTTCCTGGAAGAAGAAAAGTATGCATTGCAGCCCTTGCCGGTCTCTCTATACGAATTAGCGATCTGGAAAATTGCCATCGTACAATTCAATTATCATATCACTGTCGAGAAGATGCATTATAGTATCCCCTACGAATATATCAAGCATCAGGTAGATGTCCGCATCACTCGCCAGGTCATTGAGGTGTTTTTCAACAACCACCGCATTTGTTCACACCCCAGACTACATGGCCGGCAGGGTCAGTATAGTACCATCACGGAACATATGCCGGATGACCACCAGCAATACACTCAATGGAATGGTGAGCGGTTTATCTCCTGGTCCGAAAGTGTCGGGCCGCACACTGTCATCGCAATCAAAGCGATTCTGTCCTCCCACAAGATTGAGCAACAGGGTTACCGGAGCTGTACGGCTCTTCTTAAACTGGCGGACCGCTATTCGGTGGCCCGACTTGAGAGTGCCTGTGCCCGGGCTTTAAGCTATACGCCTAGCCCCAG
>CAYUJX010000194.1:0-1149 GCA_964445125.1 uncultured Microbacteriaceae bacterium
TCCGGGTGAAACCTGAAGCAGTGGTGGGCATCGAAGTGTTGGGTGAAGCATTCCCGGCTGGGGAAAGCTCACCCACCCAAATCGTCGCCAATAATGACTTTGTCCAAGACGTCGTGCAGGCAGCTTTGACGCTCAGTGTTGTGGCTTCGGCGGAGGTAGTCAACTCCAACGACACGGTGTCGCGAATTGATGTCGTCCTCGATGCTGAAGGGGGCAGCGAAGAAGCCTATGTCGCGGTTGTCGACCTGCGAGAAGCCGTTCAGGGTGTTGCCGGGGCTAATGCGTTGGTGGGTGGTGATGATGCCACCCGCTTGGCTGTGAAGCAAGCATATGAGCGCGACCAGTTATTGGTCATCCCGCTGATTTTGATTCTTGTCTTCATTGTGCTGGTTGTGTTGCTCCGAGCTCTGCTGGCACCAATCCTGTTGCTCACCAGCGTTGTGCTTTCCTTCTTCTCCGCTATTGGAGCCTCGTGGTTGCTGTTTGAGAACGTGTTTGGAATGTCAGGCCTGGACTTCAGCGTCTTCTTATACTCCTTCTTGTTCCTCGTGGCGTTGGGGGTGGACTACAGCATCTTCTTGGTCTCAAGGGCCAGAGAAGAGTCAGCAATCCTTGCTGGGAAAGTCGATCAACCCACCAGGCAAGGGATGATTCGGGCTCTCGGTGCCACGGGTGGTGTCATCACCAGCGCGGGAATCCTGCTGGCGGCCGTGTTCGCTGTTCTCGGGGTTTTGCCTCTTATCGCTCTCTTCCAGGTGGGGATTATTGTCGGTATTGGTGTTTTGATAGATACCCTGTTGGTTCGCACCGTGGTGGTTCCCGCCCTCGCCTTTATCGCAGGCGACGCTTTCTGGTGGCCGCGCAAGAAGCTGACGGCGAGTAAGTTTGGCGCATGAACCAGACGTCATACCGCTTCTCCTACGCGCTAACGCGGACTCCCGCAGAGAGTGCCGCGTGGGGTTTGCGCGGCGTCGACCACGGGAATCCCGATATCGGCACACTTCTGGATGACCACGCCAAGTATGTGATTGCACTCGGGTATGCGGGGGTCGAGGTCACCGTGTTGGGCGCTCTGGAGGCTTTCCCTGACTCTCTCTTTGTCGAAGACACTGCTCTGTGTCTTCCCGAGGGAGCGGTAGTGCTAAGGCC
>CAYUJX010000195.1:0-1146 GCA_964445125.1 uncultured Microbacteriaceae bacterium
GCAATGAGGGCTGCTTCACTGTCACGTTGAGAAGAGACGGAGACATACTCTCCGAGTGCCATGGAGATGGAACCACCAATGATTCCGGCTGCTCCGGCAACAACGATGGCGGTCGTGTCACTCGTGGCCGCTGCGACACCAACCACCAGCGCGGCGACGGAGACGATGCCATCGTTGGCGCCCAATACGCCTGCGCGCAACCAATTCAGTCGCGACGAGAAGTTTGCTTTATGAGGCTCAAGGCCATGGTCATTGGACACGACAGAAGTGTACTGTGGGCGGACGTTGCTCGGCGCAAAAGACTCTCTGGGCCGAGGAGTGAGCGCGTAGAATAGGCGGGTCAAGGAGTGTGATCCGTGCCAAACCCTTCCCCTTTTTCTAGGTTGCGCCAAGGCCTTTGGGCGAGAGCGAGAAACACCCCAACGCCTGTGTTCGCTCTTGCGGTCGGAGTTGCTCTCACCATGGGGGTGGGGCTCGTCGTGCAAACGGTGGCGCCGCAACCGCCACTGATTGTCATCGCGGATTCGGGAACGTTTGCCGAGGGCGCAGATTCTCTCAGCGAGAGCAGCCTGTTCGTCGAATTCGACTATCTCGCGGGCGAAGGGCTCTCCAGCCAACCGGGGCAAGGCACCGTCTATGAGATGGTCTTGGAGGGAACTCCAGAGGGGGCCCTTCGAACGCTCGGCACATTTTTCGGCGTCGAAGGGGACGTCTTTCAAAGCGAATATTTTAGCCCTCAGTGGCAGGGGTACGTGATGGGGTCCCAGGACTGGAGCGGACCTTCATTGACGATGACGTGGAATGGTTCGGGGGGCTGGTATTACAGCGATCCTTCAGTCTATGTGGATCCCATTTGCGAAGAAATCCCTGCTCCCGAAGGCTCGGGGGAGCTTCCTGGGTGGGAATGTTACCCTCCGGAAACAGGGCTTGCCCTCCCTAGCCCTGCGGAGGCACAAGCGCTGGCGCAAGAGGCTTTCCGTGTTGGTGGCCTCGACGTCGCGACGGAAGATATTTACGTGTTAAGTGATGACGAATGGGGCATTGGCGTGAGCGCGACAATGGTGGTTGGGGGCGAGCCCACGGCTCTGGAATGGACCATGTATTGGGTCCCTGGGCCCACTCTGGCCTCTGCGTCAGGGCACTCCG
>CAYUJX010000196.1:0-1131 GCA_964445125.1 uncultured Microbacteriaceae bacterium
ACACCACCGAGCATCCTCTCGCGGGTTCCTCGTGGATGATTTCGTCAATGGTCTGCGCGGACCCGATGTCGAGACCGGTCAGTGGCTCGTCCATAAGCAAAATGGAGTGCTCTTGGGCAAGAGCTTGCGCCACAAAAACTCGCTGGCGTTGGCCGCCTGAGAGCCTAAACACTTGGCGGTCAGCTAAATCGGCAATATCAAGAAGCTCCATAGCATGCGTTATCTGGGCGCGGTCTTCCCGCTTAAACCGGGTGAGAATTCCGGTGCTGGGATAGCGCCCCATGGACACCACTTCACGCACCGTCATAGGGATTCCAGGATTCACGTTCATGTGTTGCAGAACATAGGCCACGTCTCGCCGAGATTCCTTGGGGGGCTTTCCCTTCACCTCTATGTGCCCTGAGGTAAGGGGCAACAGTCCAGTGATGGCATGCAAGAGAGTCGATTTTCCGCTCCCATTTGGGCCAATCACTGCGGTGATTTGTGCCTCAGGAATGCTGAAATCCGAGGTTTTTAGGGCGACGCGGCCATCGCGTTCGATGCCGACACCGGTTCCGACTATTGCGTTCGTCACCTATCTCACCAACGCTTTCAGGCTCTGCGTGAGTTGTTGAACAATCAGAACGACGAAAAAGGCCACAATCGGGATGATCGCCATGGTCGCTGAGGCGGCGATTCCCCCGTAATAGCTCAGCGTGAGACCAATCCAGACCGAGAGCACCCCAATTATCGCCGCAATAATCATCATGCGAGCGATCGTACGTGACAGCAGGCTTGCCGTCGCAGGAGGGCCTACTAAGAGGCCAAAGACCAGCAACGTTCCCACTGACTGGTAGCTCCCGATGACAGCAAGAGCAATGAGAACCAAAAGTGCCGCATGTGCCAGACCCGGATGCATACCCAGGAGCTCGGCCTTATCGCGATTGAGACTCAAGGCGACAAGAGGTCGATAAAGAACAAGAGACACGACCAAAACGATTCCGAGCAGAATTGCCTGACCCGTGATATCGCCAGTGCTGACGCCAAGCGCGTCGCCGAAGAGAATGCTGGTGAGGGACCCCGAGTAAGAATCAAGACGGGAAATGATGATGACGCCGAGCGCCAACATCCCAACAAACAGCAGCCCGATGG
>CAYUJX010000197.1:0-1102 GCA_964445125.1 uncultured Microbacteriaceae bacterium
CTAAGCACACCGCAGCACTCACACGATGGCCGGCATTTCGCGAGCATTTATGAAATGAGGCATGCACCCCATTTCGCGAGCACTTTAGATGAGTCTCGTCGGCAGATTGCCAAGGTGTCACCGGGGGCATAGTATGGGGCTACCGAAGACCGCTGGTTTAGGAAAGTGCTCATGCACATTTCTCGAAGCATCAAGAAGATTCTTTCTTGAGGGCCCGCGCAGGTGTATGACAGTAACGGTATCTGACATCAGTTATCTAAGCTCCGTGCACATGTGCCGGAGCTTTTTTTGTGCCCGCATCTTCGGTGCCGATTACGTCGTACAGAAGGAGCACCATGGCGAACAAGGAAGCAGCGGTCGCTGAATTAACGGAGCATTTCCGTTCTTCATCGGCCATTGTGCTGACTGAGTATCGCGGTCTGAGTGTCGCGCAGCTTAAAAAACTGCGTCGGGGCATCCAGGCTGACGCTACCTATGCCGTGGTGAAGAACACGTTGACAAGGATTGCGGCCAAAGAAGCGGGCATCGATGCGTTCGATGGCATGCTTATCGGCCCTTCCGCTCTTGCCTTTATTCACGGCGATGCTGTGAGTGTGGCTAAGAGCCTGCGTGACTTTGCCAAGGACAACCCACAACTGGTGATTAAGGGTGGCTATTTCGATGGCGCCCCCATCTCGGCAGAAGAAGTTATGCAGCTGGCAAACCTCGAAAGCAGAGAGGTCCTGCTGGCCAAGCTTGCCGGCGCCTTCAAGGCTTCGCTGTTTGGTGCTGCATACATGTTCAATGCCCCTCTGGCTGAAGCCGTTCGCACCGTCGAAGCGCTTCGCCAGAAGCAGGAGTCTGACAGCTAAAGCTGTCAGAACCACAGACCACAAGAAACTAAGGAGAAATAATGGCCAAGCTCTCAACAGATCAGCTCATTGACGGCTTCAAAGAGCTTTCGCTGATCGAACTCACCGAGTTCGTGAAGAAATTCGAAGAAGTCTTCGAAGTCACTGCAGCTGCGCCCGTCGCAGCTGCAGCTGCGCCTGCAGCTGCTGGCGGCGACGCGGGAGATCGGAAGAGCGTCGTGTAGGGAAAGAGTGTTCACAGCAGTGTAGAT
>CAYUJX010000198.1:0-1094 GCA_964445125.1 uncultured Microbacteriaceae bacterium
CAGAACACCCACGGAGCGGGATTCACGAACACCTCGAACCCCAAGGAATGTCGCATGACGCGCACGTTTTCACCTAAGCCCGCTGATGTTCAGCGAGAGTGGCTCATCATTGACGCCACGAACGTGGTTTTGGGCCGCCTCGCCTCTCACACGGCAGCTCTGCTGCGTGGGAAGCACAAGCCCACTTTCGCCCCTCACATGGACATGGGCGACCACGTCATCATTGTGAATGCCGACAAAGTGGTCCTCACAGGCGCCAAGTTAGCCCAGAAGATTGCCTACCGACACTCGGGATATCCGGGAGGCCTGACCGGGGTAACCTACGACAAGCTGATGGAAACCAACCCCATTCGCGCTGTCGAAAAAGCTATTCGAGGCATGCTGCCCAAGAACACCTTGGGACGCGAACAAATGGCCAAGCTCAAGGTCTACACCGGCGGCGAACACCCCCACCAGGCTCAAATGCCTAAGCCCTACTCTCTCGACCAGATCGCGCAGTAGCGCTCAAGCTAAGGACACGAAAACAGTGGCTATGACAGAAGAAACTCAAGACTCCGCAGTGGAAGCAGAAGCTCCCACGTCGTTTAGTACCGAGACCCCCGGCGCCGCAGAGGCCGTCGAGAAGAAGCCTCGTGGCAAACTGACCGTAAGTGGCCACGCCGTCGGCCGACGCAAGCAGGCTATTGCTCGCGTTCGCCTGGTTCCTGGCGCTGGCACGTATACCGTCAACGGGCGCACGCTCGAGCAGTACTTTCCCAACAAGCTTCACCAGCAGCTCATCAATGACCCCTTTACGGTCCTTGAGCTGGCCGGAAGCTACGATGTAATCGCTCGCATCACCGGTGGTGGACCCTCCGGCCAGGCCGGCGCATTGCGTTTGGGAATCGCCCGCTCTTTGAACCAGATTGATGAAGAAAACAACCGCGCTTTGCTCAAGAAGGCAGGCTTCCTGTCACGGGATGCCCGCGTGAAAGAGCGGAAGAAGGCTGGTCTCAAGAAGGCTCGTAAGGCACCTCAGTACTCGAAGCGCTAGACGTCCCGCCACCATCTCATGGGTCGCATATTCGGCACTGATGGGGTTCGGGGGCTCGCGA
>CAYUJX010000199.1:0-1072 GCA_964445125.1 uncultured Microbacteriaceae bacterium
AGGTAGGTTCAAGTTTTTATTGCAACAATTAAATTATTAAATACCTCTTTAGGAGTTAGCCAATTCAAGGTTTTTCTTGGTCTTTCATTCAACATGTTTTGAACCTTCTTAATTTCTTTCTTACTAACTTTACTAAAGTCTGTTCCTTTAGGGAAAAAGTCTCTAATTAGCATATTAGTGTTTTCATTGGTTCCTCTTTCCTCCCGACAAGTCGGGATTAGGATGACAGAAATACACTTTAATTTGAGTTTGTTTTGTAAAAAATTGGTGTTCTGTCATTTCTTTTCCTCTATCATAAGTAAGAGATAATTTCATTTGCTGTGGTAAATTCTTCATCTCTTTTGCAAAACTCTTCCTAACAGTTGTGGCATCTTTTGCTTTCAAGGGAACTAAAATAACTGTTCTGGTTGTCCTCTCAACAAGTGAACCCAATGCGCTTTTATGATCTTTGCCCATCAATAAATCACCTTCCCAATGACCAGGAATAGTCCTTTCTGCTACTTCTTCCGGTCGTTCCTCTATACTGATCATATTGGGTATAACACCTCTTTGATCTGTAACTCCTTTCCTATTTTTTCTTAAACGTTTCTTTTGCCGTAAATAGCTAATAAGCTCCTTCTTTAACTCTCCCTTTGGTAATATATACAAATAAGTATATATGCTCTCGTGTGAGATTTGCATTGATTTATCTCCTGGATATTGCAACTTAAGCGTTTCTGATATTTGCTTTGGAGACCACCTTAACAATAATTTCTCTTTGATAAAATTCCATAACTCTTCGTTCTTGTCAATCTTTCTCTTACAATTTCGTCTTTTAGCTAATACTTCTGCTTTTTCTTGAGCATTAAAAGCCTTGTATTCTACATCTATCTTTAGGTATTTATTCACCTCTCTGCTTATAGTACTAACATTCCTGTTTAATGCTTTGCTAATCAACCGATAAGTCTTACCTTGTGATAATAACTGACTTATTTTCTCTCGCTCTTCATTCTTTAATCTCTTATACTTCTTCATTATTGCAACAAACTTATCCTTTTTTGTAAGTTTGTTGCAATAAAAACTTGAACCTAAG
>CAYUJX010000200.1:0-1071 GCA_964445125.1 uncultured Microbacteriaceae bacterium
TAGCCCAGGGGCTGAATCCCCAGCAAAAAGAGGCAGTGCAGTACCGGGGTAGCGCACTGTTGATTATCGCCGGAGCGGGTTCGGGTAAGACAAGTGTGCTGACCCAGCGCATCGCCGGATTGCTGGCCTCGAAGGATGCGTGGCCCAGCCAAATCCTTGCTATTACTTTTACGAACAAGGCTGCGGGTGAAATGCGTGATCGCGTGGAGGCTCTGGTGGGCGAAGCATCAAGGGGGATGTGGATTTCCACTTTTCATTCTGCCTGCGTGCGCATCCTGCGCACAGAGCATGACCGTTTTGGATACTCCCGTTCTTTCACCATCTACGACTCTGCTGACCAGCGTGCACTAATCAAGCGAATCCTTAAAGAACTGGACACCGCAGAATCAGGTCTGACTCCGAGAGCAGTCATGAGCAAGATGTCGCGGCACAAAAATGAACTCGCTGATGTCGACTCGTATCGTCGCGCCTCGGATTCGTCTGATCCCGCGGACGCTTTGTTCATCGAGGTTTGGGACCGATATCAGCGCGAGCTCAGCCGCTCACAGGCATTTGACTTTGACGACCTCATTGGCCAAACCGTTTATCTACTCCGAACGTTCCCGGACGTCGCAGCCAGATACCAGACCCGGTTTCGCCACGTCCTAGTCGATGAGTATCAAGACACAAACCATGCCCAGTACGCGCTGATTCGTGAGCTCACCCGAGAGGTATCCGCCGAGCACGTCCCTGAGCAGTCTTCGATTCCACGAAGAGAGGATGGTTCTCTTGCCGGGGCCTCTTTGACGGTGGTGGGTGACTCTGACCAATCTATCTACGCGTTCCGCGGCGCCGATATTCGCAACATCACCGAATTTGAGAGAGATTTCGCCGGGGCCAGCGTCATCCTCCTCGAGCAGAATTACCGTTCAACACAGAACATTTTGGACGCGGCCAACGCGGTTATCGGACACAACTTTGACCGCAAAGCGAAGAATCTTTTCACCGATAGTGGCGCGGGCGACGAAATTATCGGTTTTACCGGGTACAGCGCCCACGATGAGGCCCAGTTCGTGGCCGACCAGATTGTGT
>CAYUJX010000201.1:0-1046 GCA_964445125.1 uncultured Microbacteriaceae bacterium
TACCAGATAGCTGGCCTGGTGCCCACCCAACCGATGTGCGCTTCGAGCACGCTAGCCAGACGCAGCACCAGAGCGTCCTGACCTGGTCCCCCAATCAGGTGCACTCCCACAGGTAACCCCTCCGTGTTCTGGCCGGCCGGAAGTGCCAGGGCAGGCAAACCGCAGACGTTCACAAAACTGCTAAATGGTGTGACCCGAACCTGCTGGCGAAAGTTTTCTTCCGGGTCGTTTTTGTCATAAAACCCAATCGGTGGGGGGCCAGTGGCAAGCCCCGGAGTAAGCACCACATCGAAGCGTGAAAATGCTCTAATGGTGTCTGTCTCAAACCGACTCAGCACGCCGAGGGCGTGAACCAGGTCGCGCGCACCCAGTTCCCGACCGCGCTCCATCAAATAACGCGTGAGCGATTCCACCAGATCTTGCGACACCAAATCGTTTTCCAACGAGGCCGCAGACGCCTGCCACAGAGTGTAAAAAGCTTCGGCGTAGCCGGCCATCGGTTTCCACTGCCACGGCACCACGGTGTGACCGGCCTCCTCGGCAAGCGCTGCGACGCGATACATCGCGTCGCAGGCTTCAGAGTCAACGGTGATGTTGAGCCAGTCATCCCAGGGGCTTACGGTGGTCATCCCAATCGTCAGCGGACCTGGGGCGGTGGTCAGCTGTTCACGAAACGAGTGCAGGCGGGGTGGCTGGCCGGTCGCGCGAAACGTCGGCGCGCTGCCACAGAGCGCATCCAAAAGCAGCGCGGCATCTTCGACAGACCGCGCGAGCGGGCCGGGAACAACGAGGCCCCCCAAAGAATCAAAACCAGCACCTGCGGGGATCAGGCCTCGGGAGGGTTTATGGCCCACCAGGCCGCAGGCCCACGCGGGGATGCGAACACTTCCCCCACCGTCACTCCCCGGAGAGAAAGGGACCATTCCCGATGCCACTGCCGCGGCTGCGCCACCGCTGGAGCCACCCGAACCGTGGTGTGGCGAGAAAGGGTTGACAGTGGGAGGGAAAACCTCCGACTCGGTGTAAGAGGTCAGACCAAACTCGCA
>CAYUJX010000202.1:0-1029 GCA_964445125.1 uncultured Microbacteriaceae bacterium
ATCCTGCTTCACACCTCTCAATGCATCAGGAGAAATGACATGGCACGTCTTGCCGGAGTCGATATTCCCCGTGACAAACGGGTCGAAATCGCCCTGACCTACATTTATGGGGTCGGCCGCACACGCTCGAAGCAAACGCTCGAGGTGACTGGGATTGACCCCAACACTCGCGTCAAGGACTTGACCGACGACCAGCTTTTGATTCTGCGTGAGTACGTCGAAGGCACATTCAAGGTGGAGGGTGACCTGCGCCGTGAAGTTACCGCTGACATTCGCCGCAAGGTGGAAATTGGCAGCTATCAGGGTGTGCGACACCGTCGCGGACTCCCCGTGAGAGGTCAGCGCACGAAGACCAATGCTCGCACTCGTAAAGGCCCCAAGCGTACTGTTGCGGGCAGGAAAAAAGCCGCTTAATCGGCCGTATTGGTCATCTACCCCTCGATTTAGAATCACGGAGAAAAAACAATGGCAGCACCCAAGTCGACCGCCCGCAAGCCGCGGCGTAAGACCAAGAAAAATATTGCTGTGGGCCAGGCTCACATCAAGTCCACCTTCAATAACACCATCGTGTCGATCACGGACCCGTCCGGCGCCGTCATTTCGTGGGCGTCTTCCGGTGGTGTGGGCTTCAAAGGCTCTCGTAAGTCGACCCCCTATGCCGCTCAGCTAGCTGCAGAGTCTGCTGCTCGGCAGGCTCAAGAGCACGGGATGAAAAAGGTGGAAGTTTTCGTCAAGGGACCGGGCTCCGGTCGCGAGACAGCCATTCGTTCGCTCCAGGCCGCTGGCCTTGAGGTGGGCTCGATTACCGATGTGACACCTCAGGCTCACAATGGTTGCCGTCCGCCCAAGCGTCGTCGCGTATAGCGGGATTTAATCGCTGGGATATCCCAGGTTTCACCCCATCACCCCCACAACCACATAGTTAGTTACGGCCTAGGCCGGCCGTCAACCAGGTGTCATATAGCGGACACTTAGCCGAAAGGAATCACCAGTGCTCATTGCACAGCGCCCCACCCTGACAGAAGAAAC
>CAYUJX010000203.1:0-1023 GCA_964445125.1 uncultured Microbacteriaceae bacterium
ACCATCATGCGTGTGACCTTCGACTATTCCACCGTGACGGACTTCGCCAGGTTTCGTGGCTGGTCAATATCCAGCCCCTTGGCCCCGGCCAGTTCCATACCAAAAATATGCAGGGGAACAACAGCCAACAGCGGTTCCATGAACGTCGATGCCAGGGGAATGGGAATCACCTCGTCTGCATAGGGCAAGACAGCGGCATCGCCTTTTTCGGCAATGGCTATGACCCGCGCACCCCTGGCACGAATCTCTTGGATGTTCGAGACGACCTTGCTGTGAAGGGAAGAAGGGTCACGCGGGCTCGGCACAATCACAAAAACAATCTGGCCAGGCTCAATCAACGCAATAGGTCCGTGCTTAAGTTCCCCGGCGGCAAAGCCTTCGGCATGAATATAGGCAAGCTCTTTGAGTTTGAGAGCTCCCTCCAACGCAACCGGGTAGCCCACATGGCGACCGAGATAGAGCACCGATCGGGTGTCGACCATCCACCCCGCCATTTGTTTAATGCGCGGACCCGTTTCGACCATTTCCTGAATCTGGTCGGGCAATGCGTGTAAGTCAGCGGCGAGGCTGGCCGCCTGTTCATCGCTCACGACGCCTCTTTTCTGACCGAGGTAGAGACCCAGCAAATAAATTGCGACAACCTGCGAAAGAAAAGCTTTCGTGGAGGCAACAGCAACCTCTGGGCCCGCGTAGGTGTAAAGGGTTGAGGTAGATTCCCGCGGAATTGTTGCCCCCTGTGTGTTGCACAACGAAAGTGTCTGGGCTCCAGCCTCCCCAGCAAATCGCACTGCCATCAACGTGTCCATCGTTTCGCCCGATTGACTCACAGACACGACGAGAGTTCCCGGGCCAACGACCGGGTCGCGGTAGCGAAACTCGTGCGAAAGCTCAACAGTGGTGGGAATGCCCGACCATTTCTCCATTGCATAAGCCCCCAACATGGAGGCATACGCCGCCGTTCCACACGCGATGAAAATCACGCGATCGACCCGCTCGACGGCAATGTTTGCGAGCTCTGGGAGA
>CAYUJX010000204.1:0-1022 GCA_964445125.1 uncultured Microbacteriaceae bacterium
AAGAAAGAGCAATACACTCACCAGGCAAACAGTAATTTACCTGATGAGAGTATTGCCAGGGAGAAAGAGTATTACTTTTTGTAAACAGGGGAAAGATACCCCTCTTTTACAAAAAACAATATCAGAAATATAAAAGCGAATGAAGAAGCATAACACTCAAAAAATAATTAAAATTTAGTAAAAGCGGAAATTTGAATTATTTTTATCGCGTAATGCTAAAGAGAAGACGAACGCTTAAAAAATATATAAGAAGGGAAAATCACCCCCTCTTATATATTTTTATCCTGATATAGAATGTGTAACGGTTGACGAAGAGTGAATTAGTCTTCTCCCTCGAAAAGAGAGATAAAAAAATAATTGAAAGAAATAATAGCGGGAATTTTTTATCTCCCTTTTCGGTGACCACATCTCTCGGATTCCTTTCGGTTAAGCGATAAGAAAAAACATCCATAAATAAAATATTAAAGAAAAGAAATATTTTCTTTATGTAGTTTTTGCCTATCGCAAGAGAAGATCCATCGTGTTTCGGACCATTGGCTAAATATTTTTAGATCTTAAAATAAGCCCTTTAAAGCTCTTTGATTTAAATAATGATAAAGAGGTCTTTATTGAATTTACGACTGGTAATCACCGGCAGCCTCCGGTTGATATAAAATCTCTTCGACCTTCAATTTTGTTACTCCTGCTGGCACCTTCCATTCAATAATATCTCCAACTTTATAACCAAGCAATGCAGTACCAATTGGCGCTAAAATAGATATTTTGCCTTGGTCAGCGTTAGAGTCATCAGGAAAAACCAGCCAACAAATCATTTCTTTCTGCGCGTTTATGTCCCTTAGGCGAACTTTAGAATTCATTGTAATAACATCATTGGGAATATCTTGAGAATTAACCACCTCTCCCTTATCTAATTCATCCTCTAATTCCTTTAAATACTTTTTGTCTTCATTACCGAACTCTCTCGCCCCCATTATCAATTCTCTTAACCTCTTCATATCATTATCGGTAATGTATATTTGTTT
>CAYUJX010000205.1:0-1016 GCA_964445125.1 uncultured Microbacteriaceae bacterium
ATGATTAAACTCCCTTTTTGTTTATAATTCGCATTCATAATTTAATATATATAGTAATTTACGGTAATCTCCAATTTTGACATACAACGATACCCTTGGGTTTATCACTACTAAAATCGTTTATTTTAACCCATTGAACAAATAATTGTTCGAGGGGATTATATTGATGTGGACAACAGAAACAGGACGTATACATATCTTTACCATGACAACCTACACCTATCAACATACCGTCGTAGTCTATATCTATATCGTTTACAAAAATACACACCATCTAAATCACGCATATATATAATATTATCGTGATTAACTTCGAAATACACGTTTTCTCCTGTATGTTCACAATACTTACAAAAAGGTCTATATCTTTCTATAGAATTGCAATTCACATCACAACACCCTATATGTGTAATAGCCCATCGGTTACGTAATTTCACGCTATATATCTCCAATATTTATATATTTATCCATTAATTCATAACTCACATCCATCTAATAATCTATGTTTGTCACACACATAAACCACTCTACTTGATTTAGTTGTAAATAATTCACCATTATATTCCAAACAATTTTGTGTAGTGAATTTTGAAGAAAACACGTTATACCTAGATAATGTACACACCAATTCAGGTCCTAACCCCGGTACATCAAATATTTTCATATATACACAATATTTACACATATCAATTGTTATTCCAGAAGGACCATACAACAATAATTTTCTCATTTTTAAGGACGTATACATATCAATCCAATCTATACATAGGACACAGTATGTTGAATTTTCGTTTGTAAACCCATAAGAATCGACCACGGTTCTTATAAGACCTACAAAGACTTATTTCATTATACCTATCTATACAATATTTACAATCCGATCCTAACCACTCCGATCGCTCTTCAATATCTTTTTTAAAATCAAATACATCACCATTTAATATAAGTTTCATACACAATCGTCCCGTGCAACACACATATGGGGACAAGCCGACATTATAGACTCTCTATCATCA
>CAYUJX010000206.1:0-1013 GCA_964445125.1 uncultured Microbacteriaceae bacterium
TTCGAGCATAGTTCTTGAAATACTTCCGCCGGGGTCAACCACCCCAACACTTTCCGGGGCCGGTTGTTGATCTCTGTGATGTATTCGTCGAGTTCTTCCTGGGTGACATCATGAAAACTGGTGCCCTTGGGTAAATAGCGTCTGACGCGGCCGTTGAAGTGTTCGTTCGTTCCCCGCTGGAAGGACGAATACGGGTCACAAAAATAGGTGGGGACCCCCATGGTGTCGGCGAGTGTGTGATGAAACGCGAACTCGCTGCCGTTATCTGCGGTCACAGAGGCCACCGCGTGGGCAGGCAGGAGGGAAAACATTCCGTACTGCGCCCGCCAGGTTGCCTCCGCAGTAATCGCAGGAATCTTCGCCCCACACACAAACCTGGATTGGCGTTCCACACTGGTATGTATTCCCCCCGAGTGACCTGAACCAACGATGCTGTCTGATTCCCAATGCCCAAACGTGGTCCGGGATTCGACGTCTAAGGGGCGTTCATGAATCGACACACGCCATCTGATGCGGTCCGTTTGGACTCTCCTTCCGGCCCGTTTCCGGCGTTTCTTATGACCCCTGGGCAAGTATTGCCACAGTTGTCGTTCCTTCCTGCCGGACCCATAAATCCACGCATATAAGGTTTCGTGACTGACCCGCATCCGCGGGTCGTCCGGGAAATCGTGGGGCAACCGGCCACCGATTTCTTCCGGTGTCCACCCGTCACGCAACCGGGAGAACACGTGGTGAACCAAAGGGTCATAGCTCATTCGATACGGCTGATGAGACAACACTTGCCGTTTCGTCGCGTGGTGTTGGGCTTGCTCGGCGAGATAGATTCGCTCCCGGGGCATCCTGGTGTCGAGTTTGTTGCGCAAATATGGTCGCAGGTTCGCATGGACTCGCTCGGGCGACCAGGACCTGCGTCTGATCTCCCGTGAAATCGTGGACCGGTGACAGCCCACTTTCTGGGCAATCATTGTTTGGGAGTGGCCCGAATCGAGAAGTTTCTCAATCTCGATTCGGTC
>CAYUJX010000207.1:0-1007 GCA_964445125.1 uncultured Microbacteriaceae bacterium
TTCTTTTTAACATATTCTATGCTACCATCATTTGTTCTATCATCAAATATTATTCGTATCTCATCAGCACATTTTTCTGCTTGGTGTAGTACCATTGGTAAAAATTCTATGTCATTATAACATCTTATTCCCACGCTTAACTTCATTTTGTTATACCTCTTAATACTTTTTTAAGGTTGTTCTCAAAATTATTTGGTTCTCCTATGTACCAAGTATTACTTGTATCATATTGTTGTGGTTGACTAAGCTCTGCTTTCTTATATATTATTTTGCTTTTAGAATTTGTTTGTTTAATAATTGTTTCAGCTACTTCTTTTGCTGTCATAGGGTAACCAGTTATCTTAAAATATTCTCCAGTTTTATAATAATCTTTATCAAAAATGATTTTTAATAATTCATCAATAAAAGTATCAATATATAATGGTGGTAACATTTTTTTGTCATCACCATAAATGATTAACGGTTTATTATTCATTGCTGCTTTTATCCATAATGGTATAACTCTTTCTTTATTATCGTTAGGACCCCATATTGTTTCTGGTCTAATAATTATTGATTCAACATCGTAACATTCATAGTATGCTTTGCTTATTTCTTCCATGAATTTTTTACCTGTAATGTAAGGGTTATGATTGTTTGTTCCTGCTCTACTACTACTAAATAACACTATTTTAGTTTTATGTTTTCTACAATACTCCATTACTGCTATAGTATTATTAATGTTTTCAGTCATTAATTCTGGGTGCTTAATCACATCTCTTATTATACAGTTACTCGCACAATGAATTATTAAATCATAATAGTTCAAATCATATTTTTTTATATCTGATATTTGTACTCCATAAGGTTTATCAATACCATATACATTATGAAATAATTTAAGTTTATTATATAATGCTCTCCCGATTAAACCTAATGCTCCTGTGATTAATATGTTCATTTTACATTCACCATACTCTCAAATAAAGAAGTCCACTGCTTCATTACTACATCCCAATCATAATACT
>CAYUJX010000208.1:0-1001 GCA_964445125.1 uncultured Microbacteriaceae bacterium
GACATGAAAAATCTTAAATCTAAAATAAAAAACGAAATATCCCACATAATCTAGCAAAAAATAGATGTTGTAATTTATACTGATTGTTATTTTCAAAACGAAATATATGAATCTTTCGACAATATGAAAGATAATATACATGATAATTTGTGGAAAAAAATAAAAGTAGAATATGAGAAATCTTAGATATAAAATCACTGATAACATTTGGACTATCATCAGAAGTACCATCAGAAGTACCATCAGGGGTAACACCAGAAGCTACATCACGATCAACATTAAAGTTGATTTTGTGGATAACATCTGGCATAGTATCAGTTCTAACGTCAAAAACCAAACTAGTAGGACATGAAAAATCTTAATCATAAATTCCAGGGTGAAATATATGGAGAAATTTTAAATATAATAGAAAATAAAGTTTCGGCTAATTGTGGTCGTAAACTTAAAGAAAAAATAAATAGTCATTTCGAAGATATGAAAGATACCATTTATTATTACTGTTGGAAAATAATAATAAGAATAATGGGCAATTTATGAAGAATATTAACGAAACATTTCAAGCTTTTATTCAAAATGATGTTGATAACCATACATGGTTAATTTTAAGTCAATCAACTTGGTTGAGCCCATGGGAATATATGGCAACAACTGCATGGCAAGTTAGTGCAAAATTAAAATCACATAATTACAAAAAAATAACACATACTTTTTATGAAAATAACAATAAATAAAATAGGTGACGAGAAACGGAGGGGGTTACGCGTAAACGTAGAAGATGTGAAACAATTCACCGTAATAAATACCCCTACTCAAACAGGCTTCCAGAAAACTGGAACCCTTGTTCTGAAGACGGGAGAACTGTTCTCCCGTCTTACAGTTAATTGTGCAAAATCATTGCAACAAACTCTTAAATACTTTGCGACAAAATTCCAGAAACGTGAAGTAGTGTCTGGTAGAAAAAAAGCAGTAGATTATATTTATGAATTTTAAAGAGTAACATG